>NZ_JBITFD010000012.1:0-164548 GCF_044455765.1 Micromonospora sp. NPDC051141
GAGCAGATCACCGATCCGGAGTACTCGACGCTTGCGTTCCTGAAGGGGTTGAAGCAGGTCGACGGCTGGCAGGACATGCCGCTGACCAAGGCCGCACAGACGGTGCAGGTGTCGGCCTACCCGGACGCGTACGCGCAGTGGGAGAAGCAGGCCACCGACCTCGTCAACCAGCACTGGACCAAGTAAGACCGAGCGTGAAGGCCGGCACCCCGCCGAGGGTGCCGGCCTTCGGTGTTTCCCCGCAACACGAGGCGCGCCGCCCTTTCCGCGCTACGTCACGCTGGGGACAATCGGATGATGGATCACCCCCGTGAGCTCACCGTCGAGGCGCCCCGGGTCTGGGACCGACCGGTCGTCTCCGTACCGGTGTTGATCTGCCTCTCCCTGGTCGGTGGCCAACTTCCGTCGTTCTCGACGGTGGCGAACCTCTACATTCTCGGCACCGGCGGGGGGTTGATCTGGGTCGGTCTGAGCAACCGGGTGCCCCGACGCCCGGCGCCGCGCCGGCTGCCGCCGGCCGCGCTGTGGTGGCTGCTGCCGGTCACCGTCTTCGGGGTCTTCGAGGGGGCGACGTTCGTGCTGTCCGTGGGCGACGACTTTCCCACCTTCTCCCGGCTGGCCGATCCGCTGCTCGAGGACCACCTCGCCCGCTCGGCGGCCTGGTTCGCCTGGCTGGCCGCGTTCTGGGGACTGGTCCGCCGATGATGCGCGCGTTGGCCATCGGCGGCTTCCTGACCGCCGTGCTGCTGTTCGCGGTCGTCGAGTGGGCGGCCCGCCGGGAGGGCTCCCGGGTCCCGTCCCTGGCCGACGTCTGCGCCTTCGTCATGCGGTACGAGGTCGGGCCGGTGCCGGTGGGCCGGATCGGTCTGTTCGGCTTCTGGTGGTGGCTGGGCTGGCACTTTCTGGCCCGCTGAGACATTGCCGGAAACGGGGTTGCCTGTCCGCATCGCGGGAACAGTGGGCACTATCTGGAAAGTGAACGTTAATTTGGGTGCGGAACCAGCGCTTCGCGGCGCTGGTCACGGGGGGCGGTGCCGCACCCGGCGCTACCTCCCTCCAGGGTCAGACCGACCCGGGCTCACGCTGCCAGGCGAGCCGCTCCGGTGATCCCGGACCGCTGCCCGGCGCGCAGCAGGCCGACGACTCCGGTCGCGGCGCGACGGTCGTCGCGTCGTCGACGACGGGGCGTCGGGCGCCCGCAGGGCCGCCGTGCCTCGGTGGTCCGCACCCTGGAAGGACATGCCATGCCGAGCAAGCGCAAGCCGCAGACCGAGACCACCAACGACGAGGCGCGCGAGCAGATGCGTCGCGCGTTGCAGACCTCGATGGACACCCGTCAGTGACGCAGGCCGCCCGGCGGTGACGCCGGCCGGCTGGGGCCCCGCGACGCCGTGACCGGCCCCACCGCCAGCGTCACCGCCGCACCGGTCGCCGCACACCCGCAGCGCCGGTCCGCAGCTCACGCCTACCGGTCCGCCGGGTCCGGCAAGCACCGGTCCGGAGCCCGCGCCCACCGGTCGCCGCGCCCGGTAGCCACCGGAGCCCGCGCTCACCGGCCGTCGCGCCCGGTAACCACCGGAGCCCGCGCTCTCCGGTCGCCGTCGCGCGTGGGGGCGTCGCGCGGGGGGCGACGACGTCTACCGTCACCCGGTGCGCCGCATCCTCGTCGTCGGCAGCTCGGGCGCCGGCAAGAGCACCGTCGCCGGTGAACTGGCCCGGCGACTCGACCTCCCGCTGATCCACCTCGACCGCCACTACTGGCGGCCCGGCTGGGTCGCCTCGACGGCGACCGGTTCCGCGCCGAGGTGGCCGCGCTCGCCGCCCGCCCGGCCTGGGTGATGGACGGCAACTACGCCAGCACCCTCGACCTCCGACTGCCCCGCGCCGACCTGCTGGTGCTCTGCGACCCGCACCGGCTGCGGTGCCTCGCCCGGGTGGCGCGTCGCCGCTGGGCCCACCGCGCTGAGCCCCGACCCGACCTGCCCGAGGGCTGCCCGGAGCGCGTCGACCTCGACCTCCTGCGCTACGTCTGGCGCTACCCGCGTCGTTCCCGCCCCCGGGTGTTCGCGGCCGTCGCCGCGTACGCCCCGAACCTGCCGGTGCGTCGGCTGCGCGGCCGGCGGGACGTGGCCCGCTTCCTGGCCGGGATGAGTAAGCGGTCCTAGCGGGTTGCGTACCTTACCGACCGCGTGCCAGGATCGGCGGCGATGAGCACGACCGCCGCCCCCGCCACCGCCGCCACGCCCCGGCGGATCGCCGCGCTCGCCCTGCCCGCGCTGGTGGTGCTGGCCGCCGAGCCGCTCTACGTGCTCGTCGACACCGCGGTGGTCGGCCATCTCGGGCGGGTGCCGCTCGCCGCGCTCGCCGTCGGCGGCACGGTCATGACGCTCACCGCCTGGATCGGCACCGTCGTCGCGTACGGCACCACGGGGCGGTCGGCCCGCCGCTTCGGTGCGGGGGACCGGGCCGCCGCGGTGGCCGAGGGCGTCCAGGCGTCCTGGCTCGCGCTGACCGCCGGCGTGCTGGTGGCGGTCGCCATCGGCATCGGCGGGGGCGCGCTGGCGCGTACCCTCGTGGGCGGTCCCGGCGAGGTGGCCGACGCCGCCGCCGGCTGGCTGCGGGTCGCGGCGCTCGGCGCTCCCGGCCTGCTGCTCGCCGCCGCCGGCAACGGCTGGCTGCGCGGCATCCAGGACACCCGCCGGCCGCTGCTGTTCGTGCTCGCCCCCAACCTGCTCTCCGCGCTGCTCTGCCCGCTGCTGGTCTACCCGGCCGGGCTCGGCCTGGTCGGCTCCGCGGTGGCGAACGCGGTGGCGCAGACGCTCTCCGGCGCGCTCTTCGCGGCGGCGCTGGTGCGCGAGCGGGTCTCCCTGCGGCCCCGGCCCCGCACCATCGGGCAGCAGTTGGTGCTCAGCCGCGACCTGCTGGTCCGGGGCGTCGCCTTCCAGGCGAGTTTCCTGTCGGCGACCGCGGTCGCGGCCCGCTTCGGCGCCGCCGCGGTCGGCGCGCACCAGATCGCCGTACAACTGTGGTTCTTCACCGCCCTGGTGCTGGACGCCCTGGCGATCGCCGCGCAGGCCCTGGTCGGCGCCGCGCTCGGGGCCGGCGACGCGGCCGGCGCGCGGTTCCTCGCCCGCCGCGTCGCCCTGCTCGGCGGCGTGTGCGGCGTGGCGTTCGCGGTGCTCATCGCCGCCGGCGCCGGCGGCGTGCCGTCGTTGTTCAGCTCCGATCCGCAGGTACGCGAGCAGGCCATGGTGGCCTGGCCGTGGCTGGTCGCGCTCCAGCCGATCGGTGGCGTGGTGTTCGCGCTCGACGGGGTGCTGATCGGCGCCGGCGACGTGCGCTACCTGCGCAACCTCACCATCGTGGCCGCGCTGGGCGGGTTCCTGCCGGCGATCTGGCTGGCCTACGGCCTCGACCTCGGGCTGGGCGGGATCTGGGCCGGCCTGACGCTGTTCGTGGTGCTCCGGCTGATCGCGCTGCTGTTGCGACTGCGTTCCGGCGCCTGGGCGGTGGTCGGCGCGGTCCGCTGACCGCCGCGAGGCGGGCGGGCGCCGGCCGGGCCGACATCAGCAGGTGTCCGGGAGGTCGAGGGTCTTGTCCGGGTCGAAGACCGCGTCCGGATCCGGGTCGACGGGACCGCCGAACGAGGGCTTGCCGAGCGCGAGCAGGCCCTTGTCCCAGGCCGCGCAGTCGATGTTGGAGGCGTACGAGTCGGACTTCTCGATCCAGAGCCCGAGCGAGCCGCGGCGCACGTCGTCCGGGTGGGGCACGCTCCACACCACGGTGTCGTGCACCACCACGACCCCGTCGCCCGGCTCGGTGCTCGCGGTGGGGAACGCGTACGCCCAGACGAAGTTCGTGGTGACCGCCAAAATCCGGATGCCGTGCGGATCCTTGGTGGCCCGGTAGCTGATCCGGCCCTTGACCCGGGGTTGGTCGGCGGTGAGCCGGGCCCCGGGGGTCAGCCGGGTGGCGTAGCTGCCCACCTCGCCGGAGGGCACGTCGCGGCGCAGGTCGGCCCGGGCGTCCGGCGCGAACTGGCGGACCAGCCGCTCCGGGTCCTTCGCGGTGAAGAACGCGCGGTCCAGCCGGGCGGTCACCAGCGCCCTGCGCACCTTGGCCAGCGTGTCGGCCACCTGCTTCTCGGTGAACGGGCCGGTCCGCTTGGCCCGGGGCAGCGTGATCCCGGCCGCGCCCTGCGGGAAGCCGGCGGCCGGGGTGCCGTCGAACGGCCCGGCGGCCGGTGGCGGCGACGCCGAGGTGACGGCCTGCTCGCCGCCGGGCGGGCTGATCGTCGGATGGGCCACCGGGGCCGCCTGCCAGCGTCGGTAGCCCTGGTAACCGACCGTGGTGACCACCCCGGCGCAGGCCAGCAGCAGCACCGCGACCGCGCCGCCGAGCAGCTTGCCCGAGTGCCGGGCCAGGCCGATGCGCCAGCGGGCGAGGCGGGTGGGCTCGGCCTCCGGGGCGGCCTGGCGGAGCCACTCGGGAACCCGCCCCAGGGCATCCGCGGACAACGGGTCGGCGGCATGGGGCTCGGGGGTGGCGCGGTGATCGGTCATCGGACTTCCGGCGGCGATGGGGACGAGGGCGCATGATCTTGGCATCCCGCTGACCGGGGCGGTATCCCCCGCGGGGCCGGTCGCCGCCGTCTGGCAGGCTTGGCGGGCGTGAGCACAGACGGTCTGATCGTGGTCGACAAGCCCGGCGGCATGACGTCGCACGACGTGGTGGCCCGCATCCGGCGGCTGGCCCGGACCCGCCGGGTCGGGCACGGCGGCACGCTGGACCCGATGGCCACCGGGGTGCTCGTGATCGGGGTGGGGCGGGCCACCCGGCTGCTCACCTACGTGATCGGCGCGGGCAAGAGCTACGCCGCGACGATCCGGCTCGGTCAGGCCACGGTCACCGACGACGCCGAGGGGGACGTGATCGCCACCACCGCCACGGCGGGGGTGACCGACGACGCGGTCCGGGCCGCGCTGGCGGCGCTGACCGGCGAGATCGACCAGGTGCCGAGCGCGGTGAGCGCCATCAAGATCAACGGTGAGCGGGCGTACAAGCGGGTCCGCGACGGGGAGAGCGTGGACCTGCCCGCCCGCCGGGTCACCGTCTCCCGCCTCGACGTGCTGGCCATCCGCCGGGACACCCCGGACGTGGTGGACGTGGACGTGGACGTGACCTGCTCGTCCGGGACGTACATCCGGGCCGTCGCCCGGGACGCGGGCCTGGCGCTCGGGGTCGGCGGCCACCTCACCGCGCTGCGTCGGACCGCGGTCGGCGGCTTCGCGCTGGCCGAGGCGGCCACCCTGGCGCAGCTCGAACAGCGCGCGCCGGAGGTGGTGAACCTGCCGCTGGACGCCGCCGCCGCGCGGTTCTTCCCGCGCCGGGACGCCACCGCCGAGGAGACCCGCACGCTGTCCCACGGCGGGCCGCTGGCCGCGGCCGGGATCGCCGGTCCGTACGCGGTCTTCGATCCGACGGGCGGGCTGATCGCTATCGTCAGCGAACGGGACGGGCGGGCCCGCGCGGAGATCGTGCTGGCCCCGGCCTGACGGCGCGCGGGCGGACAGGGGAGGAACGGCATGCAGCGGTGGCGTGGGTACGAGGCGGCACCCGGCGGCTGGGGGCGCTCGGTGGTCACCATCGGCGTCTTCGACGGGGTGCACCAGGGGCACCAGGCCACCATCGGCCACGCCGTGGCGCGCGCCCGGGAACTGGGTGTCAAGTCGGTGGTGGTGACGTTCGACCCGCACCCGGCCGAGGTGGTCCGCCCCGGGTCGCACCCGGCGGTGCTCACCGAGCCGGCCCGCAAGGCGGAGCTGATCGAGGCGCTCGGCGTGGACGTGCTCTGCGTGGTGCCGTTCACCGCCGAGTTCTCCCGGCTGCCGGCCGAGGCGTTCGTGCACGACATCCTCACCGAGCACCTGCACGCCGCGCTGGTCGTGGTCGGCGACAACTTCCGGTTCGGGCACCGGGCGGCCGGTGACGTGGCGTTGCTGGGGCGGCTGGGCCGCACGTTCGGCTTCGGCGTGGAGGGCGCCCCGCTGGTCGCCGAGGCGGGCACCGTCTTCTCGTCCACGTACATCCGCTCCTGCGTCGACGCCGGTGACGTGCGCGCGGCGGCGGCGGCGCTGGGCCGCCCGCACCGGATCGAGGGCGTGGTGGTCCGCGGCGACCAGCGCGGACGTGAGCTGGGTTACCCCACCGCCAACCTGCTGACCCACCGGTACGCGGCGGTGCCCGCCGACGGGGTGTACGCGGCCCGGCTGGTGCGTCGCGGCGGCGACCCGCTCGTGGCGGCGGTGTCGATCGGCACGAACCCGACGTTCTCCGGCCGGGAGCGCCGGGTGGAGGCGTACGCCCTGGACTTCTCCGGTGACCTGTACGGCGAGCGGCTGGCGCTGGACTTCGTGGCGCACCTGCGCGAGCAACGGACGTACGACGCGATCGAGCCCCTTGTCGCGCAGATCGCCGAGGACGTGGAGCGCACCCGACGGACGGTGTCCTGACCCGCGGGGGGAGACCTTGACCGGCCGGGCCGGTCCGGGGCTGGTAGGCTGACGGAGACGTCGGCTGACCGACGGGAGCCTCGCGTGCCTGCACGACGCCGCGGGCGCGAGGAATCCGGTCCGTCGCACCGGTCGCCACGACCGCTCCGACAGACCTCATCGAACCACCCACGAAACAGGGAGAACATGGCGCTCGACCAGGAAGCCAAGGCCAAGATCCGCCAGGAGTACGCGACCGCCGAGGGCGACACCGGTTCGCCGGAGGTGCAGGTCGCGGTCCTGACCAAGCGGATCGCGGAGCTGACCGAGCACCTGAAGGTGCACAAGCACGACCACCACAGCCGCCGTGGGCTGCTGCTGCTGGTCGGCCGGCGCCGTCGGCTGCTCAACTACGTCCAGAAGAAGGACATCAACCGCTACCGGTCGCTCATCGAGCGGCTCGGCCTGCGCCGATGACGTGACGGGGGAGTGGCCACTCGGCCGCTCCCCCGCTCCGGTACCACCAGAAAGAACCCCGGCCGCGCGACGACCCGAGAGGGAGCCGGTCAGCACCGGTCTCCGGTAGTGGCCCCCGGGAATCCCGGCATCATGCCGGCCCACCCGGGCGCTTCGATCGAAGACCGGCCGCCTGAGCAGTTCCCGTGTCGTCGGCCGACGACGCGAAGGAGCACCACAGCACATGACCGAGACCAACCTCGGCACCGAATCCCGCACCGCCGTGATCGACAACGGGTCCTTCGGCACCCGTGAGATCACCTTCTCCACCGGCCGGCTGGCCCGGCAGGCCGCCGGCTCCGTCGTCGCCCAGCTCGGCGAGACGGTCGTCCTCTCCGCCACCACCGCCGGCAAGCAGCCACGCGAGTCGTTCGACTTCTTCCCGCTGACCGTCGACGTCGAGGAGCGGATGTACGCCGCGGGCCGCATCCCCGGCTCGTTCTTCCGCCGCGAGGGCCGGCCCAGCGAGGACGCCATCCTCACCTGCCGGCTGATCGACCGGCCGCTGCGCCCCTCGTTCGTCAAGGGCCTGCGCAACGAGGTCCAGGTCGTCGAGACCGTGCTGGCGCTCGACCCGCAGCACCCGTACGACGTGGTGGCCATCAACGCCGCCTCGATGTCGACCAAGCTCTCCGGCCTGCCGTTCTCCGGCCCGATCGGGGCGACCCGGGTCGCGCACGTGGACGGCCAGTGGGTCGCCTTCCCGACCCTGGAGGAGCTGGCCCGGGCCACCTTCGACATGGTCGTGGCCGGTCGCACCCTGGCCGACGGCGAGGTCGCGATCATGATGGTCGAGGCCGAGGCCACCCCGAACGCGGTGGCCCTGATCTCCGACGGCGCCACCGCGCCGACCGAGGAGATCGTGGCCAGCGGCCTGGAGGCCGCCAAGCCGGCCATCCGCGAGCTGTGCCGGGCGCAGAGCGAGCTGGCCGAGGTGGCCGCCAAGCCGGTCAGCGAGTTCCCGGTGTTCCTGGACTACCAGGACGACGCGTACGACGCGGTGGCCGACGTGGCCCGCGCCGACGTCACCGAGGCGCTCAAGATCGCCGGCAAGGCCGACCGCGAGGAGGCCCTGGACCGCATCAAGGCCAAGGTCGCCGAGGAGCTGTCCGGCCGCTTCGAGGGCCGCGAGAAGGAGCTGTCCGCCGCGTTCCGCTCGCTGACCAAGTCCGAGGTCCGCAACCGGGTGCTGCGCGAGCAGGTCCGCATCGACGGCCGCGGCCCGCGCGACATCCGGCCGCTGAGCGCCGAGGTCGGCGTGCTGCCGCGGGTGCACGGCTCGGCGCTGTTCGAGCGCGGCGAGACCCAGATCCTGGGCGTCACCACGCTGAACATGCTCCGCATGGAGCAGATGGTGGACACGCTGTCCCCGGAGAACCGCAAGCGCTACATGCACAACTACAACTTCCCGCCGTACTCCACCGGGGAGACCGGCCGGGTCGGCTCGCCGAAGCGGCGCGAGATCGGCCACGGCGCGCTGGCCGAGCGGGCGCTGATCCCGGTGCTGCCGTCGCGCGAGGAGTTCCCGTACGCCATCCGGCAGGTCTCCGAGGCGCTCGGCTCCAACGGCTCCACCTCGATGGGTTCGGTCTGCGCCTCGACGCTGGGCCTGCTCTCGGCCGGTGTGCCGCTGAAGGCCCCGGTCGCCGGCATCGCCATGGGCCTCATCTCCGACGAGGTCGACGGCAAGACCCAGTACGTGACGCTGACCGACATCCTCGGCGCCGAGGACGCGTTCGGCGACATGGACTTCAAGGTCGCCGGCACGCGTGACTTCGTCACCGCGCTCCAGCTCGACACCAAGCTCGACGGCATCCCGTCGGACGTGCTGGCCGCCGCGCTCCAGCAGGCGCACGAGGCCCGGCAGACCATTCTCGACGTGATGCAGCGGGCCATCGAGACGCCGGCCGAGATGTCCGACTACGCGCCGCGGGTCACCACCGTCAAGATCCCGGTCGACAAGATCGGCATGGTGATCGGCCCGAAGGGCCAGACCATCAACGCGATCCAGGACGAGACCGGCGCCGAGATCTCCATCGAGGACGACGGCACGATCTACGTCGGCGCGACCAACGGCCCGTCGGCCCAGGCCGCGGTGGACCGGATCAACGGCATCGCCAACCCGACCCTGCCGAAGGTGGGGGAGCGGTTCCTCGGCACCGTGGTGAAGACGGCCGCGTTCGGCGCGTTCATCTCGCTCCTGCCGGGCCGCGACGGCCTGCTGCACATCTCCAAGGTGGGCGACGGCAAGCGCGTCGACAAGGTGGAGGACTTCCTCAACGTCGGCGACAAGGTCGAGGTCGAGATCGCCGACATCGACGCCCGCGGCAAGATCTACCTGGACAAGATCCGTCCGGAGGGCGCGGAGGCGCCGGCCGCCGGCGAGGCCGCCGGTGGCGAGCGTCCGGCCGGCCGGGACCGCGGTGGCGACCGTGGCCCGCGCGACCGCGGCGACCGGGGCGGCGACCGCGGTGGCGAGCGTCGCTCGGAGGGTGGCGGTGAGGGCGGCGACCGCCCGCGTCGCCGCACCCGGCACAGCTGATCGACCGACCGGCCCGGGTGACGTCCACGTCGCCCGGGCCGGCCCACGGCTCCAGGTCGCACGGCGGGCTGGAGCCGTCGTTCGTCCCACCCCCACCCCTCGTGGCACGGAGAGCAGGTCTGTCGTGAGTTCGTCCACCCCGGCGGCACGGGCGGTCACCCGCACCCTCAGCGACGACCCGCTCGGCGGCACCGTCCGGCGCACCGTGCTCCCCAGCGGCCTGCGGGTGCTCACCGAGGCGATCCCGGCGATGCGCAGCGTCTCGTTCGGCATCTGGGTGGCGGTCGGCTCCCGGGACGAGACCGGGTCGCAGGCCGGCGCCGCGCACTTCCTGGAACACCTGCTCTTCAAGGGCACCAAGAAGCGCAGCGCGTTGGAGATCTCGTCCGAGATCGAGGCGGTGGGCGGCGAGACCAACGCGTTCACCACGAAGGAATACACCTGCTACTACGCGCGGGTGCTGGACGAGGACCTGCCGCTGGCCATCGACGTGATGTGCGACGCGGTCGCCGACTCGGTGCTGGCCGCCGCCGACGTGGAGACCGAACGCGGCGTCATCCTCGAAGAGATCGCCATGCACGACGACGAGCCCGGCGACGAGGTGCACGACCTGTTCGCCCGCGCCGTCTACGGCGACCACCCGCTCGGCCGGCTCATCTCCGGCACCGAGGAGACGGTCACGCCGATGACCCGGCGGCAGATCCAGAACTTCTACCGCAGCCGGTACACCGCGCCGCAGATCGTCATCGCCGCCGCCGGCAACCTCGACCACGCCGCCGTGGTCAAGCTGGTCCGGCAGGCGCTGCGGGGCACCCCGCTGGACACCGACCCGGCCGCGCCGGCGCCGCACCGCGCGACCACCCCGGCGGTACGCGTGAAGCCGGCCACCACCCTCGTCGAGCCGAAGGAGACCGAGCAGGCGCACGTGCTGCTCGGCTGCCCCGCCATCGACCGCACCGACGAGCGGCGCTTCGCGCTGGGCGTGCTCAACAACGTGCTCGGCGGCGGCATGTCCAGCCGGCTGTTCCAGGAGATCCGGGAGCAGCGCGGCCTCGCGTACTCGGTCTACTCCTACGCCAGCCAGTACGCCGACAGCGGCGTGTTCGCCGTCTACGCCGGCTGCGCGCCCGGCAAGGTGGACGAGGTGCTGGCCCTGACCCGCGCCGAGCTGGCCCGGGTGGCCGCCGAGGGGGTCACCGAGGCCGAGCTGGTCCGGGGCAAGGGGATGAGCAAGGGCTCGTTCGTGCTCGGACTGGAGGACACCGGCTCCCGGATGAGCCGTCTGGCCAAGGGCGAGCTGCTCTACGGCAACCTGATGCCGGTGGACGAACTGTTGGCCCGGGTGGACGCGGTGACGCTGGCGGACGTGAACGACCTCGCCGCCGAGCTGCTCGGCCGGCCGATGTCGCTGGCCGTGGTGGGCCCGTTCGACTCCGGCGCGTTCCCGGTCGACAGCTGACCGGTCCGGCGGGTGGGGCGCGTCCCGATTGGGATAGGTTGTGCCCCGTGACTGACGTGCGGGAGAAGGGCCCGGCCGAGGCGGCGCGGGTCGGTGTGCTGGGTGCCCGGGGCCGGATGGGCCTGGAGGTCTGCAAGGCGGTCGACGCCGCCGCCGACCTGGAGCTGGTGGCCGCCGTCGACCAGGGCGACGACCTCGCCGCGGTGGCCGACGCCGGGGCCGGCGTCGTCGTCGACTTCACCACCCCCGACGCGGTCATGGAGAACCTCCGCTGGTGCGTCGAACGCGGCGTCCACGCGGTGGTGGGCACCACCGGCTTCACCGGGCAGCGACTCGCCCAGGTGCGGGAGTGGCTGGCCGACCGGCCCTCGGTGGGCGTGGTGATCGCGCCCAACTTCGGCATCGGCGCGGTGCTGATGATGCAGTTCGCGGCGCGCGCCGCCCGGCACTTCGAGTCGGTCGAGATCGTGGAGCAGCACCACCCGCGCAAACTGGACGCGCCGAGCGGCACCGCCACCCACACCGCGCGGCTGATCGCGGCGGCCCGGGCCGAGGCCGGTCTCGGTCCCGCGCCGGACGCCACCCGCGACGAGGTGGCCGGCGCCCGGGGCGCCGACATCGACGGGGTACGCGTGCACGCGGTGCGCGCCACCGGCCTGGTCGCCCACCAGGAGGTGCTGTTCGGCACCACCGGTGAGACGCTCACCATCCGGCACGACTCGTACGACCGGGCCTCGTTCATGCCCGGCGTGCTGCTGGCGGTGCGCGAGGTGGGTCGCCGGCCGGGCCTGACCGTCGGCCTGGACGCCCTGCTCGACTGATTCCTCGTCGCGCCGGCCGGTCCCGTCGGCTGCCCCACCGTCCGAAGGCGTGCCGGTGTGCGGCCCCTGCGGTGTGCGGTTGTGCGGCCTACGACGTGCGCGCGTGCAGTCCGACGTGCGGCTGTGCCGGTGTGCCCTGCGGCGTGCCGGTGTGCCGGTGTGCGGCTGCGCAACGGCGATCAAGCGGCGCGGTCGTCGGCGGGTGCAGGCTGGGCGCATGACCTCGACGGACGGACTCACCGGCCTCCTCGACGTGCTCCAGGTCGCGCTCGACGATCCGGAGGTCGCCCCCGTCGACCTGGCCGCGCGGGCCCACCTGTCCCGGTTCCACTTCGACCGGCTGGTCACCGCGGCCACCGGCGAACCGCCGGGCGTGCTGCGCCGGCGACTGCTCCTGGAACGGGCGGCCCACCGGCTCGTCACCAGCGACCGGACCGTCCTCGACATCGCGGTCGAGGCCGGGTACGGGTCGCACGAGGCGTTCACCCGCGCCTTCCGTCGGTCGTACGGCTTCGCCCCGACCGCGGTCCGGCGGCGCCGGCCGCTGACCTTCCGCGAGCTGGAGCTGCCCTGCCCCAGCGGCGTCCACTTCCAACCGCCCGGTGGCCTGCGGCTGCCGGCCGCACGTCAGGAGACCCCGATGAACGTGCTCCAACATCTGGTCGACCACCACGTCCAGACGCTCACCGCGATCATCGACCGCGCCGCCGGTCTCGACGACCAGGTCCTCGACCGGCCCGTCACCGTGTCCGTGGAGACCATCGACGAGCAGCCGACGCTCCGCTCGCTGGTCAACGCCATGGTCACGCAGGAGGAGCACTGGCTCTCGGCGCTGCGCGGCGGGGAGTGGCCCGACGAGAGCGACCGGTCGATGACCGGCCTGGCCGCCCGGCACGCGGTCGCCGGCCGCGACTGGCGGGCCTTCGTGGCCCGGACGCTTGCCGACGGCACCCTGGCGGACACGTTCGTCGACACCACCTGTACGCCCCCGACCACGCACACGTTGGGCGGCACCATCGGCCACGTGATCACCTTCGCCGCCGTGCGTCGGACCCTGGCGATCGGCGCCCTGCACAGCGCCGGGGTCACCGACCTCGGCGCCGGCGACCCGCGTCCGTACCTCGACCGCGTCGCCCGCGCCGCCGCCGACTGACGTGAAGGAGGGGCCCCCGGTTAACGCATTCCGCATAACAGGGGGCCCCTCCTAACGCCTTCCGAGGCGGTGGGGTGCCGGCGGACCGACCGGACCGCCGTGACCTCGGCGAAATCGATGGTCGGTGGGCGGAGCCGAGCCCTAGGCTGGCCACCATGATCGACTCTGGAGAGCGTGACCGCCTCGACCGCCGGGTGACCCTGCGGCCGGTGGACGACGACAACTGGCGGCCGGTGGCCGACGTGGCCCCGCGCGACGACCAGCGTGCCTTCGTCGCCGCGCTGGCCGCCCGCTACCTGCTGCTCTCCACGCACTCGGACGTCTGGAACTCGCTCGCCGTCTACGCCGACGACACAGTGGTGGGGCACGTGATGTGGGGCGTGGACGACGACGGCTCCCGCTGGATCGGCGGCATGGTCATCGACGCCGCCGAGCAGGGCCGGGGGCTGGGCCGCGCCACCGTACGCACGCTGGCCGGTTGGCTGGCCGAGGCGGGCCGGCCGATCCGACTGAGCTACCACCCGGACAACACCGTGGCCGCCGCCCTCTACACCTCCCTGGGCTTCCACCCCACCGGCGCCGTGGAGGACGACGAACTGGTGGCCGAACTCCACCCCGCCTGATCCTTTCCACCCGCCCAACGCGCCGTCCTGCTCACCGAGTTCCTGCCGAACCCGTCGTTGATCAAGGAGTTTGCGTCGTGGGCCGACGCCCAGCCCGACGCAAACTCCTTGATCAACGACGAAGTAGGCGGCGGTCTGGATCGAGAATGCCGCCAACTACATGATCAACGCCTGGGGGCGGCGGGGGAGAGGGTGGGGGACGGGGTGCGGGGGGTGGGGATGTGGGCGGGGTGCAGGGTGGGGGGCAGGTTTGTCAGGGTGGGGTGGCCGGTGTGGGTGACGGTGGCCGTCACCGGGGTGCCGGCGATGCGCAGGTTGGTCGCGGTGAGCGCGCCCAGCTCCGGGCCGGCCAGCGGGCGCAGGTCGACCCGGCCGTTCGGCACGTCGGGGTAGACGCCGAGACCGGCCTGGAGCAGCAGCACGGCCGACGCCGCCGACCAGGCCTGCGGGCGGCACGCCGCCGGGTAGGGCACGGGCCGGCCGAGCGCCGCCCGGTCGTCGCCGCCGTACAGCTCGGGCAGGCGGTAGTCGAACGCCTCGGCGGCGGCGAGCAGGCCGTCGGCCAGGCGTAGCGCCGCGTCCCGGTGCCCGTCGCGGGCCAGCCCCGCGAGCACGATCGCGGTGTCGTGCGCCCAGATCGAACCGCAGTGGTACGACAGTGGGCTGAACCCGGCGTCGTCGGTGGACATGGTGCGCAGCCCGAAGCCGCCGGCCATCGCCTCGGTGGAGAGCAGCGCCGCCACCTGGGCCGATTCGGCGTCCGACAGCAGCCCGGTGCCGAGCAGGTGGCCGATGTTGCTGGTCAGCGCGTCAACCGGGCGCTTGTCCCGGTCCAGGGCCAGCGCGGGTTGCGGGCCGTGGCGGCCGTCCACCCAGAACGTGGACCGGAACCGGCCGGCGAGCCGGTCGGCGTAGCCGCGCCAGCGGTCGGCGTCCGGACGACCGAACGCGTCCAGCAGGTCCGCCCCGTCGGTGGCCGCCCGGTACGCGTACCCCTGCACCTCGGCCAGCACGATCGGCGGCGCGGCCAGCCGGCCGTCGCGGAAGCGCACCGCGTCGCCGGAGTCCTTCCAGCCCTGGTTGGCCAGGCCGTGACCGGTGGTGTCGATGTACTCGACGAAGCCGTCGCCGTCGGCGTCGGCGTGCACGCCGAGCCAGCGCAGCGCCGCCTCCAGGTGCGGCAGCAGCGGCTCGATCTGGTCGGCGGGCAGGCCCCAGCGCCAGGCGTCGTGCAGCAGGCTGACCCAGAGCATGGTCGCGTCGACGGTGCCGTAGTACGCGGGCGGCAGCCGCAGCCCCTCGTTCGGGGCGAACTCGTGCCGGCGCAGCTCGTGCAGGATCTTGCCGGGCTGCTCGCCGGTGGCCGGGTCGACCCGGGTGCCCTGCCGACGGGCCAGCACCCGCAGCGTGCCGGCGGCCAGCTCGGTGCCGAGCGGCAGCATCATCCGGGCGGCCCAGAGGCTGTCCCGGCCGAACAGGGTGAGGAACCAGGGCACGCCGGCGCCGAGGAAGACGTCCTCCGGGTGGGCCGGCTCGGCCAGGCGCAGCGCGTGCAGGTCGGCCAGGGACCGGTCGAGCAGCCGGAGCAGTCGGCGGTCGTCGGCGGCGACCCGGGGTTCGGCCCAGCCGGGGCCGGCCGGCGCGGCGGTCACCACGGCCCGCGGGTCGGTGACGGCGAGCCGCCAGCGCAGCGTGACCGAGTCACCCGGGTCGACGGCGACCGCCCAGCTCAGGCGCGGTGCGACGGCGCGCTCGCCGGTGGCGTCCACGGTGGCGCCCGCGCCGGTCACGGTCACGGTGAGGCCGTCGGCGGCCCACCGCACCCGGCCCGACTCGCCGGCACTGGCCGCCAGCGGCTGGCCGGTGTGGCCGGTCTTGACCTGCTCGATCGGGGCGAGATCGCAGGCCAGGTCCACGGTGACGGTGGTGCGGACCGGCTCGGCGGCGGTGGACGACACCACGATCTCCTCGGTGAGCCCGGCCGGGCCGGCCCGTCGGGTGCGCTCGACCCGGACGGTCGGGTCGGGGGTGGGGTCGCCGAGCCAGCGGGCCAGGGCGACGAAGCGGGCGCCGTGCGGGCCGGCGGAGCCGTTCGCGATCGGCTCCGGCGCCCGGTCGTCGAGGCGCAGCTCGGCGCGGGAGAGCACCCGGGAGTCGGCGTGGAAGACGCCCTGGACGCCGTGCGGCCGGAGCTGACCGGCCGCGTCGCCGAGCGCGCTCGTGGGGGCGTGCACCACCCCGACCAGGTCGTGCAGCAGTGGTTGGAGGTGGCGTTCGGTCACGGGGTAACTCCTGGTGCTGATCGGTGGCGCGGATGTCTTGACAACTGGCTGCGGCCGGGTGCAGAGTGCGAAACATTCCAGAAACTTTGAACGATCTAATCCTGCCGCATCGGCATTGGATCGTTCAAGGCGGCGAGAGGGATTTCGTGGGAGAAAAGGTAACCATCGCGACCGTGGCCCGGCATGCCCAGGTCAGCCGGCAGACCGTCTCCAACGTGCTCAACGCCCCGCACATCGTCCGTGAGGACACCCGTCGCCGGGTGCGGGAGGCCATCGCCGCGCTCGGCTACCGGGCCAACCAGGCCGCCCGCCAGATGCGGACCGGGCGGTCCCGGCTCATCGCCGTCCGCATCGAGCCCACCCGGGACGGCATCAACGGCTCCGTGCTCGACCGCTTCCTGCACGGCCTCACCGAGACCGCCGACGCCACCGGCTACCGGGTCATGCTCTACACCGCCCGCCACGATGACGACGAGATCGCCACCTACGACGACCTGCTCGGCGCGTACGAACTGGACGCGTTCGTGCTCACCGGCACCAAGCACCGCGACCCGCGTACCGCGTGGCTGGCCGAGCGGAAGGTGCCGTTCGTGACGTTCGGCCGGCCCTGGGACACGCCGGAGGCGCACCCCTGGGTCGACGTGGACGGCGCCGCCGGCACCGCCCAGGCCACCCGGCACCTGCTCGCCGCCGGCCACCGTCGGATCGCGTTCCTCGGCTGGCCCGCCGGCTCCGGCGTCGGCGACGACAGGCGCGCCGGCTGGCGTACCACGATGGCGGAGGTCGGCCTCGACGGCGCCGCACCGGACCGCGCCACCGAGGACGGCATCGCCGAGGGGGAGCGCGAGGCCCGCGCGCTGCTCGCCCTCGACGCGCCGCCGACGGCGCTGGTCTGCGCCAGCGACTCGCTGGCCCTCGGCGCGTGGCAGGCCACCCGCGACGCCGGGACCGACGTGGCGGTCGTCGGCTTCGACGACACCCCGGTGGCCGCCGCGGTCGGGCTGAGCAGCGTCAGTCAGCCGCTCGGCGAGGCCGCCGCCCGCTGTGTCGAGCTGCTCACCGGGCTGCTCGACGGGCAACAACGCGACCCCCAACTGCTGCTCGACCCCTCGCTGGTGCTCCGGCACTCGGCGTGATCCCATCCCCCACCAGGAGAAACAGATGACACCACGGATGCTCACCCGGGCCGCGGTGGCCGGCGTCGCCGCCGTCGCCCTGCTCGGCTCCGCCGCCTGCGGCAGCGGCTTCGACGACTCGGCCACCGACACCAAGCAGTCCAGCGGCCCGGCCAGCCTGCAGATCCTGATCGGCTCCTCCGGCGACGCCGAGACCAAGGCCGTGAAGGACGCCGCCGCCGCGTGGGCCGGCTCCTCCGGCAACTCCGCCACCGTCACCCCGGCGCAGGACCTCACCCAGCAGCTCGGCCAGGCGCTTGCCGGCGGCACCCCGCCGGACGTCTTCTACGTCGACGCGGCCCGCTTCGCCGACTTCGCCAGCGTCGGCGCGCTGGAGCCGTACGGGGACAAGGTCGCCAACTCCGACGACTTCTACGAGAGCCTGCGCACCGCGTTCACCTACGACGGCAAGCTCTACTGCGCGCCGAAGGACTTCTCCACGCTGGCGCTCCAGATCAACACCGACCTGTGGGCCAAGGCCGGCCTGACCGACGCCGACGTGCCGACCACCTGGGACCAGCTCACCGCCGTCAGCCAGAAGATCAAGGCCAAGGGCCAGGTCGCGCTCGCGCTCGGCGACACCCGGGACCGCATCGGCGCGTTCATGGTGCAGAACGGCGGCTGGCTGATGAGCAAGGACGGCAAGCAGCCGACTGCGGACACCCCGGAGAACCTCCAGGCCCTCCAGTACGTCAAGTCGCTGCTCACAGGCGGCTACGCGAAGTTCCCGAAGCAGCTCGACTCCGGCTGGTCCGGCGAGGCGTTCGGCAAGGGCAAGGCCGTGATGACCATCGAGGGCAACTGGATCAAGGGCGCCCTGCAGAACGATTTCCCGAACGTGAAGTACAAGGTGGTGCCGCTGCCGGCCGGCCCGAAGGGGCAGGGCACGCTCTCCTTCACCCAGTGCTGGGGCATCGCGGCCAAGTCGAAGTACAAGGAGCAGGCGATCAAGTTCGTCGAGGCGATGACCGCCGGCGAGCAGCAGATCGGCTTCGCGAAGGCGTTCGGCGTGATGCCGTCCCGCCAGTCGGTCCGCGACCAGTACACCGGCGCGTTCCCGGCGGACAAGCCGTTCATCGACGGCGTCGAGTACGCCCAGGGCCCGGTGAACGCGCCGAAGATGGACAGCGTGCTGCGGGACCTGGAGGCCGGCCTCCAGGGCCTGACCACCGGTGACCCGAAGACGATCCTCGCCAACTTCGACAAGAACGCCAAGGCGGCGCTCGGCGGCTGAGGTGTGCGGCGGGACCCCGGTCGACGGGGTCCCGCCGACGCCTCCCCGACGGAAAGGAGGGGGAGTGGCAACGGACACGCTCGCCGCGCCGGGCACCGCGTCGGCCGGCCCGCCGCGTCGCCGTACGGGCGGCATCCGCAGTAACGAGAACCTCGCCGGCTGGCTCTTCGTCGCGCCGGTGATCGTGATCCTCGGGCTCTTCCTGCTGCTGCCGATCCTGATGGCGCTCTGGGTGAGCCTCACCGACTGGAACGGTCAGGGCAGCCCGTTCACCGGCGACGTGCCGTTCGTCGGCGGCGACAACTACAGCCGGCTGTTCACCGACGACGGGCTCGCCCGCCGCGACTTCATGACCGCCATCCGCAACAACATCTACTACGTGGCGATCGTGGTGCCGGTGCAGACCGCGCTCGCGCTCGGTCTCGCCCTGGTGGTCAACAACCGGCTGCTGAAGGGGAAGGGCTTCTTCCGCAGCGCGTTCTACTTCCCGTCCGTGACCAGTTCGGTCGCGGTCAGCGTGGTCTTCCTGTTCCTGTTCGCCAACTCCGGCGCGGTCAACCGGCTGCTCGGCCTGCTCGGGGTCGACGGGCCGGAGTGGTTCGCCGACGGTCGGGGCGTCCTGCACCTGGTCCTCGGCGCGTTCGGGCTGGACACCCCGCCGGCCGCGCTCACCTCCGGCGGCCCGTTCGGGCTGAGCTGGTGGGAGTGGCTCTCCGGGCCCAGCGTGGCCATGATGTCGATCATCTGCCTGGTCATCTGGACCACCTCGGGCACGTTCATGCTGATGTACCTGGCCGCGTTGCAGAACGTCCCGGTGGCGCTGGACGAGGCCGGCATGCTCGACGGGGCGTCCCGCTGGCAGCGCTTCCGGTACGTCACGCTGCCGCTGCTCAAGCCCACCACGTTCCTCGTGGTCACGCTGGGACTGATCGGCTCCTGGCAGGTCTTCGACCAGGTGTACGTGATGAGCCAGGGTGACCCGGCCAAGACCACGCTCACCCCGGCGTACCTGTCGTACCGGACCGCGTTCCGCGACTTCGACTACGGCTCCGGCGCGGCCATCTCGTTCGTGCTGTTCCTGATCATCATCCTGCTCACCCTGTTCCAGCGCCGGCTGATGGCCGACCGGGACGGCAACCGGCGCGGCCGGTGGTGGCGGCGACGCGTACCGGAGGGGTCCTGACATGGCCGTGCTGACCGACCGGCCGGCGCCGGTCGCGCGCCGTCGCGACCGCGAGCCGCGCGCTCGGGCCAACCGCTTCCTCGGGTACGCCGTCCTGATCTTCTTCGGACTGGTCTTCCTCTACCCGTTCGTGATCCAGCTCGGCAACTCGTTCAAGACCGAGCCGGACGCGGCGGCCAACCCGCTGTCACCGATCCCGGACCCGCTCACGCTGGCCGGCTTCGAACGGATCTTCTCCGGCACCAACTTCCCGCTCTGGCTCGGCAACTCGCTGCTGGTCACGCTGCTGGTCACGCTCGGCCGGGTGTTCTTCGACTCGCTCGCCGGCTACGCGCTGGCCCGGCTGCGCTTCCGGGGCCGGGCCGGGCTGTTCGCCGCCGTCATCGCGGTGATGGCGGTGCCGGGCGTGGTGCTGCTGATCCCGAAGTTCCTGGTGCTCAAGCAGATCGGCCTGTACGACAGTTACGCCGGCCTGATCGTGCCGCTGCTCGCCGACGCGGCCGGCGTGTTCATCATGAAACAGTTCTTCGAGTCGATCCCGGTCAGCGTGGAGGAGGCGGCCCGCATCGACGGCGCCGGTGTCTTCCGCACGTTCTGGTCGGTGGTGCTGCCGATGGCCCGACCGGCGCTGATCACGCTGACCATCCTGTCGTTCCAGGGCTCCTGGAACGAGTTCCCGCACAGCCTCGTCTCGGTGCAGGACCCGGGCCTGTTCACGCTGCCCCGTGGCCTGGCCGACCTGGTCGGCGGCTCGCTCGGCAAGGGCAACCAGTATCCGCTGAAGCTCGGCGCGGCGCTGCTGGCCACCATCCCGGTGGCGGTGCTCTTCGTGATCTTCCAGCGGTACTTCGTGCGCGGCGCCAACGAGGGCGCCGACAAGGGCTGACCGGCGGCCGGCGGTCCCGCCCCGTGCCGGGACCGCCGGTGCCACCCGTGGAGGGCAGACCGGCGGCCGGCCGGAAACTCATCGCGGCGTCGGCGCCGCTTCCGCCGGGACGGCCACGTGCAGCCGGAGCTGCGGCACCAGCATGTCGTCCACGTCCAGCGCCCGGGTCGCGCCGTCCGGCTCCCAGCCGGTCGAGCCGAGGAACGCACGGGTCGCCGCGTCCGCGTCGAACGCCCACGCCACCGCTCGGGTGAGCCCGTCCGCGCGCCAGTGCTCGACGGTGGCGGCGAGCAGCCGGCTGCCGTGCCCGCGCCGCCCCCACCGCGGCTCGACCAGCAGGTCGGTCACCGCGGCCACGCCCGAGTCGAACGCGTCGGCCGGCTCGCCCGGGGCGAGCGCCTCGGCGTCGGCCGGACCGGAGGCGGCGAACCCCACCAGATACGATTGCGCGGCCTGTTCGACGGCGACCAGCACCCGGTGCGCGCCCGAGGGCGGCTCCTGCACCGCCGCGCCCCACCGCCGGGCGAGGTACGCCTCGTCCAGGTTGTCGAGCACGTGCCGGGGCAGGATCCGGCGGTACGCGACCCGCCAGGTCGCGAGCTGGATGCGTGCGATCTCGGCGACGTCCTCGGGACGCGCGGGGCGGACGTAGCCTTCAGCCATGGCACGTGAGCCTACGCAGGGCGAGGAGGAGGACGGTGGCGCAGGGTGCCGGGCGGACGACCACGCAGGTCGCGGCCGTGGTGGCGCTCGCCGCGGCGGTCACCGGGTTCCTCTCCGTGGCGGCGGTGCGGCACGGCTTCTTCGACCTGAGGGTCTACCACGGCGCGCTCACCTACTGGGCGCGTGACGGCGGCGAGATCTACGACTTCCTCAAGGCCGGCACCCAGTACGGCTTCACCTACCCGCCGTTCGCGGCGCTCGTCATGCTGCCCATGGCGTACCTGCCGTGGGGCGCGGCGATCGTGGTGAGCGTGGCGGCGACGGTGGTGGTCAGCGCCGTGGTGATCTGGTGGCTGCTGGACCCGGTCGCCCGGCGGGCCGGCTGGACCCGCTGGTTCACGCTCGCGGTCGCGCTCTGCCTGGCCGCCGCGTACGAGCCGATGCGCGAGACGGTCAATTTCGGTCAGGTCAACATGCTGCTGCTGTTCCTGGTGGCGGTGGACCTGCTCCGGCTGCTGCCGGCCGGCAGCCGCTGGGCCGGCGTGGGCATCGGCCTGGCCACCGCGATCAAGCTGACCCCCGGCATCTTCATCGTCTACCTACTGGTCACCGGCCGCTGGCGGGCCGTCGCGACCGCGGTCGGCTCGGCCGCCGTCGCTACGCTCGTCGCCGCCGGCCTCTTCCCGGACGCGTCCCGCGAGTTCTGGACCGAGGCGCTGTGGAACACCGACCGGGTCGGTGAGTTGGCGTTCGTCTCCAACCAGTCGCTGCGCGGCGTGGTCGCCCGGCTCGACCCGGAGCATCCGAGCACCGTCGCCTGGCTGCTGCTCGTACTCGGGACGCTGGTGATCTGGGGTTGGCGGTGCCGGCGGGCGGTGGCCGTCGGCGACGAGGCCACCGGCCTGGCCCTGACCGGTGCGGTGATGTGCCTGGTCAGCCCCGTGACCTGGGTGCACCACCTGGTCTGGCTGCTGCCGGGGCTGATCCTGCTGGTCGACAACGGCATGGCGGCGCCCGCCCGCGGCCGGCGGCGCCGTCTGCTGCTGGCCGCCGCGCTGATCGGGTACGCGCTGCTGTGCAGCCGCATCGTCTGGTCCTGGGAGAAGGACTTCACCGGTGTGGACGGCTTCCTCGGCAGCAACACCTACGTGTGGCTCAGCCTGGCGCTGCTGCTCGGCCTGCCGATCCGCCGCTGGGCGGTCCCGGCCGGCGGCGCCGGGCCGGCGGGCGACGCCGGGCCGGCGGGGTCAGCGGTCGAGCCGGGCGGTGTACCGCAGCTCGCGGAGCAGGACCGGGTCGCGCCCACCGGGCAACGGCACCGGGTAGGCGGACTCCTCGCCGTCCGGTGAGTGCCCGGCCCGCTCGTAGAAGCGGCGGGCCCGGGCGTTGTCGGCGAGCACCCAGAGCCGGTACTCGGTCCAGCCCCGCCCGGCCAGCCCGGCCCGGGCGGCGGCGAGCAGCGCCGCACCGGTGCCGGAACCCCAGTGCGCCGGCTCCAGGTAGAGGGCCAGCAACTCGCCGTACGCCGGGTCGAGGTCGCCGCGGTCCTGGTTGTTCCGGTACGGCCCGAACGTGGTGAAGCCGGTGACCTGACCGTCGGCCTCGGCGACCAGCGTGGTGAACGGGTGCTCCGGGTCGGCGGTGCCGAGGTCGCGGCGGCGCTGCGCCCAGGCGGCCGGGTTCAGCCGGCGCAGCACCTCGGCGGGCATGATGCCGGCGTAACCGGCCTGCCAGCCGTGGATGTGCACCCGGGCGATCGCCTCGGCGTCGTCCGGCTCCTCCGGTCGAATGGTGGGCACCGTCCAGTTGTATGCCCCGGCGGACGGCCGGTCCAGCCGCCGCTCCGTCCGCGTCGTACCGGTGGATTAGGGTCGCGACGATGGCCGCACCGGAATCGCTCTCGCTCGCCCAGGCCCGCCGGATCGCGTTGGCCGCCCAGGGCTTCGCCGACCCGCCGCCCGCCGGCGTGCCCACCCGCCGGCACCTGCGCCGGGTGCTCGACCGGGTCGGGCTGATCCAGATGGATTCGGTGAACGTCCTGCAACGCGCGCACTACCTGCCGCTCTACAGCCGGCTCGGGCCCTACCCGACCGCGCTGCTCGACACCGCCGCCTACCGCCGCCCCCGCGAGCTGTTCGAATACTGGGCGCACGAGGCGTCGCTGGTCCCGGTGGGGCTGCACCCGGCGCTGCGCTGGCGGATGGCCAAGGCGCGCGACGAGGCGTGGGGCTGGATGCGCCGGATCGCGCAGGAGCAACCCGAGCTGGTCGCGTGGGTCCGCGACGAGGTGGCCGCCCGGGGGCCGCTCACCGCCGCCGAGATCGAGCACGACGCGCCCCGGGAGACCGGCAACTGGGGGTGGAACTGGTCGACCGTCAAGCGGGCGCTGGAGTTCCTGTTCTGGGCCGGCGAGGTCACCGCCGCCGACCGCACGAACTCGTTCGCCCGCCGCTACGACCTGCCCGAGCGGGTGCTGCCGGCGGCCGTGCTCGACGCGCCCACCCCGACCGTCGCCGAGGCGCACCGGGCCCTGGTGGCGCTCGCGGCCCGGTCGTTGGGCGTCGCCGCCGAGCCGGAGCTGCGGGACTACTTCCGCCTGCCGGTCGCCGGGGCCCGGCAGGCGATCGCCGAGCTGGTCGAGGCGGGCGAGCTGACCCCGGTCACCGTCCAGGGGTGGCGGCAGCCGGCCTTCCTGCACGCCGACGCCCGGTTGCCCCGCTGGGTGCGGGGAAACACGCTGGTCAGCCCGTTCGACCCGCTGGTCTGGGAGCGGGCGCGCACGGAGCGGCTCTTCGGCTTCACCTACCGCATCGAGATCTACGTGCCGGCGCCCCAGCGGGTGTACGGCTACTACGTGCTGCCGTTCCGGCAGGGCGAGCGGTTCACCGCCCGGGTCGACCTCAAGGCCGACCGGAAGGCGGGCGTCCTGCTGGTGCCGGCGGCCTGGCTGGAGCCGGGCGCCGACCCGGGGGAGACGGCCGTGGCGCTCGCCGCCGAGCTGTACCGGCTGGCCGGCTGGCTCGGCCTGGACGCGGTCGCCCCGCCGGCCGCCGGTGACCTGGCCGCGCCGTTGGCCGCCGCGCTGGTGGGCGTGGCCGGTGTACGGTGACCTCGTGACGAGCGTCGACCGGCCCGCTACCGCACCGCACCCGGACGCGGAGGCACCCGCACACGCGCACGCCGAACCGCACCGGCACGCCGAGCCTCACGGCCTCGCCGAGCCCTCCGGTCCTGCCGGGCCCTCCGGTCCTGCCGAGCCTTACGGTCATCCCGGGCCGGTGGCGTGGCCGGTCGGGGTGGCCTACCAGCCGGTCGAGCCGGACCGCTTCACCCGGCTGGTGTTGCGCCTGCACGCCCGCGCCCCGCGTTGGGCGGTGCCGCTGGCCGCGCTGGCCTGCGTCGGCCTCGGCATGACGTACGCGTTGATCAGCGACCCCACCCGGAGCGATCCGGACGCCCGGCCGACCTGCCTGCTCAAGCTCACCACCGGGCTGGACTGCCCCGGCTGCGGCGGCACCCGCGCGCTCTGGTTCGTGCTGCACGGCGACCTGCCGGCCGCCGCCCGGCACCACTTCCTCTTCGTCTTCGCGCTGCCGTTCCTGGCCTGGCTCTTCGTCGCCTGGGCCGGCAACCGGGCGTTCGGCTGGCGACTGCCCGAGCCGCGGTTCAGCCCGAAGGTGCTCGGCGGTTTCCTGGCCGCCTGGGCGGTCTTCTCGGTGGTCCGCAACCTGCCCTGGGCGCCGTTCCCCTCGCTCTACGTCTGACGGCCTGCTGGCGCGCTGGTGGGCCGGCCCGGGCGGCCGGACGATCTGTCACCGGTGCCCTTCGCGCTGGGTGCGGTGAACCTGGCCGCCGGGACGACCAGGCCGGGAGAGCTGCCGGAGGGCAAGGGCTGGTCGGCCGCGTGCCCGATTTCCGCGCCGGACGACGGGCAACTACAGTCCTCGGCATGCCGGAGATGGTGCAGCCCCAGGTCAAGCTGATCGCGTGGACCCAGTTCCAGGCGCCGGACGAGGTGCCGTGGTCGACCGACGCCGACGGCGGGCAGGCGCTCGCCGAGTTCGCCGGCCGGGCCTGCTACCAGAGCTGGAAGAAGCCGAACCCGGTCACCGCGACGAACGCCGGCTACCTGGCCCACATCCTGGAGGTGGGTCACCTGTCCGTGCTGGAGCACGGCTCGGTGAGCTTCTACTTCAGCGGCGTCTCCCGGTCGTTCACGCACGAGCTGATCCGGCACCGGCACTTCTCCTACTCGCAGCTCTCCCAGCGCTACGTGCCCGAGCGGGACGCCGCGATGGTCGAGCCGGCGGTGATCGCCGAGGACCCGGAGCTGCACAAGAAGTTCGTCGAGGCGTCCGAGGCGGCGGTGCGCGCGTACACCGATCTGCTGGAGGGGCTGGAGGCCCGCTTCACCGACGAGCTCAACCCGACGTTGCGCCGCAAGCAGGCCCGGCAGGCGGCCCGGGCCGTGCTGCCGAACGCGACCGAGACCCGGATCGTGGTGACCGGGAACTACCGGGCGTGGCGGCACTTCGTGAAGATGCGCGCCACCGAGCACGCCGACGTCGAGATCCGCGAGCTGGCGATCGAGTGCCTGCGGCAGCTCCAGGGCGTCGCGCCGAACGTCTTCGCCGACTTCGTGATCACCACGCTGCCGGACGGCACCGAGGTGGCGGCCTCGCCGCACGCGGAGTGAGTCGTCTCCCTTCGCCGCCGGGGCACCGGTGGTCGTCCGCTAGGTTGTGAACATGACGCACGACCACTCCGCCGCCCTGGACCGCGGCGCGTCGCGCCCGTTCGGGCGGGTGATCACGGCCATGGTGACGCCGTTCACCCCCGACGGCGCGCTCGACCTCGACGGCGCCGCCCGGCTGGCCGGGCACCTCGTCGACGAGCAGGGCAACGACGCGCTGGTGCTCAACGGCACCACCGGTGAGTCGCCGACCACCACCGACGCGGAGAAGGAGACGCTGATCCGCGCCGTGGTCGAGGCGGTCGGCGACCGGGCCCGGATCGTCGCCGGGGTGGGCACCAACGACACCCGGCACACCGTCGAGCTGGCCGCGCAGGCCGAGAAGGCCGGCGCGCACGGCCTGCTCGTGGTCACGCCGTACTACAACAAGCCGCCGCAGGCCGGGCTGCTGCACCACTTCACCACCGTCGCGGACGCCACCGGGCTGCCGGTGATGCTCTACGACATCCCGCACCGCTCCGGCGTCGCGATCGCCACCGACACGCTGGTCAAGCTCGCCGAGCACGGCCGGATCGTCGCGGTCAAGGACGCCAAGGGTGACCTGATCGCGACCTCGGAGGTGCTGGCCCGCAGCGACCTCGCGTTCTACAGCGGCGAGGACGCGTTGACCCTGCCCGCCCTGGCGGTCGGCGCGGTCGGCGTGGTCGGCACGTCCACGCACTTCACCGGCGCGGCGACGAAGCAGATGATCGAGGCGTTCGAGGCGGGCGACCACGCCGGCGCGCTCGCTCTGCACCGGCGGCTGCTGCCGCTCTACACCGGTATCTTCCGCACCCAGGGCACGATCCTGGTCAAGGCCGGCCTCACGGCCCTGGGCCTGCCGGCCGGCCCGGTGCGACCGCCGCTGGTGGAGGCCACCGGCGACGAACTGGCCCAGCTGCGTGCCGACTGCGCCGCGGCGGGCCTGCCCCTGCCCGCATGATTCAACGACACGACGGACGCCGCCCGCGGCGTCGCAGAATGAGGTGACGCGTGACCGAGGCGCACATCGAGGGTGAGCTGCCCCCGCCGCTGCCGGAAGGCGGCCTGCGGATCATCCCGCTCGGCGGACTCGGCGCCATCGGCCGGAACATGACCGTCTTCGAGTACGACGGCAAGCTGCTGATCGTCGACTGCGGGGTGCTCTTCCCCGACGTCGAGCAGCCGGGCGTGGATCTGATCCTGCCCGACTTCGGTCCGATCCTGGACCGGCTGGCCGACGTGCAGGCGATCGTGCTCACCCACGGCCACGAGGACCACATCGGCGCGGTGCCGTACCTGCTCGCCCACAAGCCGGACATTCCGCTGGTCGGCTCCCAGTTCACGCTGGCGCTGGTCGAGGCGAAGCTGGCCGAGCGGCGGATCCAGCCGTACACGCTGACCGTGCGGGAGGGCGGCCGGGAGCGGCTGGGCCCGTTCGAGTGCGAGTTCTTCGCGGTGAACCACTCGATCCCGGACGCGCTGGCGGTGGCCATCCGCACCCCGGCCGGCCTGGTGCTGCACACCGGCGACTTCAAGATGGACCAGCTCCCGCTGGACGGGCGGATCACCGACCTGGCCGGCTTCGCCCGGCTCGGCGCCGAGGGCGTCGACCTGCTGCTCTCCGACTCGACCAACGCGGAGATCCCCGGCTTCGTCACGCCGGAGCGGGAGATCGGGCCGGTGCTCGACTCGATCTTCGCGAAGGCCAAGGGGCGGATCATCGTCGCCTCGTTCGCCTCGCACGTGCACCGGGTGCAGCAGGTCTTCGACTCGGCGGCCGAGCACGGCCGCAAGGTGGCGCTGATCGGCCGGTCCATGGTCCGCAACATGGGCATCGCCCGGGACCTGGGCCTGCTCAACATCCCGGCCGGTCTGGTGGTCAACATCGAGGAGGCCACCAACCTGCCGCCCGAGCAGATCGTGCTGATGTCCACCGGCTCGCAGGGCGAGCCGATGAGCGCGCTGGGCCGGATGGCCAGCGGCGACCACCGGCACATCACCATCGCGCCGGGTGACACCGTGGTGCTGGCCTCGTCGCTGGTGCCCGGCAACGAGACCTCGGTCTACCGGGTGATCAACCGGCTGGCCCGGGCCGGCGCCGTGGTGGTGCACAAGGACGTGGCCAAGGTGCACGTCTCCGGGCACGCCCCGGCCGGCGAGCTGCTCTACCTGCTCAACGTGGTGCGGCCGAGCAACCTGATGCCGGTGCACGGCGAGTGGCGGCACCTGCGCGCGCACGCCCGGCTCGGCATCGAGTCCGGTGTCGCGCCGGACCGGGTGGTGCTCTGCGAGGACGGCGACGTGGTCGACCTGGTCGAGGGCCGGGCCAGCCTGGTCGGGCGGGTGAAGAGCCGGTACGTCTACGTCGACGGCCTCGCCGTGGGCGACGTCAGCGAGTCGCTGCTGACCGAGCGCCGGATCCTCGGCGACGGCGGCTTCATCGCCACCACCGTGGTCGTCGACTCGGTCACCGGCAAGGTGGTCGCCGGGCCGACCGTCTCGGCGAAGGGCTTCTCCGAGGACCCGGCCGCGTTCAACCCGGTGGTGCCGCTGGTCACCGAGGCGCTGAACCGGGCCGCCGCGGACGGCATCACCGACCCGCACCAGCTCCAGCAGATCGTCCGCCGGACGGTGGGCCGCTGGGTCAACGACGCGTACCGCCGACGCCCGATGATCGTCCCGACCGTGGTCGAGGTCTGACCCGACGGTTCCACGCGCCGGTCCACCGTCCGTGGTGGGCCGGCGCGGTCGCGTTCCGGGTACGCCCGGACACGCTGCGTCGAAACCGGGTGCCGGTCCTCAACCGATCGGCGTCCGGCTCCGTACCCCCGGTCGGTCGGCGTGCCCCCGCGCCGGCCGGGAGGAGCGTGGCGGATGGACCGCAGACGGATGACAGCCATCGGCGTACTGGTGGCGGCGGCCGGCCTGACGGCGGCGGTGACGCTGCCGTCGTTCGCCGGTGAGGAACCCCGGCGGGCGGCCCCGGCCGCCGACGGCATCGCCCCGGAGGTTCTGGACGCGCTGGGCCGCGACCTCTCGCTCACCCGTGACCAGGCGGTCCGCCGGCTGAGGACCGAACGCTGGGCGGCCGGCACGGTCAGCAGGCTGCGCACCGAACTCGGCGCCGGCTACGGCGGGAGCTGGCTCGGCGACGACGGCGCCACGCTCACCGTGGCGGTGACCGACGCGGCCGGGGCGGCGCGGGTCACCGCGGCCGGCGCGGTGCCGAAGCGGGTGCAGCGGGGCGTCGCCGAGCTGGACGCGGTGAAGACCCGGCTGGACGCGGCCGGCGCGGACGCCAGCCCGGACATCGCCGGCTGGTACGTCGACGTGGCCAGCAACTCCGTGGTGGTGGTCGCCCGGCCCGGCGCGGAGTCCGCCGGCCGCCGGTTCGCCGCCGCCGGCGGGACCGCCGGCCCGGTCCGGGTGCGGACCGCCGACGAGGCCCCGCGCCCGCTGTTCGACGTGCGGGGCGGCGACGCGTTCCTCATCAACAACGCCGGCCGCTGCTCGGTCGGCTTCTCCGTGCTCGGCGGCTTCGTCACCGCCGGGCACTGCGGCCGGCCGGGGGACCGCACCACCGGCAGCAACCGGGTCGCCCAGGGCACGTTCGCGGCCTCGTCGTTCCCCGGCGACGACTGGGCCGTGGTCGAGACCAACGGCGACTGGACGCCGCAGGGCGTGGTGAACGACTTCAACGGCGGCACGGTGCCGGTGAACGGCTCCACCGAGGCCCCGGTCGGCGCGTCGATCTGCCGGTCCGGCTCCACCACCGGCACCCGCTGCGGCGTGGTGCAGGCCAAGAACGCCACCGTCAACTATCCGGAGGGGACGGTCACCGGGCTGACCCGGACCGACGTCTGCGCCGAGCCGGGCGACTCCGGCGGCGCGTGGCTCTCCGGTGACCAGGCGCAGGGGGTCACCTCCGGTGGCTCCGGCGACTGCACCCGGGGCGGCGTGACGTTCTTCCAGCCGGTCAACGAGATCCTCCAGCGCAACAACCTGACGCTGGTCACCGCCGGCGACCAGCCGGCGCCCGCGGAGCCGCCGGCCGGTGGCGACCAGACCGCCCCGCCGGCCGCCACGCCGCCCGCCGAGCCGCCGGCCGGCGACACCGGGTGCACCGGCCAGGTGAGCCGCACCGGCCGGATCGCCGCCGGGCGCGCGCAGGTGCAGCCGGACGGTCGCTTCTTCCGGGTGGCCGGCGGCACGCAGGAGGCCTGCGTCGTCGCGCCGGACGGCGCCCGGGTGGTGCTGGAGCTGCAACGCTTCACCGGCGGCGCGTTCCGCACCGTGGCCCGCACGACCACCGCCGACGGCGCGGCCACGCTGACCGCCGACACCCCGGCCGGCGCCTACCGCTACCGCGTGGTCGGGCTGTCCGGTGCCGGCGACTACACGGTGGCGTTCTCCGCCCGCTGACCGCCGCCCCCGAGACCGCGGCCTCCGACCGCCACCGCCCGGTGGTCGGGGGCCGCGCCGCGTCGGCGTCCGACGCGGCGCGGGGCGTGGGCGGCTCAGCCCAGGGCGGCGACCGCGTCGGCGTACGCGGTGCCGGTGCGGACGGCGGCGGCCACCAGCACGGCCAGTTGGGTCGGCGCGACGCCGCAGGACAGGTCCGTGGTGACACCGGCGGCCAACACCAGCGTCCCGTCGCCGGGCTCGTGCACGTAGGCGGCGGGCAGCAGGCGGTCGTGGTTCCAGGCGTTGCAGAACGCGTATGCCTCGGCGCGTCGGTCGGCCGGCAGCGTGCGTGCCGCCACCACCCGGGCGTGCAGCACCTCGCCGAGCACGCGGAACTGGATCGTCGCCTCGCCCCACCGGCCGACGAGTGTGCCGTCCGGCTCCACCGTGACCGCCTCGCGGCGCGCCGCCAGCGCGGCGGTGAGCAGCGCGGCGTCCAGCGGGGCCGGCTCCTCCGGACCGGGCGGGCCCGGCTCGGCCGGGTCGGCCTCCGGCTCCTCGTCGAACTCGCTCTCCGCCGCCAGCGACACCGGCCCGGCGAGCGGCCGTTCGGCCAGCCAGGAGGCGATCCGGCCGGACTGGTGCCCGGTGCCGTTGCGGGCGTCGAAGCTGCCGGCCAGCGCGGTGGCCAGCGCCTGGAGCTGCGCGCCGAGCGTGGCCACGTCCACCTCGGCCGCCGGCCGGGAGCCGTGCCCGGGACGGTGGATCCGCCGCCCGCCGAGACCGGCCTCCGTGGCCAGCCCGCAGAGCAGCGCGCCGGCCGCCGCGAACTCCATCGCGGACAGGTCGTCGGCCGGCCGGTCCAGCCGGGGCAACTGCTCGGTCAGCAGCTCCAGGCCGCGGTGCGGGTACCCGCCCAGCGCGCAGAACCGCAGGTGCGTGGCGAGCAGCGGGAACGCGGCCCGCTCCCGGCGGTGCCGGCGGTACGCGTGCACGTGCGCCCGCGCCGCCCGCTCCACCGCGCCGGTACGCAGCCACGGCAGCAGCCCCGCCGTGAGGGACCGTTCGGGCTGGTCGGTGCAGTCCGGCGTGCCGTCCGCCGCGTCGCGCTCGCCGTGGCGCCGGCCGTGCTGGCCGTGCCGGCCCAGTGCCGCCAGGGCCGCCTCCGGCTCGCCCCAGCCGGTCAGCAGCTCGGCCCGCCGGGCCGGGGCGCAACCCGGACAGCCGCCCACCGGGTCGGCCGCGTCCCCGGCCGTCCACCGCTGGTACGCGCGCCGGGCGGCCGGCTCGTCGCCGAGGTGGTCGGCGAGCCGGCAGCGCAGCTCGGCGACCGGCGGGGCGTCCGGGCCCAGTTCGTCGGCGAGCGCGTCGGTGAGCGACCGGATCTGGTCCAGCCCGACCCGGGGCGTGCCGAGCGCCGCCTCCACCGCCTGTCGCTGGTGCCGGCGCAGCCGGACCAACTCGTCCGGGTGGGCGTCGAGCAGCCCCGGATGCCGGGCCAGCGTGGCCCGCAGGCGGCGGACCGGCTCCACGGTCCGCCACCGCTCGCCCCGGTGCAGGTACGCCTCGACCAGCGCGAACCGCGCCGACAGGGCGGTACGCGGGTCGTCGGCGGCGTCGGCGCGGGTCGCGATCCGGTCCAGCTCGGCGCAGCGTTCCTCGTCGTCCGGCCGGTCCCGGGCGTCGGCGAGCGCGGCGGCCAGCGCCCGGTCGCGAGCCGTGGTCACCGGAGCGTCCCGCCGGGCAGGTCGGCGACGGCGGCGGCGAGCTGGCAGCCGGTGGTGACGCCGCAGTCGATCAGCCGGTCGAGCTGGTGCGGCGTGACGCCGCGTTCCAGGTCGGTGGTGACCTCGCCGCAGACCTGGGCGACGCCGTCGTCGTCGACGTGCACGTACGCCTTGGGCCAGAGCCGGTCGTGGTTCCACGTGTTGCAGAACGCGTGCAGGCCGGGCACCCGTTCGATGCCGAACCGGTGCGCGGCGACGGTGCGCACCTGGAGCAGCTCGCCGGCCGCGCCCCGGCGGTGGAACCAGATCAGGCTGCGTTCCCAGCGGCCGACAAGCGCGCCGTCGGGTTCCTCGGCCACCGCGTACCCCCGGTGGGCCAGCACGGCGGCGATCAGCTCGCCGGTCAGTGGCCGCAGTGCCTGCGGGTGTCCGGTCAGGGGACCGTCCGGACCGTCCTCGATCTCCGGCGACGCCATCGGGCATCCCTTCTGAGGCGAATAACACAAACGACGGCCCGGCCCGCGCTGCGACACGCGCACCCGACCCGGAAAAGCGGCGTTCCGCCGGTTACCGCCGTTACCGTGACTCTATGGCGGGCCGTACCTCTCAGGCGAGCCGGCGGCGCGGCGCGTCGCCGCGCGGAACCACCAACAACCGTGCCCGTCAACCGGCGAAGAAGGCGGCGCGCAAGCCGGTCCGGCGGCGGCCGACCCGCGGGCCGAGCCCGGCCGCGTTCGTCGGCGGCGCGGTCAACGCACTGTGGATGGGGCTGGCGCACTCGGTCGGCTGGGCGTTCCGGGCCGCCGGCCGGCAGGCCGCGTCCACCCGGGAGCTGGACCCGGAGCACCGCCGCGACGGCGCCGGCCTGCTCCTGTTCGGGCTGGCCATCCTCGCTGCGGTGGGCATCTGGGGCGGCGGCGCGGGGCCGGTCGGCCGGCATCTGGCCGACACGGTGCGCCTCTTCTTCGGCGCGATCTCCATCGTGCTGCCGGTGCTGTTGATGATCGGCGCGTGGCGGTTGATGCGGACGCCGGTGGACCCGGAGCATCGCGGTCGTGGCCTGGTCGGCTGGGGTTCGATGCTGCTGGCCACCGCCGCGATGCTGCACATCGGGCAGAACCCGGTGGACGAGGTGCAGCGCGACTACGCCGGCGGCCTGATCGGCGCCGGCCTGGGTGACCTGCTGAAGTCGGCGGTGACCGCCTGGGTGGCCATGCCGTTGCTGTTCCTGCTGCTGGTGTTCGGCCTGCTGGTGGTGACCGCGACGCCGATCAACCGGATTCCGGAGCGGCTCGGGCTGCGCGCCGGCCTGATCCCGTCCGACGACGTCGAGGTGGCGGAACCGGTCGAGGTCGCCGCGCCGCCGAAGCCGGCACGCAAGCGGCCGGCGAAGCGGCTCCCGCCGCCGCTGGACCCACCGGACCCGGACGACGAGCTGGCCGGCGTGGATCTCCAGGAAACCATCGTGCTGCCGCGCAAGATGCCCAAGGTGCCGGCGAACCGCAAGCCGGCCGAGCCGCCGGAGCACTCGCCGCTGCCCACCCGCGCCGAGCAGCTCGCGCTCACCGGCCTGGCCGGCGACTACACGCTGCCGCCGGCCAACATGCTCGGCGCGGGCGCCGCGCCGAAGACCCGGAGCAAGGCCAACGACGAGGTGATCGCGGCGCTGACCGGCGTGTTCGACCAGTTCGGGGTGGACGCCGAGGTCACCGGCTTCACCCGGGGCCCGACCGTGACCCGGTACGAGGTCGAGCTGGGGCCGGGCGTCAAGGTCGAGCGGATCACCCAGCTCTCCCGCAACATCGCGTACGCGGTGAAGTCGCCGGACGTGCGGATCCTCAGCCCGATCCCGGGCAAGAGCGCGGTCGGCGTGGAGATCCCGAACACCGACCCGGAGAACGTGTCGCTCGGCGACGTGCTGCGGTCGCGCAACGCGACAAGCGACCACCACCCGATGGTGGTGGCGCTCGGCAAGGACATCGAGGGCGGCTACGTGGTGGCAAACCTCGCGAAGATGCCTCATATCCTGATCGCCGGTGCCACCGGCGCCGGGAAGAGTTCATGCCTGAATAGTCTGCTGGTGTCTATTTTGACCAGAGCCACGCCGGACGAGGTGCGGCTGCTGCTGATCGACCCGAAGCGCGTCGAGATGACCGGCTACGAGGGCATCCCGCACCTGGTCACGCCGATCGTCACCAACCCGAAGAAGGCGGCCGACTCGCTGGAGTGGGTCGTCCGCGAGATGGACATGCGCTACGACGACCTCGCCGCCAACGGGGTCCGGCACATCGACGACTTCAACCGCAAGGTGCGCAACGGCGAGATCAAGGCCCCGCCGGGGAGCGAGCGGGAGATGCGCCCCTACCCGTACCTGCTGGTGATCGTGGACGAGCTGGCCGACCTGATGATGGTCGCGCCGCGCGACGTGGAGGACTCGGTCGTCCGGATCACCCAGCTCGCCCGGGCCGCCGGCATCCACCTGGTGCTGGCCACCCAGCGTCCCTCGGTGGACGTGGTCACCGGTCTGATCAAGGCGAACGTGCCGTCCCGGTTGGCGTTCGCCACCTCGTCGCTCGCCGACTCCCGGGTCATCCTCGACCAGCCCGGCGCGGAGAAGCTGCTCGGCCGCGGTGACGGCCTGTTCCTGCCGATGGGCGCGTCGAAGCCGGTCCGCATCCAGGGCGCCTGGGTGACCGAGCGCGAGATCGCCGACGTGGTCAAGTTCTGCAAGGACCAGCGCGAGCCGGAGTTCCGCTCCGACGTGCTCGCCCCGGCGCAGGACAGCAAGAAGAAGATCGACGAGGACATCGGCGACGACCTCGACCTGCTGGTGCAGGCCGTCGAGCTGGTGGTCACCTCGCAGTTCGGCTCGACCTCGATGCTCCAGCGCAAGCTGCGGGTCGGTTTCGCCAAGGCGGGCCGGCTGATGGACCTGATGGAGACCCGGGGCGTGGTCGGCCCGTCCGAGGGCTCCAAGGCGCGCGACGTGCTGGTCAAGCCGGACGAGCTGGAGGAGGTCCTGGTCGGCCTGCGGGGCGGCGAGGAGTAGACCCGGTCACGACGAGGGCCCGCCGGAGAACGGCGGGCCCTCGTCGTGCCGGTGGTGCGATCAGGCGTTCAGGAGCGCGGCGGCGATGATGAAGCCGAGGACGGCGCCGGCGACGCTGGCGGCGGCGGCGTACCAGCCGAGGGGCTTGTCGCCGAGCACGGCGCCCACGATGCCGAGGATCACGCCGAGGACCCCGAAGATCAGCGGGGACAGGAAGAGCGCGAGCGCCGCGAAGACGAACGCGATGATGGTGCAGATCCGGGCGGCGTTGCTGCGCGGACGGGCGGTGGCGTGGACGTCGGCCATGGGGTCCTCCGTGAGTGATCTTCTCGATGAGCTGGGGATCACCTACCCCGGCGCGGCGGCTGTCCAAACCGGATGACGCATCGATCAGTGGAACACCTTGAGGCCGACCACGCCGGCGACCACCAGCAGCAGGCAGACGATCCGGGGCAGGTTGGCCGGTTCGCCGAGCGCGACCATGCCGACCAGCGCGGTGCCCACCGCGCCGATGCCGACCCACACCGCGTAGCCGGTGCCGACCGGGATGTCGCGCAGCGCGTACGCCAGGCCGGCCATGCTGCCGACGAGCGTGACGGCGAAGACGGCGGAGGGGACGGGTCGGGTGAAGCCGGCGCTGCGGTCCAGGGCGATCGCCCACGCGGTCTCCAGCAGTCCGGAGAGCACCAGCACGATCCAGGCCATGACGGATCACCTCTGACGGGCGGGCCCGGCGGTCGGCCGGGCGGCGGTCGGTTCACGCGGGGCGTCGTGCCTGACCGGGTACGCCCACCACTCGTCCGGGGCGGCCCGGGGACCGCCACGGCCGACGCTAGCACCGGCGGGGCGGGTCGGGCGGCGTGGTGACGAAGCCCACCATCACTGGAGTTGACGTCAACTTGAGGTTGCACGATGGGTCCATGACGGTGCTCTTCTCCGACGAGGACGTGGCGGCGGTCGTGGACGCCCCGCTCACCGTCGCCGCCATGCGGGACGCGTTGCTGGCCTCGTACGCCGGGCGGCTGATCGCCCCGCCCCGGGCGTCCGCGCCGCTCGGTGGCGGCCGGATGGTGCTCACCGCCGGCCACCTGACCGGGGAGTGGTACGGCTTCCGCTCGTACGACACGTTCGGGCACCCGGAGGGCGGGCAGCTCGTCGTGCTGCACGACGCGCGTACCGGCGCGGTCCGGGCCATCGCGGTCGGCGACGAGCTGGGCTCGCGGCGCACCGGGGGACTGGGCGGCGTGGCGGTGGACGCGCTGGCCCGACCGGACGCCGCCACGCTCGGCGTGGTGGGTTCCGGACGCCAGGCGTGGACCCAGGTCTGGGCCGCCGCGGCGGTCCGGCCGCTGCGCGAGGTGACCGTGCACAGCCGCTCGGCCGCCCGGCGGGAGGCGTTCGCCGCCCGGGTCCGGGCCGAGCTGGGCGTGCCGGCCCGGGCCGTCGGCTCCGCCGCCGCCGCGGTGCGTGACCGCGATCTCGTGGTGCTCGCCACCACCAGCACCACCCCGGTGCTGGCCGCCGCCGATCTGGCCCCGGGCACGCACGTCAACACCGTGGGCTTCAAGCAGGTCGACCGGCACGAGTTCGGCACCGACCTGCTCGACGCCGCCGACCTGCTGGTCACCGACTCGCCGGGGCAGGCCGCCGCGTACGCCCCGCCGATGCTCGCCGCCGTCGAGCCGTACGCCGGGCGGCTGCGTGACCTGGGCGCGGTGCTGGCCGGCGCGGTCCCCGGCCGGACCCGTGCGGAGCAGATCTCGGTCTTCTGCTCCACCGGCCTGGCCGGCACCGAGGTCTTCCTGCTGGACCGCCTGGCCCGCACCCTCCTGCCCACCCGCCCGGCGCGGTGAGACGGGAGCCCTTCTCTACCGCAGGCGTTGGGAAAGGGCCCTTCCTTGCACCTGTACCCTCGGATGGTGTCTGATTCTTTGTCTCCGTCCGATGGGCGGCGGGTTGCGCTGCTGACGCTGGGGTGCGCGCGCAACGAGGTCGACTCGGAGGAGTTGGCCGCCCGGCTGCACGCCGACGGCTGGCAGGTGACCACCGACGGCGAGGGCGCCGACGTGGTGGTGGTGAACACCTGCGGCTTCGTGGAGAAGGCGAAGCAGGACTCGATCCAGACGCTGCTGGCCGCCGCCGACACCGGCGCCAAGGTGGTCGCCGCCGGCTGCATGGCCGAGCGGTACGGCCATGAGCTGGCCGACAGTCTCCCCGAGGCGCAGGCGGTGCTCAGCTTCGACGACTACCCGGACATCGCCGCCCGGCTCGACGCGGTGGTGGCCGGCGAGGCGATCTCCGCGCACACCCCGCGCGACCGGCGCGAGCTGCTGCCGCTGACACCGGTGAAGCGCCGCGAGGCGGCGGTCTCGCTGCCCGGCCACGGCACGCCGACCCGGGTCGCGCCGGAGACCGACGCGCACACCCCGGCGCACCTGCGGCAGGTGCTGCGGCACCGGCTCGACACCGGTCCGGTGGCCTCGCTGAAGCTGGCCAGTGGCTGCGACCGGCGGTGCGCGTTCTGCGCCATTCCGGCGTTCCGTGGCGCGTTCGTCTCGCGTACCCCGGACGAGCTGCTCGCCGAGGCGGAGTGGCTGGCCAAGACCGGCGTACGGGAGCTGGTGCTGGTCAGCGAGAACTCCACCTCCTACGGCAAGGACCTGGGCGACCCGCGGGCGTTGGAGAAGCTGCTGCCGCAGCTCGCCGCCATCGACGGGATCGTGCGGGTCCGGGCGAGTTACCTCCAGCCGGCCGAGACCCGGCCCGGCCTGGTCGAGGTGATCGCCACCACGCCCGGCGTGGCCGCGTACTTCGACCTGTCGTTCCAGCACTCCAGCGAGCCGGTGCTGCGCCGGATGCGCCGGTTCGGCTCCACCGACCGGTTCCTGGAGCTGCTCGCCTCCGCCCGCGCGCTGGCGCCCGAGGCGGGCGCGCGGAGCAACTTCATCGTCGGCTTCCCGGGCGAGACGAAGCAGGACGTGGCCGAGCTGGTCCGGTTCCTGACCGAGGCGCGGCTGGACGCGATCGGCATGTTCGACTACAGCGACGAGGACGGCACCGAGGCCGCCGGGCTGCCCGGCAAGGTCTCCGCCGCCACGGTCAAGCGACGCTACGACAGGCTCAGCGCGCTCGCCGACGAGCTGTGCTCGCAGCGGGCCGAGGAGCGGCTCGGCTCGACGGTGGAGGTGCTGGTCGACTCGGTCGCCGACGGCGTGGTCGAGGGTCGGGCCGCTCACCAGGCGCCCGAGGTCGACGGGTCGACCACGCTCGTCGCGCCGGACGGCGGCGGGGTGGACCTGGCCGCGCTGCGCCCGGGTGACCTGGTCCGGGCCCGGGTGACGGCGACCGAGGGGGTCGACCTGATCGCCGTACCGGATGAGATGATCTCGGCGGCGCCCGGCGCGGCACGGTGACGGCGGGCCCGGACGGAGCGGGGAAGCCACGTGGGGCGATGCCGGACATGACCGGGGCGGAGTCGACGGTGACCGCTCCCGTGCCGCTGCTCAACGCGGCCAATCTGCTGACCGCGGCGCGGCTGGTGCTGGTGCCGGTCTTCGCGGTCACCGTGGTCGCGTCCGGGATGACTCACGCCGGCTGGCGGACGGCGGCCTGCCTGATCTTCGTGGTGGCCTCGGCGACGGACCTGGTCGACGGCTGGATCGCCAGGCGGTTCGAGCTGGTCACCTCGCTGGGCAAGGTCGCCGACCCGATCGCCGACAAGGCGCTCACCGGCGCCGCGTTGGTGCTGCTCTCCGTCTACGACCGGCTGCCCTGGTGGGTGACCGTGGTGATCCTGGTCCGGGAGCTGGGCATCACCGCGTTGCGTTTCTGGGTGATCCGGCACGGGGTGATCGCGGCCAGCCGGGGCGGCAAGATCAAGACCGCGTTGCAGATCCTGGCCATCACCTGGTACCTCTGGCCGATGCCGGCGGCGCTGGCCCCGGTCGGCCCCTGGATCATGGGCGCCGCGGTGGCGGTCACGGTCGCCACCGGCTTCGACTACGTCGCCCAGGCGCTGCGGCTGCGACGGCCCACGCGTTGATCCGGGCAGCCGGCGAGTAAGCCGGCGCGGCGCGGGAAGAAGGGGCGGTCATGGGAGACACCGACGCGCGACACCAGCGGCCCGCCGGCAGTCCGGCGGCTGCCGCGGTGCACCGACTGCGCGAGTGCGGCCAGACGCTGGCCACTGTCGAGTCGCTGACCGGTGGGCTGCTCGCCGCCGCGATCGTGGAGATCGCCGGCGTCAGCGCGATCTACCGGGGCGGTCTGGTGGTCTACGCCACCGAGCTGAAGGCGGTGCTGGCCGGTGTGCCGGAGGACCTGCTGGCGGCGCGTGGGCCGGTCGACCCGGAGGTGGCCGTCGCGCTGGCCGAGGGCGGGCGGCGGCGCTGCGGCGCGGACTGGGGACTGGCCACCACCGGCGTGGCCGGGCCGGAGCCGCAGGACGACAAGCCGGTCGGCCTGGTCTACGTGGCGGTTGCCGGCCCCACCGGCAGCGACGTGCGCCGGCTCGACCTCGACGGCGGCCGGGACCACATCCGCTCGGCCGCGGTGATCGAGGCGCTGCGCCTGCTCGCCGAGCACATCCCGGGCAGCGACGACGCCGGGGTCGCCGACCCGGCGGGCGCCGGCCGGCGGTGAGCCGTCCGACCGCCGACGCGCCCGGCCGCGGGGTCGCCGGCACGGCGTTCCGCACAGGATTGGAGAGGCGGGGTGGGATGTCGTCGTGGCGGTCAACGGGTACGGTTGCGGGAAGGCTCCGGCGGGCGACGCCGGCGCCGGGGCGGACCGCCGTCCCCGGCGCGGCGCGGACCGGCCGGACGAGTGTCCCGTCAGGGGAGGTGCGATGGTCCTGCTACGCCGGGTGATCGGTGACGCACTGCGGGCGCGCCGGCAGGGGCAGCACCGCACCCTCCGCGAGGTCTCGTCCGCGGCCAACGTCAGCCTCGGTTACCTCTCCGAGATCGAACGCGGCCAGAAGGAGCCCTCCAGCGAGCTGCTCGCCGCGATCTGCGACGCGCTCGGCGCCCGCCTGTCCGAGCTGCTGCGCGAGGTGAGCGACACGGTCGCGCTGGCCGAGCAGATGCCCGGCGTGCTGGTGCCGGTGACCGACGAGCCGACGCCGGTGGCCCCGCCCGCCGTGCGCAAGGCCACCAACCGGGGTGTCCGGCAGGTCACCACCGACGGCGCGGTGGCCGTCCAGGTCCGGCAGGACTCGCCGCTCAAGGCGACGCTGCGCAGCACCCGCGTACGCCCCGCCGAGCGGGACGTGGTCTGCGCCGCCTGACCGACCGGTCCGCGCGATGGTCGCCGGTGGCGCCTGCGTCGTACTGTTGATCAGGGTCGTACGGGTGCCGGAGTGGTGTCCGACTGGGACGATGTAGGCGCGACACTACTGAGGGGACGAGGCGGCGATGGCGAACCCGTTCGTCAAGGGTTGGAAGTACCTGATGGCGCTCTTCGGCGCGAAGATCGACGAGCACGCCGATCCGAAGGTGCAGATCCAGCAGGCGGTCGAGGAGGCGCAGCGGCAGCACCAGGCGCTGGTCCAGCAGGCCGCGGCGGTGATCGGCAACCAGCGCCAGTTGGAGATGAAGCTCTCCCGGCAGATGACCGAGGTGGAGCAGCTCCAGGGCAACGCGCGGCAGGCGCTCGCGCTGGCCGACCAGGCCCGGGGCCGGGGCGACGAGACCGAGGCCGGGCGCTACGAGCAGTCCGCCCAGTTGCTCGCCACCCAGCTCGTCTCCGGTGAGCAGGCGCTGGAGGATCTCAAGACGCTGCACGACCAGGCGCTCGGCGCGGCCGCGCAGGCCCGCAAGGCGGTCGAGAACAACTCGATGATCCTCCAGCAGAAGCTCGCCGAGCGCACCAAGCTGCTCAGCCAGCTCGAGCAGGCCAAGATGCAGGAGAGCGTGGCCAAGTCGCTGGAGTCGATGTCGTCGCTCACCGCGCCGGCCAGCACCCCCTCCCTGGACGAGGTGCGGGACCGCATCGAGCGCCGCTACGCGACCGCCATGGGTCGGGCCGAACTGGCCGGCAACTCGGTCGAGGGGCGGATGCTGGAGATCCAGAAGGCGACGCTCGACTCGGCCGGGTCCTCCAGGCTGGAGCAGATCCGGTCGAGCATGGCCGGCGAGCAGCTCGGCGGCCAGCAGCAACGGCCCGCCGTGGGGCAGCCGACCGACCCGGCCGCCGCTGCCCGGCTGGACGAGATCCGGGCCAGCATGAGCCGGGACCGCGGCGCCGGGGAGAGCACCACCGGCTGACGGACGAGGGAGAGCGATGGCGGACGAGCGGACGCGACACTTCCGGCGGCTGGCCAAGCTGCGCCGTTCGGCGCGGCGGTGGAGCGTGCTGGCCGGTGGGCTGGGCGGCGCCGCCGCGGTGCTCACCCCGTACGCCGGCCTGGGGCTGCCGGACGCGGCCTGGGCCGGCGCCGCGGGCAGCGCGATCGCGGTGGCCGCCTGGCGCTGGATCGACCACCGGGCGCTCGCCGCCGTGCCGGCCCCGCCGGCGCTCGACCCGGCCGAGGCCGCCGCCCGCTCCCGGGCCCGGCTGGTCGCCGCCGTCGAGCGGCTGCCCGTCGGCCCCGGCGTCCTCGCCGAGGTACGCCGCGTCCGGTCCCGCCTCGCGCTGCGCGGCACCTCCGCGGCCGAGCCGTGGGCCCGGCTGGACCGCGCCGCGCTCACCCTCGGCGGGCTGGCCGGCCGGCTGACCGGGCTGGCCGAGCCGGCGGTCCGGGAGGCCGCCGAGGCGGACCATTCCCTGCGTGAGCTGGCCGGACGGGTAGCCGGCGTGGAGCGCGCGCTGAAGTTGGCCCCGCGCGGGCCGCTCGCCGAGGTGCACGCCACGCTCGTCGCCCAACTGGAGGAGGGCGTGGCCGCCTACGAGCGGCTGGTGGTGGCCGCCGCCGGCTACGTCGCCGAGGACGCCCGTCCGAACACCGCGCACCCGGCCGCGACCCGCCTGACGGAGGCCACGGACCTGCTGCACGGCGTGGCCTCCGCGCTGGCCGAACTCCGCACCCCGCTGCGCACCCCCTGACCGCCGCGGTCGACCACCGCCGCGAGCGGTTCGACCTCGTCCGTCATCACCGAGGGTAATGGCCGTTCAGAGTAGCTCAGCAAAAGCTGGTATACCTCAGAGGCATAATTATGCCTCTGAGGTATACCAGTCAGAAGTGATGCCTCCTTCGCAGCCCGCAGCCCGCAGCCCGCAGGCGCCGTTCGCGCCCATGGCGGGGGAGGAGGGCGGCGGTCAGCCCGGGGTGGTGATCTGGATCGGGGGGGTCCACGGGGAGGTGCCGACGATGTTCGTCGCGCGCACCCGGTAGTAGTAGGTGACGCCGGGCGGCAGGGCGGTGTTGGTGAAGCCGCGACCGGTGACGCGGAACGTGGTGGGGTCCCGGGTGAAGCCGGCGTCGGTGGCACGTTCGACGAGGAAGCCGGCGCCCGGCCCGACCGGCGTCGACGCCGACCAGCTCAGCGTCACCGTGGTGCTGTCCGGGGCCGGCGCGCCGGCGGTGGCGGAGACCCGGGTGGGCGCGGCCGGCCGGGGCGGCGTGGTCACCGTGGCCACCGTCGACCAGGGGGAGGCCGCGCCGAGGTACGTGGTGCGTACCCGGTAGTAGTACGTGGTGTCCGGGGCGACGACCGGGTCCAGGTGGGCCTCGCCGACGGTGATCGCCGTGGTGCCCGGCCCGCTGGTGAACGTCGGGTTGGTGGCCCGCTGCACGTCCACCCCGGTGGCGAAGGAGTGGTTCGCCCAGCGCAACGCCACCCGCAGCGGGGCGGCCGGCGGAACCGCCGCGGTCAGCCGGGACGGCGCGGTCAGCCGCACCTCCGCCGGCGCGTCGTTCGACCAGGCCGAGCAGCTAGCCGCGTTCTCGGCGCGGATCCGGTAGTGGTAGGTGACGCCGGGGGTGACCGTCGCGTCCGTGTACCGGGTCGCGGTGGCGGCCACGGTGAGCTCGGTGCGGTCGGTCGTGAAGGCGCTGTCGGTGGCGCGTTGCAGCCGATGGCTGGTGGCCGGCGGGCGGCTGCCGTTGCCGGTCCAGGCCAGCGCGATGGCCGGCAGCGCGGTGGCCGAGCCGGGCACCGGCGTGGCGGTCAGGCCGGTGGGCGCCCGGGGCGACACCCGCAGCACCAGCGGCCGGCTCATGCCCTGGTCGCGCAGCCCCGCCGAGCGCGTCTGCCAGCGGTACTCCCAGCCCAGGTTGACCACCTGGTTGACCACCGTCGCGGGCCGGCCGTCGACCGGGCTGAGCGGGCCGGCGTCCAGCCGCGCGCCGGCCGGGCGGCTCGGATCGAGCAGCCGTACGCTGTCGCCGACCGTGAACGGCAGGGCGGGCGCGACCGGGCGCAACGCCACCACCACGTCCTCCCGGGGGTTGACCCGGACGGTGTCCTTCCAGCCCAGCTCGCCCGGATCCGGTGGGCGGAGCGTGCCGTCCCAGCCGACCCGGTTGACCACCTGCACGTCGACGCCCGCCACGTGCACCGGATGGGTCCGGTCCGTGTCGCCGACGATCCGCCAGAGCTGGGTGCCGTCCGTCGGCGCGCCCACCGGCACGGTCGGGTCGGTCACGAACAGCTCCTCGGTGACCGGGTCGGCCGGGCCGAGCGGCAGCACGGCCGGCGCGAGCGGGCCGGCCAGCGGGTGGCCGACCCCGAGTCGCCCCACCGCCCGGCCGTGCCGGGGTTCGAACACCTGCCCGACCGACTTCACCGCCAGCGGCAGCGTGACCGGGCCGGACCCGCCGGCCGGGGTGAACGTGACCGAGGTGGCACGCGCCGGGACCAGCGTCGGGCCGGCGGTGCGGGTGCCGAACGCCGGGTCGTACGCCGGTTGCGGCACGATCGGCGGCGGCTGGCTCTGCGCGTACGCGGCGGGCAGCCGGGCGGCCAGCCGCCGCCTGTCGTAGCGGGGCGCCGGGCTGCCGACCACCCGGATCTGGAGCAGCGTGCGCGTGTTCGGGCCGTAGCCGGGGTGGGTCGGCGGCAGGCCGCCCGCGCCGGTGCGGTCGGCGGCGCCGGTGTGGTGGTCGTAGCGCGGATCGAAGCGGGGCAGCGGGGCCGGGGCGTCGTTGTAGAGGATCAGCGTGCGGCCCGGCGGCACGGTGGAGAAGTCCACCACCACGTCGGCGCGTTCGCCGGGCGCGAGCAGCAGCGTGTGCCCGTCCACGTTGAGCACGGTCGGGTCCTGCCGGTCGTAGCGGTAGCCGACCGGCTGGTTCGTCAGCACCACCGGCGCCGGCAGCAGGCCACCCTCGTTGCCGATCTGGATCAGCTCCGGCCCGGCGGCGGCCGGGTCGGGCACGCCGCCGTCGCGCCCGTCCACCGGCCAGTACGCCGGCCGCCCCGGCCCGCGTACCGCCTCGACCATCGGCACCTCGCCGGCGCGCGGGTCGGCCGCGTCGCCGTCCGGCGTCCACATCGGCCCGTCCGAGGCGGCCCGGTAGAGCTGGAGGTTGAGCGCCCGGTCCGCGCAGGCGTTCAGGATCCGGAACCGGTACGCCTTCGGCTCGACCTCCAGGTACGGGTACGCGACGCCGTTGACCAGCGGCGTGTCCCCGTACGCCGCGGGGACCGCCGAGGGGTGCGGCACGCCCGGGACCAGCGGCGGCTCGTCGGGTTCGGTGACCGGGTCGTGGTGCGGGTTGGGCACCGGGGCGACCCAGGGGCTGGTCCCGCCGTCCGGGTCGTGCGCCCACGGCCCGTAGTCCCACCGCCCGGTCGGGTTCGTGCCGCTGGTCCGGTACGGGTTCTGCCGGGGCTGGTAGACGTGCGGGTGCCAGAGGCTGCCCTTGGCGCCCCAGCGGTCCCGGTCCCAGGTCGGGTCCTGCGCGGCGAGCTGCGCGTCGTCGGGGACGAACGTCTTGTCCTCGACCACCAGCGGGAGCTGGTCGGCGGGGAGCACGCCGTCGGCGACGAGGCGGTCCTCGGCCGGGTCGGTGAGCAGGTAGAGCGCGAGCTGCCCGGCGTAGACGGTGAGCCGGGACAGGCCGAGCGTGTTGTCGTGCAGCCACATCAGCCGGCCGCTCTGGTCGTTCGGGAAGTAGAGCGTGGTGGCGCCCGCGCCGGGCGCCGGCATGTCCGGCACCGGCGTCACCCCCACCCCGACCGGGTACGGGGTGATCTCGCCGGCCGGGGTCACCCACTGCCACGGGTTGCCGGCGCTGATCCAGGCGGTCCGCGCGCCGGCCAGGTGCGGCACGGCCCGGTTCTGCGGGTACGGCGCGGGACCGTCGAGCGGCCCGGTCCCGGCCCCGTCGACCGTCTCGTCGACCGGCAGGAACAGTTCGCCGGCCCGGCCGGTGGGGAGCTGGTTGATGAACTTGATCCGGACCGGCCGGCCGCGCCGGGCCATGATCATCGGTCCGAGGTGCCAGGGCCGGTCGGGCGGGCTCACCGTGTTGTGGCCGGACCCGTCCGTGCCCAGGTTGAGCTGGCGATAGCCACGCAGCCGGGTGGCCGGCAGGTCCCGGTGCAGGCGCTGCGCGTACTCCTGGAGGCCGATCTCGTAGTAGTCGCAGCCCGGCCAGGTGATGGTGTCCGGCACCGCGACCGGCAGTCGGGCGCCGAGCCCGGCGGTGGGCGGCCGGCCCGGCAGCGGCAACGGGTCGACGAACTTGCGCAGGCCGGTGCCGGGGACCGGGCGGCTGTCCGGGTCGAGCGTGGGCAGCGGGCTGCCGGCGGTGTTCGGCACCGGACCGAACAGGCGCGGCACCCCGCCCGGGTCGAGGGGGGCCGGTCCGGTGGGTTCGGCCGGTCCGGCGGGCGTCTCGTCGGCGGCGCGGGCGGTCGGGACGGTGGGCGCGGTCTCCTCGGCGACCGTGGCGGCCCGGTCCGGCCGGCCCGGCCGGAGTCTGCGGAACAGCACCATGGCTCTCCCCGGGATCGGGGCGCGCCGGCCGTCACCCCGGCGTGGCGGGCGTACGCGCTGCTGACGATCGGTGAGCGGTCCACCGCAGCATGCGACGCCGGACGGGCGGGAGGGAAGTACCCAATCGTCCGTATCTCGGGTGATCTTATGCGGTTCGTGGAAGTTGCATGTCACGTCCGCTCCGGCTGGCAGACCGGGCACCAGTAGGTCACCCGCTCGCCCAGCTCCTCCTTGCGGATCGCGGTCCCGCAGCGCCGGCACGGCTGGGCCCGGCGGCCGTAGACGTAACTGGTGCCGCCCCGGCGCAGCACCCCGGTGGTGCTCTGGGTCCAGCGGCCCCGGTTCGCCGCCAGCAGCCGTTGGGCCAGCGCCACGGTGCCGGCCAGGTCGGGCACGTCGCGCACCGGTGTCCACGGCGACACCCCACGCAGGAACAGCACCTCGCACTTGTAGAGGTTGCCCACCCCGGCCAGGTTGCGCTGGTCGAGCAGCGCCTCGCCGATGCTCTGCTCCGGGTGCGCGGCCAGCCGGCGGACCGCCTCGGCCGGGTCCCAGTCCGCACCGAGCAGGTCCGGACCGAGGTGACCGACGAGCGACTCCTCCTCGGCGGTCGGGATCAGCGCCAGCTCGTGCAGGTGGTAGCCGACCGCTACCGCGCCGGCGGAGCGGAGCACCACCCGGATCAGGTGCGCCGGTCGGGCCGACCACCGCTCGCCCGGGGCGTACGCCCGCCACGCGCCGTCCATCCGCAGGTGCGAGTGCAGCGTCCGGTCCTCGCCGGCCGGACCGGCGAGGCGCAGCAGCAGGTGCTTGCCGCGGCTGGCCGACTCGCGCACGGTCCAGCCGGTCAGGTCGGTGGTGGCGAGCTGCGGCACGCGGAAGTCCGACCCGGTGAGACGGGCCCCGGCCAGCGCGCGGTGCAGGACGCGGGCGGTGTTCCAGACGGTGTCACCTTCGGGCACCCCGCCATTGTCGCCCACCGAACGGAATTCACATGTTTCGCTATCTGCACCGATATTCTTTTTTGTGCTGATAGCGGACAGGATCAGGGGGTTCTGAGGAGAATCCCATGGCCCGAGCCCGTCGTACCGTCATCGCCCTGACCGCTCTGCTCACCGCCACCGCCGGCCTGCCCGCCGCCGCGTCCGCCGCGCCGGCCCGCGCCACCGGAGGAGAACGCTGGTCCGCCGACCTCGCCGTCGCCGGTGGCGACGACGTCAACGTCACCTGGCGCGCCGGCCGCCTGCGGCTGGCCGACCCCCGCCCCGCCGCCCGGACCCGCCCCGCCGCCGCGTCCGGCCCGGTCGCCGAGGGCATCCTGCTCGCCGCGCCGCGCGCGCTGGACCGGCCCGCCACCCGGGTACGCGCCCGGCTCGCCGCCCGCACCGGCGACGGCGGCACGGCGACGGCCGAGGTACGCGGCTGGCGGGCCGGCGGCTGGACCGAGTGGCGCGACGCCACCGAGGCCGTCTTCGACCAGCCGGTCACCCGGGTCCAGGCGCGCGTCGTGCTGACCGCGCCGGGCGCCGCCGCCGAGGCCACCGTGACCGACCTGACGCTCGCCGCCGACCAGGCCACCACCGCCGCGACCCAGCCCACCGCCGGGCGCACCTACCGGGTGTACGCGACCCGGATCGGCCTGGTCGGCGGCGTCACCGCCAACGGGCACGTCGTCGGCGCACGCGACCACTTCGCCGCGCTGCCCACCCGGCGCGGCCTCTCCCCCCGGGGCACCGGCGACTACACGGTCAAGGTCTGCACCACCAGCGGCAGCCGGTGCGAGTACGCCCCGGTCTGGGACGTCGGCCCGTGGAACACCCGGGACGACTGGTGGAACCCGCCGACCGTCCGGGAGAACTGGCGCGACCTGCCGCAGGGCCGGCCCGAGGCACAGGCCGCCTACGAGGACGGCTACCACGGCGGGCGGGACCAGTTCGGGCGGGTCGTGCGCAACCCGGCCGGGCTGGACCTGGCCGACGGCACGTTCTGGGACGGGTTGCGGCTCACCGACAACGCATGGGTGAACGTGACCCTGCTCTGGACCGGGGGCGGGGCGCGGGCGGTGGTCGGCTCCGGGCCGCTGACCCTGCGCACCGGGGCGGGCACCTCGTACGCGAGCCGGGGCCTCGCCGCCACCCACGCGCAGGTGCCGGTGCAGTGCTACCTGACCGGCGAGCGCGTCGCCGGCACCTACCGCACCACGACCCGGTGGTACCGCCTGGTCGGCGGCACCTACGTCAGCCACGCGTACCTGTCCTCGATCTCCGGCCCCCCCGTCCCCCGCTGCTGACCCACCCCCCGCCCCGGGGATCTTGCAGTTGCGGCCCGTCCGGCGCGGCTTTCGGCCGTTTTGTCGGGGCCCGAACCGCAAGATCGCCGAGGTCAGGGGGTGGTGACGGTGACCAGGTCGCCGGGGGAGAGGGCGAGGACGTCGGCGGCGCGGCCGGTGTGCACGGCCACGGCCACCAGGCCGGCCGAGTCGACGTAGGCGACCAGTCCGCCGGGAGCGGCGTCGCCGAACGTGCGGCCGTGCACGGCCTCGCGCCCGTTCACCAGCACCCGGGACGGCAGGCCGTCGAGCAGCGGGCCCGGCGCGGCGAGCTGGACGTTGCCGAAGTGGTCGACGGTGAGCACCTCGGCGTCGAACCCGGCGTCCGCCGCCCGGACGACCGGCTCCGGCAGCCGGACCAGGGTGGCCGGGTCGACGGCCGGCCCGGCCCCGCCCGGCGGCGCGCCGAGCGCCAGCCGGGCGGCCACCGGCACGAACACGTCCCGCCCGTGGAAGGTGCGGGACACGGCGGGCGCGAGCCACGCCGGGTTGGTCAGCTCCACCGCGGCGGTCACCCCGCCGAGCGCCTCCGCCGCGGGCAGGAGCAGGCCGTTGTCCGGCCCGACCAGCAGCCCGCCGGGCGTGGCCAGCGCGATGCCGCGCCGCTCGGTGCCGACCCCCGGGTCGACCACCCCGACGTGCACCCCGACCGGCAGGTACGGCACGGTCTGCGCCAGCACCGCAGCGCCCCGGCGAACGTCGCCCGGCGGCACCAGGTGCGTCACGTCGATCAGCCGGGCGGTCGGCGCGAGCCGCGCGAGCACCCCGTGGCAGGCCGCGACGAAACCGTCCGCCAACCCGTAGTCGGTGGTCAGCGAGACGCACGGCCGGCGCGTCACCGGTGGGCCGTCCGGATGACTCGCCATCGGCTCCTCCTCGTCGTCTCCGGCCACCCTAGCGAGACGTCGCCCCGCCCTCCCGCCGTGGCCGTGCGGCGTCGGCCGGTCCGGGCGGGAGCCGGCCGTGCCGCCGGCCGGTCCGGGCGGTGCCGGTCGATCAGGGCCGGGCCAGCCGTGCGGTGCCGGTCGGTTGGGGCTGAGCCAGCCGTGCGGCGTCGTCCGGTCCGGGCGGGAGCCGGCCGTGCCGCCGGCCGGTCCGTGCGGTGCCGGTCGATCAGGGCCGGGCCAGCCGTGCGGTGCCGGTCGGTTGGGGCTGAGCCAGCCGGAGTGGTGCCGGCCGGTTCCGGGCGGATCAGCCGCGCAGGCGCAGGCCCCGGGGGGTGGCCCGGAACCCGGCCGCGGTCAGCGCGTCGCGCAGCGGGGAGGAGTGCACCGCCTCGCCGTCGGCGCGCTCCACCGAGATCGCGCCGAGCGCGCCGGAGTGCACCGCGTCCGCGAGCGCCTTGCCGGCCGCCCCGAGCGCGTCGGTGTCGTCGGTGAACGAGAGGATCGTCCGCCCGCCCCGCTCCACATAGAGCACCAGGTCACCGCCGACCAGCACCACCAGCGCGCCCGCCTTGCGCCCGGCCCGGTGACCGGTGGCGGGTGCCGCCCCGTCGCCCGAGTCGACGACGCGGTCCGGCCAGGGCAGCGCCGCGCCGTACGGGTTCGCCGGATCGGTGGCCGCCAGCACCACGGTCGGGCCGCCGCCCCGGTCCCGGCTGTCGTCGGCCAGCGCGCGGATCCGGTCGACCGCGCCGGGCACCGCGAACTGGGCCGCGCCCAGGCCCTCGACGAAGTAGCCGCGTCGGGCCGCCCCGCGCTCCTCCAACGCCGACAGCACCGGGTAGACCGCCGCAAAACCACCTGTCACCTGCTCCGCCACCACCGCGCCCCGGGTCACCACCCCGTGCCGTTCCAGCAGCAGGTCGGCCAGGGCGGCGGCCCGACGGGTCGGGTCCAGGTCGCGTTCCGGCAGCCGGGACCAGCGGCCGGCCATGGTCGGCGGGCCGCCCCGGCTGGGCAGCGCCACCCGACCGGGCCGGCGGTAGCGGGTGCGCGGCGCCGCCGGCCGGGACCGGTGTGCCCCACCCGCGCCCAGCGCGGCCCGCAGCGGCGCGAGCGTGTCGTTGGTCAGGTGGCCGGCCCAGACCAGGTCCCACACCACTGCCGACAACGCGGCGTCGTCGGTGGCGCCGACCCGATCGGAGAGCGACCGGAAGAACAGCGCCTGCCCGTCGCCGAGCGCGTCGAGCACGGCCTCGTGCAGCGGGGTGAGCGTCAACGCCTCGTCCGGTGGCGGCAGCAGCAGCGGCGCGACGTCGGCGTACGCCAGCGTCACCCACCCGTCGCCGCCGGAGATCGCGCCGGCGCCGGCCCAGACCACCTCGCCGCCGGCGCACAGCTCGTCGAGCTGGGCCGGCGAGTAGTCGGCGACCCGGGCCGGCAACACCAGACGCTCCAGCGCGGACGCCGGCACGGTGGTGCCCTGCACCTGCTCCACGGCGGCGGCGACCGCCTCGACGCCCCGGGCCGACGAGCCGACCTGCTGCCAGCGGGGCAGGAACGCGGCCAGCGCCCGGGGCGGCACCGGCTCGATCTCCCGGCGCAGCGCCGCCAGGGAACGGCGGCGCAGCAGGCGCAGCACCTCCGCGTCGCACCACTGGGTGCCGACGCTGTCCGGGGCGAACTCGCCGGAGACCACCCGACCGGTCGCCGAGAGCCGGCGCAGCGCCTGCTCGACCACGAACACCCCGAGCCCGAACCGGGCGGCGCAGGTGGCCGCCGCGAACGGGCCGTGGGTGCGCGCGTACCGGGCGACCAGGTCACCGAGCGGATCGGCCACGGGCGCGAGGTGGGCCTCGGCCACCCCCACCGGCAGGGCCACCCCGAGCGCGTCGCGCAGCCGGGCGGCGTCCTCGACGATCACCCAGCGGTCCTCGCCGGCGACCCGGACCCGCAGCACCCGGCGGGCCGCCGCCAGCTCCACCGGCCACGCCTCCGGCACCCCGCGCTCGGCCAGCTCGGCCGGGCTCAGGTCGCCGACCACCCGGAGCAGCTCGACCACGTCCTCGGCGTCGCGGGGCCGCCGCTGCTCGGTGCGCCACCGCAACTGCCGCTCGGTCTCGGCGAGCACCGCCGGGTCGAGCAGCTCCCGCAGGTCGACCCGGCCGAGCAGCTCGCCCAGCAGCCCGGAGTCGAGCGCCAACGCGGCGGCCCGCCGCTCGGCCAGCGGCGCGTCGCCCTCGTAGAGGAACGCCCCGACGTACCCGAACAGCAGCGACCTGGCGAACGGGGACGGGCGTTCGGACTCCACCTCGACCAGGCGCACCTTGCGGGCGGCCAGGTCGCGCATCAGCCCGCCGAGGGCCGGCTGGTCGAAGACGTCCTGGAGGCACTCCCGGGCGGCCTCCAGGGTGACCGGGAAGTCGGCGTACTCGCGGGCCACGTCGAGCAGTTGCGCGGCGCGCTGACGTTGCGCCCAGAGCGGCTGCCGGCGGCGCGGGTCGCGGCGGGGCAGCAGCAACGAGCGGGCCGCGCACTCACGGAACCGGGCGGCGAACAGCGCCGACGTGCCGACCGACTCCTCGACGAGCTGGGCGATCTCGTCCGGCTCGAAGACCACCACGTCCGCGCCGGGCGGCTCCTCGGCGGTGTCCGGCAGTCGCACCACGATGCCGTCGTCGGAGGGCATGACCTGGGCGTCCACACCGTAGCGTTCGGCCAGCCGGCGGCCGATGGCGAGCGCCCACGGGCCGTTGACCCGGGCGCCGAGCACCGAGTGCACGGCGAGCCGCCAGTCGCCCAGCTCGTCGCGGAAGCGCTCGACCACCACCGTCCGGTCGTCGGGCAGCGACCGGGTGGCCGCCTTCTGCTCGCGGAGGTACGTCATCAGGTTGCCGGCGGCCCAGTCGTCCAGCCCGCCGGCGCGCAGCGCCGCCACCGCGTCGGCGTCGGACTGTCGCAGCAGCGCACGGACCCGGGCGCCGATCGCACGGCCCAGCTCGACCGGCCGGCCGAGCTGGTCGCCCTTCCAGAACGGCATCCGCGCGGCCTGCCCCGGCGCGGGGGAGACCAGCACCCGGTCGGGGGTGATCTCCTCGATGCGCCAGGACGACGAGCCGAGCAGGAACACGTCGCCGACGCGCGACTCGTAGACCATCTCCTCGTCCAGCTCGCCGACCCGCGCGGCCCGCTCGGCCCCGGCCAGGAAGACGCCGAACAGCCCCCGGTCGGGAATGGTGCCGCCGCTGGTCACCGCGAGCCGCTGGGCGCCGGGCCGGCCGGTCAGCACGTCGGTGGCGCGGTCCCAGACCAGCCGGGGACGCAGCTCGGCGAAGGCGGTGGACGGGTAGCGGCCGGAAAGCATGTCGAGCACCGCGTGCAGCGCCGAGTCGGGCAGCTCGGCGAAGGGCGCCGCGCGCCGCACCAGCACGGCCAGGTCGCCGAGCGGCCACGGCTCCAACGCCACCATCGCGACGATCTGCTGGGCCAGCACGTCGAGCGGGTTGCGCGGGTAGTGCAGCTCCTCGATCGCGCCCTCGCCCATCCGCTCGGCGACCACCGTGCAGGAGAGCAGGTCGCCGCGGTGCTTGGGGAAGACCACGCCCCGGGAGACGGCGCCGACCTGGTGCCCGGCCCGGCCCACCCGTTGCAGCCCGGCCGCGACGCTCGGCGGCGCCTCGATCTGCACCACCAGGTCGACCGCGCCCATGTCGATGCCCAGCTCCAGGCTGGAGGTGGCCACCACGGCGGGAAGCTGACCGGACTTGAGCGCCTCCTCGATGTGCTTGCGCTCCTCCCGGGAGACGCTGCCGTGGTGCGCCCGCGCGATCACCGACGGCGCCCCGGCCGCGGCCCCGGACTGCGCCATCACCTCGGCCGGCTGCCGGGGCGCGCGCACCGGCCCGGCCCGGTCGCCGGCCGGCGGGCCGTCGACGCCGGGCAGCAGATCGGATACGCGCACCGGCTCCCCGCCCCGGGCCACGCGGCTGCCCTGCGGGGCGGACGCCGCCTCCGCCTCCTCGGCGGCCAGCTCGTTGAGGCGGGCACAGAGGCGCTCCGCCCCCCGCCGCGAGTTGGTGAACACGATCGTGGACCGGTGCGCGCGGATCAACGCGAGCACCCGCTCCTCGACGGCCGGCCAGATCGAGGGCCGGCGCGGGCCGAGCCCGCCCAGCTCGTCCTCCGGGGGCTCCTGCTCGTCGAGGCGGGTCATGTCCTCCACCGGCACCTGGACGCTGACCTCGATGGTCTTGTCGGCCGGCGGCTGCACCACGTCGACCGGGCGGGCGCCGCCGAGGAAGCGGGCGCAGACGTCGATCGGGCGCACCGTGGCGGACAGCCCGATGCGTTGGGCGGGCCGCTCCAGCAGCGCGTCGAGGCGTTCCAGGGAGAGCGCCAGGTGGGCGCCGCGCTTGGTGCCGGCCACCGCGTGCACCTCGTCGACGATCACCGTGTCCACCCCGCGCAGCGAGTCGCGGGCGGCGGAGGTGAGCAGCAGGAACAGCGACTCGGGCGTGGTGATGAGGACGTCCGGCGGGGTGCGGGCGAAGGCCCGCCGCTCGTCGGCCGGGGTGTCGCCGGTGCGCATGCCGACGGTGATGTCGGGCGGGGCGAGCGCGAGCCGGGTGGCGGCCTGCCGGATGCCGATGAGCGGGGTGCGCAGGTTGCGCTCCACGTCGACGGCGAGCGCCTTGAGCGGGCTGACGTAGAGCACCCGGCACCGCCGCCGGGGGTCGGCCGGCGGAGGCTCCTTGCCCAACCGGTCGAGCGACCAGAGGAACGCCGCGAGCGTCTTGCCGGAGCCGGTCGGGGCGACCACGAGCGCGTGGTGACCGGCGGCGATCGAGCGCCAGGCGCCCGCCTGGGCCGGCGTGGGCGCGGCGAACGCCGCGGTGAACCACTCCCGGGTCGCCGCGCCGAACTCCGCCAGCACCCCGTCGGCCGGGGCCACCTCGTCCGCCACGGCACCATCCTGCCCCGCCGGTACGACATCCGGCCCGTCGCCGGGGTGGTTCCGTACCGGGCGGACAATTGACGCGACGAATAGGGGATTTGTTCCGTTAAGTCTCACTTAACTGCTTGCTTGCGGCATGCAACATAAAGTAACTTCACTCGCAACGTGGCGTGGGTGGAGGCGTGAATGACCGTTGAGGAGCGAGGCTCTCGACCCGGCACCGACGTGCTCATCCGCAAGGTCGACAGCCGGCTCGCCTCGCTCCGCGCCGGTCTGCACGGCCCGGAGCTGAAGCTGGCCGAGGAGTTGGCCGAGCGCCTGCGTCAGCTGGTCGTCGCCACCGCCCGGTCCAGCGCCGCCGACCGCGCGCTGGTCCGCGCCGCGGTGCACTACTTCGTGCTGCGCCGGGAGAGTCGCGACACCCGGCTCCCGGTCCGCTCCCTCGCCGCCGCCCAGCGCGTGGTGGACCGGGCCGCCCGCCAGCTCAACCACCCGACCCAGCCCGGCGACCCCCGCCGAAACCCGGCCCGCTTCCCCTGACGGGTTTCGGGGAAAACGGCGCGGCGGGTGGGGAAGTGGCGTGTGATCGGTCGTACCCGCAGCGTGCCCCCGCGCTGTACCTCGACCGGGAGTACGCGTGCTCGTCCTGCTGATCCTGCACCTGGTGGCGGCGCTGCTCGCCCCGCTGCTGGTCCGCAGGTGGGGCCCGCGCGCCTGCCTGCTGCTGGCGCTCGCCCCGGCGGCCACGGCCGGCTGGGCGGTGGCGCACACCGGCGCGGTACGCCACGGCGGCGCGGTGGTCGAGACGTACCCCTGGATCTCGCAGCTCCGGTTCGACCTGGCCCTGCGGGTCACCACGCTGTCCTGGCTGATGCTGCTGCTGGTCGGCGGCGTCGGCGCGCTGGTGCTCGTCTACTCCGCCGGCTACTTCCCACCCGGCTCGGTGGGGTTGGCCCGGTTCGCCGCCGTGCTGGTCGCGTTCGCCGGCGCGATGCTCGGCCTCGTCGTCGCCGACGACCTGCTGCTGCTCTACGTCTTCTGGGAGCTGACCACCGTCTTCTCCTACCTGCTGATCGGGCACAGCGCCGAACGCCGGGCCAGCCGGTGGGCCGCCGCCCAGGCGCTCACCGTCACCACGCTGGGCGGGCTGGCCATGCTGGTCGGCTTCCTGCTGCTCGGCCACCACGCCGGGAGCTACCGCTGGTCGGCCGTGGCCGCCGCGCCGCTGCCCGGCGGCGGGTACCTGGCCACCGCCGTGCTGCTGATCCTGACCGGCGCGCTGGCCAAGTCCGCGGTGTTCCCGTTCAACGCCTGGCTGCCGGTGGCGATGGCCGCCCCGACCCCGGTCAGCGCGTACCTGCACGCGGCGGCGATGGTGAAGGCCGGCATCTTCCTGATCGGGCTGCTCGGCCCGGCGCTCGCCCCGGCCGGGCCGTGGCGGCCGGTCACCGTGGTCGCCGGGCTGGTCACGCTGGTCGGCGGCGGCTGGGCGGCGCTGCGGCAGTGCGACCTGAAACTGCTGCTGGCGTACGGCACGGTCAGTCAGCTCGGCCTGCTGGCGGTGGCGTTCGGGGCGGGCACCCCGGCCGCGGCGCTGGCCGGCGTCGCCCTGCTGGCCGCGCACGCGCTGTTCAAGGCCGCGCTCTTCCTCGTCGTCGGGCTCCTCGACCACGCCACGGGCAGCCGGGATCTGCGGGACCTGTCCGGCGTGGGCCGGGCCGCGCCGCTGCTGGCCACCGTCGCCGCGCTGGCCGCCGCGTCGATGGCCGGCGTCCCGCCGCTGCTCGGCTTCGTGGCCAAGGAAGGCGTGCTCGCCGCGTTCACCGACCGGCCGTGGGTGCTGGTGGTGCTGGTCGCCGGCAGCGCGTTGACGGCGGGCTACAGCATCCGCTTCCTGTGGGGCGCGTTCGGCACCCGACCCGGGGTCCGGGACACCGTGCTGGACCGACCGCCGGTGGCGATGGTCGTGCCCCCGGCGCTGCTGGCCGTGGCCGGGCTCGCCGCCGGCCTGACCGCCGGCTGGGTGGGCGGCCTGCTCCAGCCGTACGCCGAGCTGTTCGGCCCGGTCGAGGAGCATCTGGCGCTCTGGCACGGGCCCACCGTGGCGCTCGGCCTCTCCGCGCTGGTGCTGGCCGGCGGCGCGCTGCTGCACCTGGCCCGCGGCCCGCTCGCCCCCGCGCTGGCCCGGCTGCGGTCGCCGGTGGGCGGCAACCAGGGGTACGAGTGGATGATCCACCGGTTCGACCGGCTCGCCATCGAGGTCACCGGCGTCACCCAGCGCGGTTCGCTGCCGCAGTACCTCGGCACCGTGCTGCTCGTCCTGGTGTTCGTGCCGGGCGGGGCGATGGTGGCCACCGCGCCGTGGCGGGTCGGGCTGGCGCCCTGGGACAATCCGACCCAACTGGTGGTGTGCGTGGTGATCGCGGTCGCGGCGGTGCTCGCGGTGGGCGCGCGCCGCCGGCTCACCGCCATGCTGCTGGTCGGCGTGACCGGCTACGGCACCGCGATGATGTTCGTCCTCTACGGCGCGCCGGACCTGGCGCTCACCCAGTTCCTGGTGGAGACCGCCACCATCGCCGTCTTCGTGCTGGTGCTGCGCCGGCTGCCGGAACGCTTCTCGGCCCGACCGCTGCGCCGCAGTCGGTGGCTGCGGCGGGCAATCGGCGTCGCCGCCGGCCTGGTGATGGCCGGCCTGGCGCTGACCGCGGCCGGTGCCCGCCGGGCGCCGTCGATCTCCGCGGCGTTCCCCGACCTCGCGGTCGCGCAGGGGTATGGCCGCAACGTCGTCAACGTGACGCTCGTGGACATCCGGGCCTGGGACACCATGGGCGAGATCTCGGTGCTGGTGGTGACCGCGACCGGGGTGGCCAGCCTGATCTTCGAGCGCTCCCGCACCGGGCCGCGCCCGCGCCGCCCCCGCCCGGCGGTGCCGCGCCCCGGCCGTACGGTCTGGCTGCGCGGCGGGCAGACGCTGCACGAGCGGCGGCGCTCGATCGTGTTCGAGGTGGTCACCCGGCTGATCTTCCACACCGTGCTGCTCTTCTCGCTGTTCCTGCTCTTCTCCGGGCACAACGCGCCGGGCGGTGGGTTCTCCGGCGGGCTGGTCGCCGGCCTCGCGCTGGCCCTCCGCTACCTGGCCGGCGGGCGGTACGAGCTGGCCGAGGCCGCGCCGGTCGGGGCCGGCATGGTGCTCGGTGCCGGCCTGGCGGTCTCGGTCGGCGTCGGCGTGCTCGGTCTGGTGCTCGGCGGCGAGGTGCTACAGAGCGTCAAGGTGGATCTGTGGCTGCCGCTGATCGGCCACTTCTACCTGGTCACGTCGCTCTTCTTCGACATCGGCGTCTATCTGGTGGTGGTCGGGCTGGTGCTGGACATCCTGCGCAGCCTGGGCGCCGAGGTGGACCGGCACGTCGAGGCGGCCGGCGAGCCGGGCCGTGGCCTGACGGTCCGGCGTGAGGGGCCGGGCGCGTGACCGGGCCGACGTTGGTGCTGGTGCTGGCGGTCGGAGTGCTCGTCGCCACCGGCGTCACGCTGCTGCTGGAACGCAGCCTGACCCGGATCCTGCTCGGCGTCGTCCTGCTCGGCAACGGGGTGAACCTGCTCATCCTGCTCGGCGGGCGGTCCGGCGCCGCCCCGCTGGTCGGCACCGCGCCGGCCGGCGACATGAGCGACGCCCTGCCGCAGGCCATGGTGCTCACCGCCGTGGTGATCACGTTCGGGCTGACCGCGTTCCTGCTCGCGGTGGCCTACCGGAGCTGGTACACCAGCGGCGACGACGAGGTGCAGGACGACCTGGAGGACCGGCAGACCGTCCGGCTGGCCGAGCGCAACGAGGTGGCCACCGCGGACCTCGGCGGCGAGGGCCCGGACGACGACCCGGAACAGGTCGACCCGGAGCCGGCCCGCCGCCGGCTGCGCCGGAACGAGGGCTCATGAGCGATCCGGTTCCGCGGCGAGCGAAGGCGGCACCGTGAGGGGGCTGGTGCCGCTGCCGGTGGTGGTGCCGCTGCTCGGCGCGGCGCTGACCCTGATGCTGACCGGCCGGCCCCGGTTGCAGCGCTCGATAAGCGTGCTCTGCCTGGCCGGCGTGCTGCTGGTCGCGGTGGTGCTGCTGGTGCAGGCGTACCGGTACGGGCCGGTGGTGGTGCGCGTCGGCGGGTGGCCGGCGCCGGTCGGCATCGTGCTGGTCGCCGACCAGTTGGCGGCGCTCATGGTGGTGGTCTCCTCGGCGGTCACGCTCTGCGTGCTGCTCTACTCGATCGGCCAGGGTCGGGCGGAGACCGGCGAGACCGCGCCGGTGAGCATCTTCCACCCCACCTACCTGGTGCTCACCGCCGGTGTGACGAACGCGTTCCTGGCCGGGGACCTGTTCAACCTGTTCGTCGGCTTCGAGATCCTGCTGGCCGCGAGCTTCGTGCTGATCACGCTGGGCGGCACCGAGGTGCGGCTGCGCACCGGCTCGACGTACGTGGTGGTCAGCATCCTGTCGTCGCTGCTCTTCCTGTCCGCCGTCGGGCTGGTGTACGCGGCCACCGGCACGCTGAACATGGCGCAGCTCGCCGGCCGGCTGGACGCGCTGCCCGCCGGCGTACGCCTGGTGTTGCAGCTCATGCTGCTGCTCGCGTTCGGCATCAAGGCGGCGGTCTTCCCGGTCTCCGCCTGGCTGCCGGACAGCTATCCGACCGCGCCCGCGCCGGTGACCGCGGTCTTCGCCGGCCTGCTGACCAAGGTCGGCGTGTACGCGATCATCCGCACCGAGACGCTGCTCTTCCCCGGCGGCCAGGTCGACGGCCTGCTGATGGTGGTGGCCGGTCTGACGATGGTGGTGGGCGTCCTGGGCGCGGTGGCGCAGTCGGACATGAAGCGGCTCTTCTCCTTCACGCTGGTCAGCCACATCGGCTACATGATCTTCGGGGTGGCGTTGAGCAGCGTCGCCGGTCTGTCCGGCGCGATCTTCTACGTGGTGCACCACATCACCGTCCAGACCACGCTCTTCCTGGTCGCCGGCCTGGTCGAGGAACGCGCCGGCAGCACCGACCTGCGTCGGCTCGGCGGGCTGGCGCGGGTCACCCCGGTGGTCGCGGTGCTCTTCTTCGTCCCGGCGATGAACCTGGCCGGCATCCCGCCGTTCTCCGGCTTCCTCGGCAAGCTCGGCCTGCTCCAGGCCGGCGTGGCGGCCGGCGGCGCGCTGCCCGCCGTGCTGGTCGGCGCCGGCGCGCTGACCAGCCTGCTGACGCTCTACGTGGCGTCCCGGGTGTGGAACATCGCGTTCTGGCGGGCGCCGCGGCTGGCCACCACCACGCCGGACGCCCGACTGCCCCACCTGATGGTCGGTGCCACCGCCGCGCTCGTCGGGCTCGGCGTGCTGCTCACGCTGGTGGCCGGCCCGCTGTTCCAGGTCACCGCGGACGCCGCCACCGACCTGCGCCAACGCACCCCGTACGTGCGGGCCGTGCTGCCCCGGGACGTGCCGTGACCGCCGACCCGGGCCCGGACCGGGGCGGCGCGACGCCGGACGGCGAGCCGCCGACGGTGGGTCGCGGCGGCCGTCGGCGCGACCAGGCCGTGGCGCTCGGCTGGCTGGTCGTCGTCTGGCTGCTGCTCTGGGGCGACGTCTCCTGGGGCAACCTGCTCACCGGCCTGGCGATCGGCGCGGCGGTGCTGTTCTTCTTCCCGCTGCCGTCGGTCACCTTCGGCGGGCGGCTGCGGCCGGGGCCGCTGCTGGTGCTCGCCGGCACGTTCGTCGGGGAGCTGGTCAGCGCCAGCGTGCACGTCGCCGCCGTCGCGTTGCGCCCCGGCTACCGGCCGCGCGGCGGGATCATCGCGGTGCCGCTGCGGGTCCGCACCGACCTCAACCTGGCGCTCACCGCCGAGGTGATCTCGCTGGTGCCGGGCACCCTGATCCTCGACACCGACCGCACGCGCGGGGTGCTCTACGTGCACGTGCTCGACGTGCGCGGCCCCGAGGACCTGACCGGCAGCCGCGACCGCGTGCTCGCCGTCGAACGGCGCATCGTCCGCGCCGTCGGCGCCCCCACCGAGGTACGCCAGCTCGACACCGAACCCGTCGAACGGAGGAACCACCCGTGACCGTCCTGCTCGCCGTCGCGCTGACCGTGCTGCTCTCGGCCACCGCGCTGCTCGCCCTGACCCGGATCTACCGTGGCCCGTCCCTGCTCGACCGCATCGTCGGCGCCGACCTGCTGCTCGCCGCCATGCTCGGCGCGGTGGGGGCGGAGGCGGCGGTGAACCGGCACGCCACCACGCTGCCCGTGCTGGTGGTGCTCTCCCTGCTCGGCTTCGTGGGCTCGGTCTCCCTGGTCCGCTTCGCCGTCCGGGCCGAATCGTGACGGTCGTGACGGTGGTGGCGGACTGGGCGGGTGGGCTCCTGCTGCTGGGCGGCGCGCTGCTGAGCCTGGTCGCCGGCATCGGGCTGGTGCGCTTCCCGGACACCCTGGACCGGATGCACGCCGCCACGAAACCGCAGGTGCTCGGCGTGCTGCTGTTGCTGGGCGGGCTGGCGTTGCGGCTGCGTACCGGCTCGGACCTGGGCATGCTGGCGCTGGTGGCGATCTTCCAGCTCTCCACCGCGCCGGTCGCCGCGCAGATGATCGGACGGGCCGCCTACCGGTCCGGGCGGGTCGACCGGTCCCTGCTCGACGTCGACGAGCTGGCCGGACGCTGAGAACCGGACGCGGGGGAGGCTTTTCGGCACCTTCAGCGAGCATCCAGCGGGCACCGATAAAATGGGCCGCATGATCGACTCTCCTGCCCCGGAGGGCAGCAGTAGCCGGCCGGGTCGTACCCGGCATCTTCCCTCCCCGACGACCCCGGGAGCCCTGAACCTCCCGTGTTGATCCTCGTCGGTCTCCTTCTCATCACCGTGCTCACCGCCGCCACCGGCTATTTCGTGGCGCAGGAGTTCGGTTACGTCGCCGTGGACCGCGGCAAGCTCAAGCAACTCGCCGACGGTGGCGACCGCGCCGCCGCCCGCGCCCTGGAGGTGACCGGACGGCTCTCCTTCATGCTCTCCGGCGCCCAGCTCGGCATCACCGTGACCGCCCTGCTTGTCGGTTACGTCGCCGAGCCGTACCTGGGCGCCGGGCTGGCCGACCTGCTCGGCGTGGCCGGCGTGTCCGGCGCGGTGGCGCTGCCGCTGTCGGTGGCGCTGGCCCTGGTCATCGCCACCGTGGTGCAGATGGTCCTGGGCGAGCTGGCCCCGAAGAACCTGGCCATCGCCCGGGCCGTGCCACTGGCCCGGGCGCTGTCCCGGTCCACCCTGATCTACCTGCGGATCGCCGGTCCGCTGATCACGCTCTTCGACCGGGCCGCCGTGCGGCTGCTCCGCCGGGTCGGCATCGAGCCGATCGAGGAGCTGCCCAGCGGCGCCACCCCGGCTGACCTGGAACAGATCATCGCCGAGTCCCGCGAGGAGGGGCACCTCGACGCGGAGATGTCCGACCTGCTGGACCGGGGGCTCGACTTCCGGGGGCTGACCGCCGGCGAGGCCATGGTGCCCCGGGTCGACGTGCACACCGTCCGGGCCGACGAGCCGGTCAGCCGGATCGTCGAGATGCTCGACACCGGCCACTCCCGGTTCCCGGTGCGCGGCGCCGAGGGCGTCGACGACCTGATCGGCGTGGTCGGCATCGCCGACGTGCTGGGCGTGCCGCCGGCCGAGCGGGCGCGTACCCGGGTCGACGCGGTGGCCGTACCCCCGTTGCTGGTGCCGGAGACGCTGCCGCTGCCGACGGTGCTGGACCGGCTCCGGTCCGGGCACCGGCAGTTGGCCTGCGTGGTCGACGAGTACGGCGGGTTCGCCGGCGTGATCACGCTGGAGGATCTCGCCGAGGAGCTGGTCGGGCCGATCCGCGACGAGGACGACCCGCCGGAGCGGGCGCCGGCCCGGCAGGAGGACGGCTCCTGGGTGGTGCCGGCCCGCTGGCGGATCGACGAGGTCGCCGACAGCACCGGCATCGAACTGCCCGAGGCGCCGGAGTACGACACGCTCTCCGGCCTGGTGATGCGGGAGCTGGGTCGGGTGCCCGAGGTCGGGGACCGGCTGGAGATCGCGCTCGCCGGTGACGGTGACGAACCGCCGCCGTCCGGGCCTCGGGTGCTGGTGGAGGTGCTGGCCGTGGACCGGCACGTCGCCGACTCGGTCCGGCTCCGGACGACCGCCGGCGTGGCCGGGGAGGGTGCGGCATGAGCCCCGGGTTCGCGTTGATCTTCTCCGTGGTGCTGCTGGCGCTCAACGGATTCTTCGTGGCGGCCGAGTTCGCGCTGGTCGCCGCCAAGCGGTACCGGCTGGAGCAGTCGGCGGCCGGTGGCGGCCGGGCGGCCCGCGCGGCGCTGGACGGCGTCCGCGAGCTGAGCCTGATGCTGGCCGGCGCGCAGCTCGGCATCACGCTGTGCACGCTGGGCCTCGGCGCGCTGGCCGAACCGGCCATCGAGCACCTGCTCAGCCCGCTGCTGCACGCGGTCGGTCTGCCCGACGCGGCGAGCCACGTGGTGGCGCTGGTGTTCGCGCTGGGCCTGGTGACGTTCCTGCACCTGGTGGTCGGCGAGATGGCGCCGAAGTCGTGGGCGATCACCGACGCGGAGCGCTCGGCGATGCTGCTGGCGCTGCCGTTCCGGGCGTTCGCCCGGATCGCCCGTCCGGTGCTGTCGCTGCTGAACGGGCTGGCCAACGCGATGCTGCGGCTGGTCGGCGTGCAGCAGCAGGACCAGCTCGCCCAGGTGCACGGCCCGGACGAGCTGCGCATCCTGCTGGAGCAGTCCCGGGAGCACGGGCTGCTCGGCGCCGAGCAGCACCAGTTGCTGACCAGCATGCTGGAGTTGCAGGGCACCACGGTGGCCCAGGTGATGGAGCCGTTCGACAAGATCGTCACGGTCCGCCGGGACGACACCGCCGAACGGATCGAGCACGTCTCCCGGGACAGCGGCCGGTCCCGCCTCGCCGTGGTCGACAGCGGCGGCGAGGTCTGCGGCCTGGTGCACGTCCGGGAGGCGGTACGCGCGGTGACCACCGGCCGGACGGCGACCGCCGGGGAGCTGATGACGAACGCGTTCACGCTGCCGGCCGAGTCGTCCGTGTCCGAGGCGGTGGCGGCGATGCGGGGCCGACAGGCCCAGCTCGCGTTGGTCCGCAACGGTGGTGGCCCGACCCGGCCGATCGGCTTCGTCGCGCTGGAGGACCTCCTGGAGGAGGTCATCGGCGAGTTCGACGACGAGACCGACCCGGTCCCCAGGGGCCGCCGCCTCCGCTGACCCCACCCACCCCACCCCCACCCCGCCCACCCTGGGCGCAGATTCACGGAAAGAGTGGCTATCCGGCCTCGGATAGCCACTCTTTCCGTGAATCAGGGCGGCGAGAGGGGAGGGGGGAGGGGGTGGGGAGGGGGCGGGTGTGGGTGGGTGGGGAGGGGGAATGCCCCGGGATGCGGCTCACCGGGGTGTCGCGGGGGTCGGCCTGGACCGGGCTCTCGGTCACCACCACGCTGCCCAATCCGAGCACCCGGCCGGGCCTGCGCCTGCCGGGCCGGGTGACGTTGGCCGCCGACGGCGAGGACGTCCTGGTCCGGCACATCCGCCTCGGGCTGGTCACCCAGGTCGAGCCGGAGGACCCGGGAGCGCCGCGCCGGCTGGTGCAGTACCACCAGTGGCCGATCGCGGGCCGGTTCGTGGTGCCGGGCGGGCGGCGGCGGGCGGTGGACTTCGCCGTGCCGCTGCCCTGGGCGACGCCGGTGACGGTGTTCGGCGGGGTGCCGTTGATGACGTTGCGCACCGGGCTGCGGACCGAGGTGTCCGTCGACCCGGACCTCGACCAGGGCGAGATGGTGCCGGTCCTGGTCCACCCGTTGCCCACCCAGCAGCACCTGCTCGCCGCGTTGGACACGCTCGGCTTCGTGATGCGGCAGGCGGGACTCCAGCAGGGCCGGCTGCCCGGGGTGGCGCAGGCGCTGCCGTTCCAGCAGCGGCTCGGCTTCTGGGCCGCCCCGCTCTACGCCGGCCCGATGACCGAGCTGGAAGTGATCATGCTGACCGACTCGGCCGGCATGGAGGTGTTGTTCTGGCTGGACCGGCGGCTGTCCCTGGCCGGGGTGACCCACCAGAGCATCAGCCGGTTCCGGGTCTGGCACGCCGGAGCGGACCGGCGGGACTGGGTGGCCACCGTGGACGGCTGGCTGCGGCACGCCATCGATCGGCACGCCGCAGCCGCCGCGCACGCGGACTGGTCGGCCACGATCCGGGAGTCGGCGCACGTCAGCCGCCATCCCGACCAGCCGGTCGCGCCCGGCTACGGCCTCGGCGGCACGGCCGGCAGCGGTGGCGTCGGCGGCGGTGGCGGTGGCGACGGCACCTGAGGCGGGGTAAGGCGGGGCCCCTGCCCAACGCCTGCGGTAGAAAGGGGCCCCGCCCAACCGGTCAGTGTGCGCGGAGCCGGGCCCGCGCGGCCGGCCACTCCGGCGCGAGCATCGAATACTGCACGGTGTCCCGCCAGGAGCCGTCGGGGCGCTGCTTGTGGTGCCGCAGCACCCCCTCCCGGGACGCGCCGAGCCGTTCGATGGCCCGCTGGGAGCGCTCGTTGCGGACGTCGGTGTGCCAGACCACGCGAACCGCGTCCAGCTCCTCGAACGCCCGGGCGAGCAGCAGCAGCTTCGCCTCCGTGTTGACTCCGGTCCGCCACCACGGCCGACCCAACCAGGTGTACCCGATCGCCAGCGACCGGCGGGCCGGGTCGATCTCGTACCAGGAGGTGGTGCCGACGACGGCGCCGGTGCGGGCGCAGCGCTGCGCCCAGCACACCTGCTCGCCATCCTGCTGGGCGTCGAGGTAGCCGGCGATGATCCGCCGCATCCCGACGACGTCGGTCGGCTGTCGGGCGCCGAGGTGCCGCCAGACGTCCGGGTCCCCGGTCGCGGCGTACAGCTCGTCGGCGTGTGCGAGGTCCAGCGGTTCCAGCACGACGTGCTCGCCGCGCAGCACCACCGGCTCGTGCCAGGGCGAGCGGGCCGACCGCAGGTACGCCGGCACCGGCGCGACGACGCCGGCGTCCGGTTCGGGCCGGCCCGGCGTCAGTCGCAGCGGCAGCACCCCGGCCCAGTACGGCAGCTCCGCGTCGGTCGGCTCGTCGTTGACGCCACCGGTGCGCATCCGCACCGACACCTCCCGCAGGGGCAGCGCCAGCACCGCGGTCTCGGCCAGCTCGCGCCGGTTCGGCGGCCGGCTCTCGGCGGACCGGCCGGCGGCCACCTTCTCCACCAGCGCGGTCAGCACGGCGGCCTTCTCCCGCTCGTCGGTGACCAGCCGGGCGGTGCCGTGCGCGACGACCGAGCGGTAGTTGGCGCTGTGGTGGAACTGGGAACGGGCGTAGACCAGCCCGTCGAGGTGGGTGACCGCGACGCTGACCGGCAGCCCGTCCGCGCCCCGGGCGGCGAGCAGCGGCCGGCTGCCGGTGGAGCCGTGCAGGTAGAGCGTGTCGTCGACGCGGACGTGCAGGGTCGGCAGGACGCGTGGCTCGCCGTCGGAGGTGAACGCCAGCGCGCAGTGGTACGCCTCGTCGAGCAGCGCGTGGGCGGTGGCCCGGTCGTAGTGCATCCGGTCGCGGGTGCGGGTGGCGGTGGTGCGCTCGGTCCGGGGGTACATGCCATCTCCCGATTTTGTTCTAGTACAATCTCCGAACTGTGTCAGCACGTTATCAGGTCAGCGGTGCCACGTCGGTGGCCATTTCGGCGAGCGTGGAATCCGCCGTCCGCGCCGGCGCGCTCGCCCCGGGCGACCCGCTGCCCGCGGTCCGGGCGCTCGCCGGCGAGTTGGGCGTCAGCCCGGCCACCGTCGCCCGGGCGTACCAGGACCTGCGGCAGCGTGGCCTGGTCGTCACCGCCGGCCGCCTCGGCACCCGGGTCCGACCCCGCCCGCCGGTGGCCGCCCGCCGTGCGGCGCTGCTGCTGCCACCGCGCCCCGACACCCGCGACCTCGCCAGCGGCCACCCCGACCGCCGGCTGCTACCACCGCTCGGGCCGCACCTGGCCGCGCTCGCCGCCGGATTCGGGCCCGCCACCGGGTACGCGGAAGCCGCCGTCCTGCCCGAACTGGCCGCCGCCGCCCGGGAACGGCTCGCCGCCGACGGGGTGCCGGCCGACGAGCTGACCGTCACCGGCGGCGCGCTGGACGGCATCGAGCGGCTGCTCGCCGCCCACCTGCGGCCCGGCGACGCGGTCGCGGTGGAGGACCCCGGGTGGGCCAACCTGCTCGACCTGATCGCCGCGCTCGGGCTGCGTACCGTCGGGGTGCCGGTGGACGACGAGGGCCCGACCGTGGCCGGGGTGCGGGTCGCGCTGGCCGCCGGCGTCCGGGCGCTGGTGGTGACCAGCCGGGCCCAGAACCCGACCGGTGCGGCCGTCTCCGCCGACCGGGCCGAGGCGCTGCGTACGCTGCTCGCCGACCGGGCCGACCTGCTGCTGATCGAGGACGACCACGCCGCCGAGCTGGCCCGCGTACCCCTGCACCCGCTCGCCGGGGTGACCCCGGCGTGGGCCCTCGTCCGGTCGGTGAGCAAGCCCTACGGGCCCGACCTGCGACTCGCCGTGCTGGCTGGCGACGAGGCCACGGTGGCCCGGGTGGCCGGCCGGGCGCAGGTCGGCGCCGGTTGGGTCTCCACCGTGCTGCAACACCTGGTCCTGGCGCTCTGGCGTGATCCGGCCACCTCCGAGCTGGTGCGGCGCGCGGCGGAGGGTTACGACCGGCGGCGGGACGGACTGGTCGCCGCGCTCGCCGCGCGTGGCCTGGCCGCGCACGGGCGCACCGGGATCAACGTCTGGGTGCCGGTGCCGGACGAGACGGTCGCGGTCACCGCCCTGCGCGACGCCGGCTGGTCGGTGGCGCCCGGCAGCCTCTACCGGATCGCCGCCGCGCCCGCCGTCCGGATCACGGTGAGCACGCTCGACGACACCGACCTGCCGCCGCTTGCCGACGCACTCGCCCACGCGGTGCGGCCCGCGAAAGGCGGGGCCCCCTATTGACGCCTCGGGTATAGCAGGGCCCTCTTCTAACACGCGCGCCGGCAGATGCCGCGTGCCGGACGGCGGACGGGGTAGAACGGTCCGCATGGCCGAGACCGAGAACGCGCCCGGCGCGCAGGAGTTCATCCCGCCGTCGGCGGACACCATCGACGCGCTGCGGATCGCGGCGGCCGGCTGCCGCGGCTGCGAGCTGTACCGGGACGCGTCGCAGACCGTCTTCGGCCGGGGCGACGAGAGCGCCCGGGTGGTCTTCGTCGGCGAGCAGCCGGGCGACGTGGAGGACCAGCAGGGCCTGCCGTTCGTCGGCCCGGCCGGCCGACTGTTGCGGAGGGCGGTGGACGACGCCGGCCTCGACCCCGGCCAGATCTACCTGACCAACGCCGTCAAGCACTTCCGCTTCGAGCTGCGCGGCAAGCGACGCATCCACCAGACCCCGGACCGGGTGCACATCACCGCCTGCCGGCCCTGGCTGGTCGCCGAGTTCGCCCGGCTGCGCCCGGAACTCGTGGTGGTGCTCGGCGCCACCGCCGCCAAGGCGCTGCTCGGCCCGACGTTCCGGGTGACGAGACAGCGGGGCGAGCTGCTGCCCTGGCCGGCCGCCGCCCAGCACCCGGAGGACTTCGCGCGGGTGCCGGTGGACCGGTCCGGCGCGGTCGCCGACGCGCCGGACACCCGGCTGCTCGCCACCATCCACCCGTCCGCCGTGCTGCGCGCCGACAACCAGGACATCGCGTACGAGGGCCTGGTCGCCGACCTCAAGGTGGCGGCCGGCGTGCTGCGCTGAGGTCGGCCGCGTTCTTCCCGTTCCCTGATCTGAACGGTGCCCCCGGCATGGACATGCCTACCGGCGCTCGGGTTCTGGCTCGGGCCGGTGGTCCGGTGGTCCGGTTATCCGGCGGCACGGTTCGTGCCGGGAGACCTGTCACCTGAAATGCGATATACCTCTGCGTCATAATTATGACTCTGAGGCATACGGCGTCGAGGTGACGTCTTCCGGTCCCTGAACACGGGGACCGCATGAGCGTCTCAGCGGCGTGTCGAAGCCGGGCAGGCGCGTTGTGTCAGGCCAGGTGCTGTTCCTTGATGGAGGCGACGAACGCCTGGAAGGTCTCCGGGGCGAAGAAGAGCACCGCCCCTACTCGGACCACGAGATAAATTTAATCGTCAGACGGCTTCTTGCCAGTGACGAACGTTCCCTTGCCCTGACGCCCCTGCAGTTCTCCGGTGATCTGCAAATGCTCAATGGCGCGCCTGACGGTACCGACAGAGCAGTCGTACTTGTCGGCCAGTTCAGGCAGTGACGGCAGCTTATCTCCCGCTTTGAGTTGCCCTGAGGCAATCGACTTCCGGATGTCATTGATGACGAGTCGGAAGGTTGGGACGTAGCCGGTCATGGGGGTAGTAGAGCAGCCGTTCACTTGCAACTGTGTCTAGTATGTCTTTTCTTCTATCACTGTATACTCTGTCAACTCTGCTAGTAGAGTCGTCGTCACCTAGACCTTCACGGCACCACGGAGGCGGCCAGCGATGCTCCGCAAGGGCAAGTGGTTCCAACGTAAGGAAGAGCCCGTCAACCAGATAGGGCCGGCTACGGCCTACCCAGACCGAGCTGGCGCTCACGCGAAGCAGCCTGAGGCGCATCGGGAGGACAGCAAGCCGGTGAAGCGCGGGAACGTTAAGCCCGGCAGGTATGACCGTGGGTGAGCGGCGGCGGGCCGAGCCGCCGTTTCCCGTGATCATGGCGGGCTACGTGGTCGACTTCCATCACCGGCAGCCCTGCTCCCGGTGCGAGGCGGACGGCAGGTGCGAACGGCTCACGCGCGCGGGGGAGACCCTGCGCGCGTGGCGGGACCGGAAGGGGACCGATGACGCTGAACGGCGGTGACGTCCTGCTGGTCACCAGGGCGGCGAGCGTCCAGTTCACGAAGCCGGTCCGGTTCCGCGTGATCAGGGACGTCACGGACGCCGCCACCTTCGACGGCTGGCGATGGATCGACGGCTACGAGTTGGACGCGAAGGGTGAGGCGGTCCGGCGGCGGCGCATCTTCGTGCGGTCGAGCGGGCTCCGGGTGGCGCATCGAGCCGTGGGTGACAGCCGGGTATGGCTTCCCGCCCGCTGAAAGAGCCGAACGGGTCAGGCGCGTCCCTGCCAGGTGCACAGGCAGACCCGGTTGCCGTCCGGGTCGGCGAGCACCCAGAAGTTCGGGGCCTCCGCGTCGCTGACCAGCGTGCCGCCGGCCGCGAGCGCCGCCTCGATGCGCGCCGCGACCGCGTCCGGGTCGACCCACACGTCCGGATGCCAGCGCTGCCGGGGCTCCTCGCGGCCGGACGCCTGGAACCAGATCGTGGGCAGCGCGCCGGCCGGGTCGCGTACCTCGTCGTCGGTGGCGTCCGCGCCGCCCGGTCGCTCCCACGCCAGGACCGCCCGCCAGAACGGCGCGACGGCGGCGTGCTCCGGGCTGTCCAGCGCGAACTCCAGGCGGGACAGCCCGGCCGGGGACGGCGACAGGCCGGCGTCGGCGGCGAGCGCCGAGATCGTCCGGGCCAGGCGCAGGTCCCGCCCGGTGACGCCGCCCGCGTCGTGCGACCACAGCCGCACGTCCACAAAGGTGTAGCGCAGGTCCAGGTCGGGATGATGGTCCACCCGCTCGGCCTCCGCGCCGACCGCGGCCACCAACGCCAGACCGGCCGCGAAGTCGGGGGTACGGATGCGGGTGTGCAACGCGCCCAGCAGGTACGTCCACCCGTCCAGCCCGGCGTCGGCGATCTGTGCTCCGGTCAGCGTGGCCACCCGGTCATCCTGACGCGCGTCCCGCCGCCCCGCCACCGGGGGGCGCACCGCCCCTGTCCAGCGCGGGTGACCGGTGCCAGACTGGCCGCCATGGAGCAGCATCTCTACCAGCCGGTGCACGACGAGTTCCGGGACCTGTGTCGTCGGTTCCTCGCCCGGGAGGCGGTGCCGCACCACGAGCGGTGGGAGGCCGAGGGTGTCGTCGACCGCGAGGTGTGGCGCAAGGCGGGCGCGGCCGGGCTGCTCGGCCCGGACGTGGACCCGGCGTACGGCGGCGGCGGGCAGCGTGACTTCCGGTTCAACGCGGTGCTCGACGAGGAGATCATCGCGGCCGGCTGCACCGGTCTGGGCTTCGGCCTGCACAACGACGTGGTGGCGCCGTACCTGACCGAGCTGACCACCGCCGACCAGCGCAAGCGCTGGCTGCCGGGCTTCTGCTCGGGTGACCTGGTCACCGCGATCGCGATGAGCGAGCCGGGCGCGGGCAGCGACCTGGCCGGCATCCGCACCACCGCGGTCCGCGACGGTGACTCGCTGGTGCTCAACGGCCAGAAGACGTTCATCACCAACGGTGAGCTGGCCGACCTCGTGGTGGTGGTGGTGAAGACCGCCCCGGAACAGGGCGCGCACGGGGTGAGCCTGGTGGTGGTGGAGCGCGACACGCCGGGCTTCGGCCGGGGGCGCCGGCTGGCCAAGGTCGGGCTGAAGGCCAACGACACCGCCGAGCTGTTCTTCGACGACTGCCGGGTGCCGGCGGAGAACCTGATCGGCGCCGAGAACCAGGGCTTCTACCACCTGATGGCCAACCTGCCCCGGGAGCGGCTGAGCATCGCGGTCGCCGCGGTGGCGGCCTGCGAGAAGCTGCTCGCGCTGACGTTGGAGTACGCCCGCTCGCGGGAGGCGTTCGGCCGCCCGATCGGCTCGTTCCAGCACAACCGGTTCCTCCTGGCCGAGCTGGACACCGAGGTCACCATCGCGCGGACGTTCGTGAACCACTGCGTCGCCGAGCACGACGCGGGCCGGCTCTCGGTGACCGACGCGGCGAAGGCGAAGTGGTGGACCACCGAGTTGCAGACCCGGGTCGCCGACCGGTGCGTGCAACTGCACGGCGGGTACGGCTTCATGGCGGAGTACCCGGTGGCCAAGGCGTGGCTGGACAGCCGGGTGCAGACCATCTACGGCGGCACCACCGAGATCATGAAGGAGATCATCGGCCGGGGCCTCGGCCTGTAGCGAAACCGGGTGCCGGGCGGTCGGTCCGGTGCGGAAGGATGGGGCACCCGTCCCCACCAGGAGCGCCATGGCCACCGACCTGACCGCGCCGGCCCCGCCCCGGCCCGATGTCGCCGCCATCCAGCGGCGTACCCTCCGGCTGCTCTTCCTCACCCAGATCGTCGGCGGCCTCGGCGTGGCCATCGGCATCTCGGTCGGCGCGCTGCTCGCCGCCCGGATCGCCGGCACCGCCCTGGCCGGGCTGGCGCAGAGCGCCGGGGTGGTCGGCGCGGCGCTGCTCGCCGTGCCGGTGACCCGGCTGATGGCGGCGCGCGGGCGGCGCCCCGGGCTGGTCCTGGCCTACCTGATCGGCGCGACCGGCGGCGTGCTGGTGGTGGCCGCCGCGGTGACCCGTGTGGTGCCGCTGCTCTTCGTCGGCATGCTGCTGTTCGGCGGCGGCACGGCAGCCAACCTTCAGGCCCGCTACTCGGCGGTGGACCTCGCCGAGCCGGCGCGTCGGGGCCGGCAGTTGTCGCTTGTGGTGTGGGCCACCACCATCGGCTCGGTGACCGCGCCGAACCTCGCCTCGTTCGCCGACGACGCCACCCGGGGCTGGGGCGTGCCGACGCTGGCCGGGCCGTTCGTCTTCAGCGCCGTCGCGTTCGTGCTGGCTGCCGTCGTACTCTTCGCGTTGCTCCGGCCGGACCCGCTGCGCACCGCGCGCCGGCTGGCGGCGGCCGAGCCGGCCGCTCCCGCCGGCCCGGACCGGGCGGTCACCCGCCGCGGCGGCATGGTCGCCGCGTGGCGGACGGTACGCCGGCGGTCGGCCGCCCGCCTCGGCATCGCCGCGGTCGCGGTGGGGCACCTGGTGATGGTCGCGGTGATGTCGATGACCCCGGTGCATCTCGGCGAGTGGCACTCCGACGCGGACGTGCTGCGGGTGGTCGGCATCGTGCTCAGCCTGCACATCGCCGGCATGTACGCGTTCTCGCCGGTGGTGGGCTGGCTGACCGACCGGCTGGGGCGGCGGCCGGTGATCCTCGGCGGCGTGGCGCTGCTGCTGGCCGCGTGCGCGGTGGCCGGCACCGCCGGGCACCACACCCCGCCGCTCTCGGTGGGGCTGGCGCTGCTCGGGCTGGGCTGGTCGGGCACCATGGTGGCGGGCTCGACGCTGCTGTCGGAGTCGGTGCCCGCCGCCGACCGGCCCGGTGTGCAGGGCCTGTCCGACCTGCTGATGGGGCTGGCCGGAGCGGGCGCGGCGGCGGTGAGCGGGTTCGTCATGCGGGCCGTGGGGTACCCGACGCTCACCCTGCTGGCGGCGATCGCGGTGGTGCCGTTGGTGGCGCTGGCGCTGCGGCGTCCCGGCGCGGAACCACTCGACGAGGAGGGCTGAACACGTGCGGCTGACCGACTTCTGGACGCGTCTGGAGGAGGCGTTCGGGCCGGGCTACGCGGCCAGCATCGCCAGCGACCAGGTGCTGTCGCAGCTCGGCGGGCGGACCGTCGAGCAGGCGCTCGCGGCCGGTGAGGAAACGCACGTGGTGTGGCGCGCGGTGGTCGCCGCGTATCCCGACCGCGTGCCCGCACGGCTACGCTGAGCAGCCTTTTCTCTGGTTCCGCGTGTCGCTTGCCCTGTCGTACACCTGTTCGGCTATTGTCCACAGCGGGGTGCTCGTCCACAGCTCACGGCCCGTCGGCTGGTTTTCTGTCGGACCCAGCGCCTAGCGTGTCCCGCGTGACGCGAAGCTCAGGAAAGACGCCGGCGAAGGCAGGGGTGGCAACGATGGCGGCAGGTCCTGACCGGGAGAAGGCGCTAGACCTTGCTCTCGCTCAGATCGACAAGCAGTTCGGCAAGGGTTCGGTGATGCGGCTGGGGGAGCGGCCCGTCGTGCAGACGGCGGTCATCCCCACCAGCTCCATCGCGCTCGACGTGGCGCTCGGCGTGGGCGGTCTGCCCCGCGGTCGGGTCGTCGAGATCTACGGTCCGGAGTCCAGCGGTAAGACCACCGTCGCCCTGCACGCGGTGGCCAACGCCCAGCGGGCCGGTGGCATCGCCGCGTTCATCGACGCCGAGCACGCGCTCGACCCGGAGTACGCGAAGGCGCTCGGCGTCGACACCGACGCCCTGCTGGTCTCCCAGCCGGACACCGGCGAGCAGGCGCTGGAGATCACCGACATGCTGGTCCGCTCCGGCGCGATCGACATCATCGTGATCGACTCGGTCGCGGCCCTGGTGCCGCGCGCCGAGATCGAGGGTGAGATGGGCGACAGCCACGTCGGCCTCCAGGCCCGGCTGATGAGCCAGGCGCTCCGGAAGATCACCGGCATCCTCAACAACACCGGCACCACCGCGATCTTCATCAACCAGCTCCGCGAGAAGATCGGCGTGATGTTCGGCAGCCCGGAGACCACCACCGGTGGTCGGGCGCTGAAGTTCTACGCCTCGGTCCGGCTCGACGTGCGCCGCATCGAGAGCCTCAAGGACGGCACCGACGTGGTCGGTAACCGCACCCGGGTCAAGGTCGTGAAGAACAAGGTCGCCGCGCCGTTCAAGCAGGCCGAGTTCGACATCATGTACGGCAAGGGCATCTCCCGTGAGGGCTCCCTGATCGACGTCGGCGTGGAGCAGGCGATCATCCGCAAGTCCGGCGCCTGGTACACCTACGACGGCGACCAGCTCGGCCAGGGCAAGGAGAAGGCCCGCGAGTTCCTCCGCGAGAACCCGGACGTGGCGGCCGAGATCGAGAAGAAGATCCTGGAGAAGCTCGGCGTCGGCACCGGTGGTGCGGGCGACGCCGCCGGCGGCCCGGAGTTGCCGCCGGTCGACTTCTGATCCGCTGACCAGTGGCAGGACGACGCGCCCGTACGGGACGGGGCTGGGATGCCAGCCCACCCCGTACGGGTGACGCCACCGGCGCGCCCCAGCCCCGCCGTGGCCGCCGTGGTCGCGCGGCGGAGTCCGATCCGGGGGAGGCTCCGGCTCCGCCGCGCGACGAGGCCGAGCTGGCCCGGGAGATCTGCCTGCGGCAGCTCGCCACCCGACCGCGCACCCGGGCCGAGCTGGCCGGCGCGCTCGCCCGGCGCGGCATCTCCGAGGAGGTGGCCGAGCGGGTCCTCGACCGTTACGACGAGGTCGGCATCGTCAACGACGCGGCCTTCGCCCAGGCGTGGGTGAGCAGCCGGCACGCCGGCCGTGGGCTGGCCCGCCGGGCGCTCGCCAGCGAGCTGCGCCGCAAGGGCGTCGACGACGAGTTGGCCGGCGCGGCGCTGGACGGGATCGACGAGGAGGCCGAGGCGGAGACCGCCCGTGCTCTGGTGGACCGGAAGCTGCGCACCGCCCGGGGCGAGCCCGACGCGGTGTTCCGGCGTCTGGTCGGCATGCTGGCGCGTAAGGGCTACCCGGCCGGCGTGGCGATCCGCGCGGTGAAGGACGCGCTGGCCGCGCAGAGCGCCGAGGCGGCGGAGTTCGCCGAGCACATCGACGCCGACGCCCTGGCCGACGCGGAGAACGACCTCGACGCCCGCCGGCACGACTGACCGTCCGGGCCTGGACGCGACGGTTCCGGGCCTGGACGCGACGGTCCGGCGCCGACGGCGTCACGAGCGTCATGGACGGTCGCGGACGCCATGGCAGAAGGGGGCACACCGGTGCTGAAGGCGTGTCTGAACGGCGGGCGGCGACGGGACGAGCACCCCGCCGTCCCGCTCACCCCGGCCGAGTTGGCCGCCGATGCCGCCCGCTGCGCGGCGGCCGGGGTGGCCGCGGTGCACGTGCACCCGCGTGACGACAGCGGGGTCGAGTCCCTCGACCCGGCCGTGATCGCCGCTGCGGTCGACGCCGTCCGGGCCGCCTGCCCCGGCCTGCCGGTCGGGGTCAGCACCGGCGCCTGGATCGTGCCCGACCCGGCCGAGCGGGTGGCCGCGGTGCGCGCCTGGACGGTGCGGCCCGACTTCGCCTCGGTGAACGCCCACGAACCGGGCGCGGCGGCGGTCGCGGCGGCCCTGCACGAGCGCGGCGTCATGGTCGAGGCCGGCCTCTGGACGGTGGCGGCGGTCGACGCGTGGCGTCGGTGGCCGACCCCGACCGGCCGGGTCCTCGTGGAGTGCATGGCCGAACCGGCGGAGGCGGCGCTCGCCGACGCGGTGGCGATCCTCGCCGCGCTGCCGACCGGGTGCCCGCCGGTGCTGCTGCACGGCGAGGGGCCGGCCACCTGGCTGGTGTTCGACGAGGCGGTCCGTCGGGGCCTGCACACCCGCATCGGCCTGGAGGACACGCTGCTGCTCCCGGACGGCAGCCGCGCGCCGGACAACACCGCCCTGGTCGTCGCCGCGCGGCACCACGCCCCGGGGGATGGGGTCTGAGCAGCCGGGAAACGTCACGCTAGGATGACAGGCGGCGAGGTTTGTCCGGCCCTGTCCGGCATATTCTCAGCAATCCGTGACGGCTCAACTTCTCTCCGTCCGGGTGGTTTGATCATGACTCCTTGACCGAACGGGTCCTCGCGACCTAGCCTCGCCATACAGGCTCACTTTGCCCGACCAGCGCAGGCTAAGCGCACAACATAGATCGCGTAACAGAACAGCATCACTTTGGCCAGCTTCACCGGCCCTTGACGGCAGCTCCGGACCCGGTCCGGGGCGTCCGACAACTGCAACCGGCCGCCGGCGGTTTCCCCCGAAGGGGCACCGCCGACGGAAAGCTGCCCACAGCCAGCCGCTCCGGTCGGGCGTCCAGAGTCGCAGGCGCGTGCCCGTCGGCGCGTGCCTGCGGCGCCGACGTTCAGGGGAGGCGGCCATGGCGCGGCGGCACAGGTTCACCGGCGGTCTGCGATGAGCGCCTTCGACGTCGTCCTCCTCGTGGTGGTGCTGCTGCTGGTCGTGGTGGTGGTCGGCGCCGTGCTGTTCGGTGTGCGGGCGCTCCAGCGGCTCAGTCTGGCCCCGGCACCGGAGGACCCGGCCTTCATCGCGGAGAAGGACCGGCAGGAGCAGTCCCTGGCCGCGTTGCGTACCGCCGCCGACGAGGTCAACAGCACCATCGACGTGGCGAAGTCGGCGGCCTCCGCGGCCCGGGCCGAGGCAGCCGCCGCGAAGGCCGAGGCGAAGGCCGCCCGCGCCGAGGCGCGACGGGTGCTCGACGACGCCCGCACCGAGGCCGACACGGTGCTGGAGCGGGCTCACAAGCAGGCCGAGGCGGACGCCGAACAACTGCGTACCACCGCCCGGCGCAGCGGCGAGCGGGAGGTCGCGGTGCTCGCCGCCACCACCCGCGAGCAGGCCGCCGAGGTGGAGCGCCGGGCCGCCCGGATGGACGAGCGGGAGCGGCTGCACACCGAGGAGGTGGAGCGGCTCGCCGAGCGCGAGCGGCAGCTCACCGCCGCGACCGCCGCGCTCGCCGCCCGGGAGGCCGCGCTGAGCGAGCGCGAGCGGGCGCTGACCGAGGTGGAGGAGCAGCGCCGTCGCGAACTGGAGCGGGTGGCCGGCCTGACCGCCGACGCCGCGCGGGCCGAGCTGGTCGAGTCGATCGAGGGACAGGCCAAGCGGGAGGCCGCGCTGCTGGTCCGGGAGATCGAGTCGGACGCGCGGGGCACCGCCGAGCAGCGCGCCCGGCACATCGTGGTGGACGCCATCCAGCGGGTGGCCAGCGAGCAGACCGCGGAGAGCGTGGTCAGCGTGCTGCACCTGCCCGGGGACGAGATGAAGGGCCGGATCATCGGCCGGGAGGGGCGCAACATCCGCGCCTTCGAGTCGGTCACCGGCGTCAACCTGATCATCGACGACACGCCCGAGGCGGTGCTGCTCTCCTGCTTCGACCCGGTCCGCCGGGAGGTCGGCCGGCTGACGCTGGAGAAGCTGGTGCTGGACGGCCGGATCCATCCGCACCGGATCGAGGAGGTCTACGACCTGGCCCGCCACGAGGTGGAGGAGCTGTGTCACCGGGCCGCCGAGGACGCCCTGGTCGAGGTGGGCATCACCGAGATCCACCCGGAGCTGGTCACCCTGCTGGGCCGGCTGCGCTACCGGACGTCGTACGGGCAGAACGTGCTCAAGCACCTGGTGGAGACCGCGCACATCGCCGGCACCATGGCCGCGGAGCTGCGCCTGGACGTGGCGACCATCAAGCGGTGCGCGTTCCTGCACGACATCGGCAAGGCGCTCACCCACGAGGTGGAGGGCAGCCACGCCATCATCGGCGCCGACCTGGCCCGCAAGTACGGCGAGGCCGAGGACGTGGTGCACGCCATCGAGGCGCACCACAACGAGGTGCCGCCGCAGACCATCGAGGCGGTGCTCACCCAGGCGTCGGACGCCTGCTCGGGCGGGCGGCCCGGGGCCCGGCGGGAGAGCCTGGAGGCGTACGTCAAGCGGTTGGAGCGGATCGAGGAGATCGCGGCCGGCAAGCTCGGCGTGGAGAAGGTCTTCGCCATGCAGGCGGGCCGGGAGATCCGGGTGATGGTCAAGCCGGACGACGTGGACGACATCGGCGCGGCCGTGCTGGCCCGCGACGTGGCCAAGCAGATCGAGGAGGAGCTGACCTATCCGGGGCAGATCCGGGTGACAGTGGTGCGCGAGTCCCGGGTCACCGAGATCGCCCGCTGACGGACGCGTGGGGATGGTGGCCGGTGCCGGCCGCCATCCCCACGCTGCTTTCGGCGCCTCTGGACGCCCTCGCTCAACCCTGTGGTTCGGTCACCCGAGCGTCGTCTCGCGGTGCCGTCGCCTGCTTCGGGACCCGGAACCCGCGTCGGCGGGTACGCCGGTCGAGCCAGTTCGCCAACGCGGTCACCAGCGAGTTGATGGCGATGTAGATGACCGCCACCACGATCGCCGCGGCGACCACGTTCCCGCGGTTCGCGGACAGGTCGTTGACGCCCCGCTGGAGCAGTTCGGGGAAGGCCACGATGTAGCCGAGCGCGGTGTCCTTGAGCAGCACCACGAGCTGACTGACGATCACGGGCAGCATGGCCCGGGCCGCCTGCGGCACCAGGATCAACTGCATCACCTGGCTCTTCCGCATGCCGACGGCGTAGGCCGCCTCGGCCTGGCCCGCCGGGATCGAGCGGATGCCGGCGCGGAACGCCTCGGCGAGCACCGACCCGTTGTAGAGCGTGAGGCCGACGACCACGGACCAGAAGGCCGACACCGGTCCCTGGATCAGGAACGGCACACCGTAGAAGATGAAGAAGATCATGAGGAGCAGCGGGACGGCGCGGAAGAACTCCACGATCGCGCCGGCCGGAACCCGGACCCACCAGTGGTCGGAGAGCCGGCCGACCGCGAACAGGATGCCGAAGGCCAGCGACAGCACCATGCCGGTGGCGGCGGCGAACAGGGTCTGCCGCAGGCCGGGCCAGATGAACTGGGTCCAGGTGGATGCCTCGGTGAAGGGCTGCCAGAGGCTGCCCTCCCACTGCCCGGCCTGGTCGAACTTGGCGTAGACCCACCAGAGCAACGCCACCAGGCCGACGCCGAAGACGACGCTGAGCACCGCGTTGCGGACGCGGGCCCGGGGCCCGGGGTGGTCGTAGAGAACGGTGCTGGTGCTCATCAGCGCTTCACCGCCAGTCGGTTGGCCAGCCAGCCGAAGAAGTAGCCGGTCGGAATGAGGAGCGCGGCGAAGGTGCCGGCGAAGACGGCGAAGATCGCGATCACCGCGTCGCCGTTGCTGTTGATGAGGTCCTTCATCACGCTGGACGCCTCGATCAGGCCGATCGTGCCGACGATCGTGGCGTTCTTGCACAGCGCGATGAGCACGCTGCCCAGCGGGGCGACCACGGCCCGGCCGGCCTGCGGGAGCACCACGATCCGGAGGGTCTGGAAGAAGGTCAGCCCGATCGCGCGGGCCGCCTCCGCCTGACCGGGCGGGACGGTGTTGATCCCGGAGCGGACCGCCTCGCAGACGAACGCGGCGGTGTAGACCGACAGACCGACCACGCCGAGCCAGTAGTTGTTCTGGTCGAGGTCGTCGGAGAGAGTCAGGCCGAGCGTGGTGAAGAGGCCGAAGTAGCAGAAGAAGATGATCAGCGTCAGCGGCGTGTTGCGGAAGATGTTGACCCAGGCCGCGCCGACGCCCCGCAGCACCGGCACCGGGGAGACCCGGAAGGCGGCGAGAAGCACGCCGAGCACCAGCGCGAGGACCGCCGACGCGCCGGTCAGCTTGAGGATCCAGAGAAAACCCGACAGGTACGCGTCGAGGTTGGTCGGATCAGCGAATACGTGCATGCGTCGACTCCCGGGGCACGTCGTCGGCGTCGTGACGGACCAGGGCCGGCACCCGTGCGGATGCCGGCCCCCGGATCAGGTCAGACGCTGCCGCAGTTGGTCAGCTTCGTGGTGTCCAGCTCGGGCGCGGCCGTGCCGCTCTTGCCCAGCGTCGCGTCCCAGGCGGCCTTGTAGGAGCCGTCCGAGGCGGCGGTCTTGAGGATCTCGTTGACCTTCTCGCAGCCGTCCTTGTCGTCCTTCTTCAGGCCGATGCCGTAGGGCTCGCTGGAGAAGGGCTTGCCGACCACCTTGAACTTGCCGGCGTACTGCGACTGCGCGGCGTAGCCGGCCAGGATGATGTCGTCGGTGGTCACCGCGTCGATCTTGCCGCTCTCCAGCAGCGGCAGGCACTTCGAGTACGAGTCGAACTGCTGGAGCTTGGCCTTCGGGTGCTCGGTCTGGATCCGCTTGGCGGGGGTCGAGCCGGTGACCGAGCAGACCGTCTTGCCGTCGAGCGCCTCCGGGCCGGTCAGCGTGGAGTCGGCCTTGACCAGCAGGTCCTGGCCGGCGATGTAGTACGGCCCGGCGAAGTTGATCTTCTGCTTGCGCTCGTCGTTGATGGTGTAGGTGGCCACCACCAGGTCGACGGTGCCCTGCTGGATGAAGGGCTCACGGTTGGCCGAGACGGTGGTCTTCCACTCGATGTTGCCGGCGTCCACGCCGAGGCCCTTGGCCACGATCTTGGCGATTTCGACGTCGAAGCCCTCGTACTGGCTGCCGGTCTGGATGCCGAGGCCCGGCTGGTCGGCCTTCACGCCGATGACCAGCTTCTTCTGGCTCTGGGCCTTGCCGATGATGCCCTTGGCGCCGCCGCTGCCGGACCCGCTGTCCCCGTCGCCGCCGCAGGCGCTCATGCCGAGCGCCAAGGTCGCCGCCGCGGCTACCGCCGCCACGCGCTTCATACGCATACTCATCTCCTTCTTCGACGGAGCCGCCGGGGACGACTCCACTACGGACGCTCAGTGCGTGAGGATCTTGGAGAGGAAGTCCTTGGCCCGCTCGCTGCGCGGGTTCGCGAAGAACTCGGCCGGCGGCGCGTCCTCGACCAGCTTGCCGTCGGCCATGAAGATGACCCGGTTGGCCGCGTGCCGGGCGAAGCCCATCTCGTGCGTGACCACCACCATGGTCATGCCGTCGCGGGCCAGCGAGGTCATCACGTCGAGCACCTCGCCGACCATCTCCGGGTCGAGCGCGCTGGTCGGCTCGTCGAAGAGCATCGCCTTGGGTTGCATGGCCAGTGCGCGGGCGATCGCCGCCCGCTGCTGCTGGCCGCCGGAGAGCTGGGCCGGGTACTTGTCCGCCTGGTTGGCGATGCCGACGCGGTCGAGCAGGGCCAGGCCCCGCTCGCGGGCGGCGGCCGGCTTCTCCTTGCGGACCTTGACCGGCCCGAGCGTGACGTTCTCCAGGATGCTCTTGTGTGCGAAGAGGTTGAACGACTGGAACACCATGCCGACCTCGCTGCGCAGCTTGGCCAGCGGCTTGCCCTCGGCCGGCAGCGGCTGACCGTCGAACGTGATGGTGCCGTTGTCGATCGGCTCCAGCCGGTTGATGGCGCGGCACAGCGTCGACTTGCCGGAGCCGGACGGGCCGATCACCACGACCACCTCGCCCCGGCCGACGGAGAGGGACACGTCGTCGAGCACGTGCAGCGGCCCGAACCACTTGTTGACCCCGTCGAGCACGATCAGCGGGTCGCCCGTCGTCACGATCGTCCACCGTCCCTGTCGTCCGTGCCGGAACAGGGGGTCGGTCGACCCCCGGTTGGGCAACTGTAGGCGGGGTGATGTGGCGGAACGCAACTCAGTTGGTCACGGAGCGGTAACACCGGTCACCGGTGTGCCGGCGGGTCCCAATTCCGCCCCCGGCCGGGGCGTCCGAGTGGCGACGCCGCCGTCGCGCGGAGATCATGGAGCGATGACGTTCCGGCTCACCGAGTACGCCCGTGGCGGCGGCTGTGCCTGCAAGATCCCGCCCGGTGAGCTGGAGGCGATGGTCGCCGGACTGGGCCCGAGCGGCGGCGCCGCCGAGCTGCTGGTCGGCCTGGAGAACGGCGACGACGCCGCGGTGGTCCGGCTGGACGAGCGCACCGGCCTGGTGACCACCGCCGACTTCTTCACCCCGGTCGTCGACGACGCGTACGACTGGGGCCGCATCGCCGCCGTCAACGCGCTCTCCGACGTGTACGCCATGGGCGGCACCCCGCTCGTCGCGCTCAACCTGCTGTGCTGGCCGCGGGAGGCGCTGCCGCTGGAACTGGCCCGGGAGGTGCTGCGCGGCGGGCAGGACGTGGCCCGCGAGGCGGGGTGCCACCTGGCCGGCGGGCACAGCGTGGACGACGACGGCCCGAAGTACGGCCTGGCGGTCACCGGGTTGGTCCGCCCGGACGAGTTGATCACGCTGGACGCCGGGCGGGCCGGGCTGCCGCTGTCGCTGACCAAGCCGCTCGGCGTCGGCGTGCTCAACACCCGGCACAAGCAGACCGGGGAGCGCTTCGCGGCGGCGGTCGACTCGATGACCCGGCTCAACCGGGACGCCGCCCGCGCCGCGGTGGCCGCCGGCATCCGCTGCGGCACCGACGTGACCGGCTTCGGGCTGCTCGGGCACGCCTCGAAGCTGGCCCGCGCCAGCCGGCTCACGGTGGTGATCGACACCGCCGCGGTGCCGTACCTGCCGGGCGCGCGGGAGGCGCTGCGCGACGGGTACGTCAGCGGCGGCACCCGGCGCAACCTGGAGTGGGTGACGCCGTGGACCGACTTCGGCGACGTCGACGAGGCCGAGCGGCTGCTGCTGGCCGACGCGCAGACGTCGGGCGGGCTGTTGGTGGCCGGCGAGGTGCCGGGCGGCACGGTGGTCGGCGAGCTGCTACCCGCCTCCGACACGTTGATCCGGCTGCGCTGACCGGCGTGGCAGTGGCGCGGACGCGACACCGTACCCGATAAACTGTCATCTTCCCGCTACTCAGGGCAACGTCGCCCAAGGGAAATTTTGCCCGGAATGGTCACAGACCGGTAACTTGCCCCCGGTCGAGGTCAAATGCCCCCCACCATCGTCAGTAAGGCCCGATCCGGAGGCCGGTGGGACGAGCGCAGCGAGGAGGCGGCATGACCGAGCTGTGGAACTGGAGAATCGACGGCGGCGCGCCGGTGGAGGTCTACCCGGCGTTGGCCGAGGCGCTCGGCCGGGTGGTGATGCCGCTCGCCGTCGCCGACCCGGTCCGGCTGCCCGCGTACGCGGTGGTCTGCGACGTGTGGGAGGCGCCCGGGGCGTACGGCACCGTGGTCGACTGTTACGGCGTGCCCGAACGCCTGCCCGAGCTGCCCGCCATCGCGGCCCTGGCCCGGGTGCTCGGCCGCAACTGCCTGATGCGCGACGACACGCTCGACGCCGGCCGGCACCTGCTGGTCGCCCCGGACGGCACGATCCGCCCGGTGCACTTCGACGTGGTCGAGACCGACGACGGCGAGGCGCTCAGCGACCAGCGGCTCTGCACGCTGGCCGACCCCGGCTGCCGGGGCTGGTCGCAGTGCCACCGCTCCCGGTGGGCCCCCGACTCGGTCGCCCCCGCGCTGGCCGCCGCCTGACCGGCCCCCACCCCACCCGCCGGGCGGGACACGGGGGTGGGGCGGTCCGGGTGGCCCGGATACGCTGTCCGGGTCATGACTACCGCAGCCGCGGGCAGCCCGCGCACCTACCAGGTGCGCACGTACGGCTGCCAGATGAACGTGCACGACTCCGAGCGCATCTCCGGCCTGCTCGAAGACGCCGGCTACGTGCGCGCCGCCGAGTCCGTCGAGCAGCCCGACGTGGTGGTGTTCAACACCTGCGCGGTCCGGGAGAACGCCGACAACCGGCTCTACGGCAACCTCGGCCACCTCCGCCCGGTCAAGACGAAGCATCCCGGGATGCAGATCGCGGTCGGCGGCTGCCTGGCCCAGAAGGACCGCGGCGAGATCGTCCGCAAGGCGCCCTGGGTGGACGTCGTCTTCGGCACGCACAACATCGGCTCGCTGCCGGCGCTGCTGGACCGGGCCCGGCACAACGCGGCGGCCGAGGTGGAGATCCTCGAGTCGCTGGAGGTCTTCCCGTCCACGCTGCCGACCCGGCGCGAGTCGACGTACGCGGGCTGGGTCTCCATCTCCGTCGGCTGCAACAACACCTGCACGTTCTGCATCGTGCCGTCGCTGCGCGGCAAGGAGAAGGACCGCCGCCCCGGCGACGTGCTCTCCGAGGTGCGCGCGCTGGTCGGCGAGGGCGTGCTGGAGGTGACGCTGCTCGGGCAGAACGTCAACTCCTACGGGGTGGAGTTCGGCGACCGGTACGCGTTCGGCAAGCTGCTGCGCGCCTGCGGCGACGTCGACGGGCTGGAGCGGGTCCGGTTCACCAGCCCGCACCCGAAGGACTTCACCGACGACGTGATCGCCGCGATGGCCGAGACGCCGAACGTCTGCCACTCGCTGCACATGCCGTTGCAGTCCGGCTCCGACGACGTGCTGCGGGCGATGCGCCGCTCGTACCGGTCGGAGAAGTACCTGGGGATCATCTCCAAGGTCCGGGCGGCGATGCCGGACGCGGCGATCACCACCGACATCATCGTCGGCTTCCCCGGTGAGACCGAGGCGGACTTCCAGCAGACCCTCGACGTGGTCCGGGAGGCCCGGTTCTCGTCGGCGTTCACGTTCCAGTACTCCAAGCGCCCCGGCACCCCGGCCGCCACCATGGCCGACCAGCTCCCCAAGCAGGTCGTGCAGGAGCGCTACGAGCGGTTGATCGCCTGTGTCGAGGAGATCACCTGGGCGGAGAACAAGAAGCTGGTCGGGGAGACCGTCGAGGTGCTGGTCGCCGTCGGCGAGGGGCGCAAGGACGAGCGCACCGGCCGGATGTCCGGCCGGGCCCGCGACGGCCGGCTGGTGCACTTCGCCACCGGTGACCTGGCCGGGCGGATCCGCCCCGGCGACATCGTGCACACCACTGTCACGTACGCCGCCCCGCACCACCTCAACGCGGACGGTGCGCCGGTGGCGCACCGGCGTACCCGGGCCGGCGACGCGGCCGAGGCGGGACGCGCCCCGCGTACGCCCGGGGTGCTGCTCGGGCTGCCGACGCTGGGCGCGCCGGCCGAGTCGCCCGCCCCCACCGGCGGCTGCGCCGCCCACTGAACCCCGCCCGCGTCCGAAGGAGGGGCCCCTTCCTAACACCGAGTGTTAAGAAGGGACCCCTCCTTGCACCATCAGCAGGCGGTGCCGTTGAGCTTGACGGTGGCGGGGGCGGCGGCGGTGCCGTTGGCGGTGAAGCCGACGGTCACCGAGGCGCCCGGCGCCAGCGACGACGCCCAGTTCGGCGCGGCGGCCGTGACCGTCGTGCCGGACTGCGTGACGGTGGCGTTCCAGCCGCTCGCAAGCGTCACCCCGGACGGCCACGTCCAGGTGGCCGACCACGGGTTCAGCGCGGCGGTGCCGGTGTTCTTCACGGTCAGCTCGCCCTGGAATCCGCCGGCCCAGGCGTTGGTCTGCTTGTAGCTGGCGGTGCAGCCGCCGCTGGGCGCCGGCGTCGTCGGTGCCGGCGTGGTCGGTGCCGGCGAGGTGTTCGGGGTGCCGGTCGGGGACGGGCTGCTGGTGCTGCCGCCACCCGTCGGCGGGATCAGGTACGGCTGGAGGATGGCCTGCTTGGCCTGGTTGACGGTGGTCCAGTCGTCGTTGGCGATACCGCCGGTGTCACCCGAGTTCGGGTTCCACGACCAGTAGGTGAACGACATGCCGTTGACCCCGGTGCCGGTGTAGGCCATCAGGTTCTCCAGCCAGACCTTGTCCTTCGGGTCCTGGAGCGTGGTGCCGAACTCGCCCATCATGATCGGCGCGATGTTCTGCTTGTAGAGGTAACCCCAGTACTTGTCCCAGATCGCCGGCATGTTCGCCGGGTAGCTCGGGTCGTCGAACCAGGCCTGCCGGTAGACCGAGGTGGCGTACTCGTGCGGCGAGTAGACCAGCCGGTTCGCCACGTTCAGCCGCACCGGGAACTGCCCGGCCTTGGACAGGTTGCCGCCCCACCAGCCGCAGTCCTCGTCGTTGCTGGGGTCGTTGTCCCAGACGTTCGACAGGCCGCCGCTCGGGCAGCTCACTCCCTCCACGAAGATCAGCCAGTTGGGCTGCACGCCGAGGATCGCGTTGCCGGCCCGCTCGGCGGCGAGCCGCCAGTCCCGGGCGGTGTCGCCGCAGCCCCAGCAGGCGCCGGTGGCGGCCGGGTTGGTGCCCTCGGCGTGCGGCTCGTTGTGCAGGTCCGCGCCGATCACCGTGGGGTTGTTCGCGTACCGCTGGGCCATCGTCTTCCAGTCGGCGATCCAGGTCGCCTCGGACACGCCCGAGGTGTACCAGAGCGGCGACTGCCCGGCCGAGGTCGGCCGGTGCCGGTCCAGGATGACCCGCATCCCCTTGCTGCCCGCGTAGTCGATGACCTTGTCCAGGATCTGCAACGGGGAGAGCCCGATCAGGTCCGGGTTGACGAAGTCGTTGATCCCGGTCGCCGTCGCACCGGGCTTGATGGAGTCGTTCGAGAACGGGATGCGCAGCGTGTTGTAGCCCAACCGGGCCATGGTGTCGAGCTGGCCGCGCCACGGGTTGCTCGACCACAGGCCGTGGAACGTCTTGTTGTCGGTCTCCATGCCGAACCAGTTGATGCCGGTCAGCCGGACGGTCGCGCCCGTGCTGTCGACGATCTTGTTGCCGTTGGTGTGCAGGTAACCGGTGCCGGTGCCGCCGGCCGCGGCGGCGGCCGGGGTGGTGCTGACGGCCGCGGCGACGAGGATGCCGGCCGCGGCGGTGGCGAGCGCCGTGAGGGCGCCGCCGAGGGCGGTGCGTCGGTGCATGGGAGCTCCACTTCGGATGCCCGCGCCGCTCGGGCGCCGCGGGCGGCAGGACCAGGAGGCCCGACCCGCTCGTCATCGAGTACGCGGACAGCGTCCGCCGGGCCGGTCACGTGGACGGCCACCCGCGGGGGAAACACCGGCGATCCTCGACGGCACGATCACCCGTCGACGCCCTGCGCCGGCGTCACAACCTGACTCCGCCGCCCATTCTGATCAGCCCACCTCGATGCGTCAACACACCACCGCACCCCGCCCCCCTTTCCACGCTGATTCACGGAAAGAGTGCCTATCCGGTGTGGAATAGGCACTCTTTCCGTGAATCAGCGTGCGGGGGAGGGAGGAGGGGAAGGGAGGGAGGGCGTCAGCCGGCCTGCTCGGCCAGTTGGAGGAACTGGCGCTTGGACGCCAGGGCCTGCTCGGCCTCCTTGATGCGGCGGGTGTCGCCGGCCGCCTGGGCCCGGGCCAGCCGCTCCTCGGCCTCGGCCACCTGGGCGCGCATCTGCGCCAGCAGCGGATTGTCCTCCTTGGAGGTACGCCGCCACGCCGAGTCCATCACCTGGCGGACCTTCTCGTCCACCGTCCGCAGCCGGCGCTCCAGGCCGGCAGCCGCCTCGCGGGGCACCCGGCCGGCCTCGTGCCACTGCGCCTGGATCTCCCGCAGCTTCGCCTGGGCGCCCTTCGGGTCGCCGTCGACGTCGAGCGCCTCGGCCTCGACCAGCAGCGCCTGCTTGCGCTCCAGGTTGACCTTCTGCTCGTTGTCCCGCGCCGAGAAGACCTCGCTGCGGCGGGTGAAGAACTCGTCCTGCGCGGCCCGGAACCGTTCCCAGAGCTTCTGCTCGGCCTCCTTGGCGGCGCGCGGCGCGGCCTTCCACTGGGCCATCAGATCCTTGAGCTGGCCGGCGGTGACGCCCCAGTCGGTGGACTCCTTGAGCTTCTCGGCCTCGGCGACCAGCTCCTCCTTGACCGTCTGCGCCTGCTTGCGCTGCTGGTCGAGGGAGGCGAAGTGGGCGCCCCGGCGCCGGGTGAAGCCGTCCCGCGCGGCGGCGAACCGCTTCCACAGCTCACCGTCGGTCTTCTTGTCGACGCCGCGGATGGTCTTCCACTCGTCGAGGATCTCCTTGAGCCGGTCGCCCGCGGTCTTCCAGCCGGTCGACTCGGCGGCCAGCTTCTCGGCCTCCTCGACCAGGGCGGTCTTGCGGGTCAGCGCCTCGCCCCGGGCGGCCTCCCGGGCCGCCTTGGCCTCGCCGGCCTTCTCCTCGGCGACGGCGGCCAGCTTGTCCAGCCGGGCGGCCAGGGCGTCGATGTCCCCGACCACGTGCGCCTCGGCCAGTGACGCGCGGATCCGGCGGATCGTGGTCAGCGAGTGGCCGGCATCGGCCGCGCCCGAGTTGAGCCGGGCCTCGGTGAGGTCCACCTCGGTCACCAGGTCGGCGAAGCGCCGGGCGAAGTGGGCGAGCCCTTCCTCCGGGGCCCCCGCCTGCCAGGATCCGACCACCCGCTCGCCCTCGGCGGTCTTGACGTAGACGGTGCCGTCCTCGTCGACCCGTCCGAAGGCAGTCCAGTCGCTCATGTGCCCATCCTCGTTCTCCCGGCGCCGAGGGAACAGCCCTCGGTCGCCGCCACGGCGCAGCAAACTTTCTCCCGGCATTGTCACAGGTCCGCCCCCGTCCGTGTCGAGCGCCTGTCGTCGACCGTGACCATACGGTGTCGTACGCCCTCGATGACCGGATCGGCGCGGGGCGCACCGGGGTGTCCCGCTAGGTTGGGGTCGTGCCCCTGGTCGCCGCCGCCGTCTGCCCCCATCCGCCGCTGCTCGTGCCGGAGCTGGCCGGCGCCGCCGCGCCCGAGCTGGACGAGCTGCGGGCCGCCGCCGACGCGGCGGTCGCCCGGCTGCTCGCCGCCGCGCCCGACGCGATCCTGCTCGTCGGCGGGGGACCGGAGACCGTCCGGTTCAACGCCGCCGACTCGGGCTCCCTGCGCGCCTTCGGGCTCGACCGGCCGGTGCGGCTGTGGAAGATCTCCTGCTCCGGCGGAGAGGTCCTGCCACTGAGCCTGACCATCGGCGCCTGGCTGCTGAACCGCTCCGGCACCGGGCTGCCCCGCCTGGCCCGGTCGGTGGCCCACGACGCCGCACCGGCGGAGTGCGCGACGTTCGGCGCGAGCCTGATCGCCGACGACGATCCGCGGGTCGCGCTGCTCGTGCTCGGCGACGGGTCCGCCTGCCGGGGCGTCACCGCGCCGGGGTACGACGACCCGCGCGCGCAGGCGTACGACGAGGTGGTCGCCGCGGCCCTGGCCGGCGCGGACGCCGACGCCCTGCGCGGCCTGGACCCGGTGCTCTCCGCCGAGCTGCGGGTCGCCGGGCGGGCGCCCTGGCAGACGCTGGCGGGCGCGGCGGGCGCGGCGGGCGGCGGCTGGCGCGGCGACCTGAGCTACCACCGGGCGCCCTACGGCGTCGCCTACTTCGTGGCGAACTGGGAGCGGGTGTGAGCGCGAGGAGTGAGCTTGCGAGCCCCGCAGTCGGGAACGGGGACCTGTCGTGACCGTTGTCGCGGTGGTCGGGCCGACCGCAGCCGGCAAGTCGGCGCTGAGCATCGCGTTGGCGCACGCGCTCGACGGCGAGGTGGTCAACGCCGACTCGATGCAGCTCTACCGGGGCATGGACGTCGGCACCGCCAAGCTGACCCCGGCCGAGCGGGAGGGCGTGCCGCACCACCTGCTGGACATCTGGCCGGTGACGGAGCCGGCCAGCGTCGCCGAGTACCAGAAGCTGGCCCGCGCGGCGGTCGACGACATCCTCGCCCGGGGGCGGGTGCCGTTGCTGGTCGGCGGCTCCGGGCTCTACGTGCGGGCGGTGCTGGAGCAGTTCGAGTTCCCCGGCACCGACCCGGCGCTGCGGGAGCGGCTGGAGGCGGAGCTGGCCGAGGTCGGCCCGGCCCCGCTGCACGCCCGGCTCGCCGCGGCGGATCCGGTGGCGGCGGCCGGCATCCTGCCCGGCAACGGCCGGCGGATCGTCCGGGCGCTGGAGGTGATCGAGCTGACCGGCGCGCCGTTCACCGCGTCGCTGCCGGCGCCCACGCCGTACTACCCGTCCGTGCAACTCGGCGTGGACCTGGACACCGCGACGCTGGACGAGCGGATCGCGCTGCGGGTGGACCGGATGTGGGCCGACGGCCTGGTCGACGAGGTGCGCACGCTGGTCGGCGCGGGGCTGCCGGCGGGCCGGACTGCCAGCCGTGCCCTCGGCTACCAGCAGGTGCTGCGGTTCCTGACCGGTGAGCTGACCGAGACGCAGGCGTACGAGGAGACGATCCGGGCCACCCGCCGCTTCGTCCGCCGGCAACGCTCGTGGTTCCGGCGCGATCCGCGCGTGCACTGGCTCGACTCGGCCGCCCCCGGGTTCGTCGACACGGCGCTGCGGATCGCCGCCGGGCATCGGGGATGATGGGACCGTGGAGTTCAGCAAGGGGCACGGCACCGGCAACGACTTCGTCATCCTGCCCGACCCGGACGGCACGCTCGACCTGACGCCCGGCCTGGTCGCCGCGCTCTGCGACCGACGACGCGGGCTGGGCGGCGACGGCGTGCTGCGGGTGGTGCGCGCCGCGAAGCACCCCGACGGCGCCGCGCTTGCCGGCGAGGCCGAGTGGTTCATGGACTACTGGAACTCCGACGGCTCGTTCGCGGAGATGTGCGGCAATGGGGCCCGGGTCTTCGTGCGCTACCTGCTGGAGCGCTCGCTTGTCGCCCCGTCGGGCGGGACGCTGCCGATCGCCACCCGGGCCGGTCTGGTCCGGGCCCGCGTCGAGGGCGCGGACGTGGCGGTCGAGATGCGCCGGCCCCGCCTGCACGACGCGGCCACCGCCACACTGGGCGGGCTGACCCTGACCGGTGCGGCGGTGGACGTCGGCAACCCGCACCTGGTGTGTGCGCTGCCCGCCGCGCTGGACCTGGCCGCCCTCGACCTCACCCGCGCCCCCGAGGTCGACGCCGCGACGTTCCCGGCCGGCGTCAACGTCGAGTTCACCACGCCCGGCGAGCCGGTCGACGGCACCGACGGGCACGTGCTGATGCGGGTCCACGAGCGGGGCTCTGCCGAGACGCTCTCCTGCGGCACCGGCGCGTGCGCGGTGGCGGCGGTGGCGTTGCGGGACATGGGCCGGGAGAACGGCGTCGTGGCCGTGGACGTCCCGGGCGGTCGTCTGACGGTCACCGTGACCCCCGACTCCTGCTGGCTGGCCGGCCCTGCCGTGCTGGTCGCCACCGGCACCCTGACCCGCGCCGCCCTGCGCCCCTGATCCCGTGCTTCCCCCGGCTGGCGCCGGTCGCACGGGGCGCTGCCCCGCACCGGGGACGTTGCCCCAGCCGGGAGCGTTTGCTCGAACAGGGCGTTGCCCAGCCGGGACATTTGCCTCGCGCGGGGGGCGTTGCCTCGCGCGGCGGCTTTCCCGCCCTGGGACGTTGCCAGCCCTGGGACGTTGCCCGCACTGGGACGTTGCCCGCACTGGGGCGTTGGCCCGCACGGGGCGTCGCCGCGCACGGGGCCGTTGGTTACGCGTAGTGACGACTCGGGGGATGGATGGAGTCAGGAGCGATATACCGCCTGGTCATATTTATGACGCAGGGGTATATCGCTTCACAGTCGCACCTCTGCCGGCCGCGACACGCCGAGCGTGACACGCCGGCGGCGGGGAGGGCGAGGCGGGGGCGGGACGGGGCGGGGGCAGGGCGGCAGCTTAGGGCAAGCGGCCCGCGGCGCGGCACGCCGCGAAGGTGGCGGCCAGGCGGTGGGGTGACAGCGAAGGCGGGCGGCGAGACGGCGCGCAGGCTGTGAAGGTGGGCGATCGGGCGGCGCGGCATGCGGCGAAGGTGGGCGGTCGGGCGGCGCGGCATGCGGCGAAGGTGGGCGGTCGGGCGGCGCGGCATGCGGCGAAGGTGGGCGGTCGGGCGGCGCGGCATTCGGCGAAGGTGGGCGGTCGGGCGGCGCGGCATTCGGCGAAGGTGGGCGGTCGGGCGGCGCGGCATGCAGCGCAGGTAGGCGGCGAGACGGCGCGCAGGCTGTGAAGGTGGGTGTCCGGGCGGCGCGGCATGCGGCGAAGGTGGGCGTCCGGGCGGCGCGGCACGGAGCGACGGCGGGCGGCGGGGGCGGCCGAAGGCGGGCGGCCGGGCGGTGGGGTGGCAGCGAAGGCGGGCGGTGGGCCGCGGTCGCGGTGGCTCCGTCAGGGGGTGGCGCTGGCGTTGGCGGCGATCTCGGGAAGGTCGGCCGGGCCCGGGTCGGCGGCGGGCGGCGGCGTGACGGCCGGGTTCTGCGCGGCGGCGCGCACCGCGGCGGCCACCGCCGGGGCGACCCGCGAGTCGAACACGCTCGGCACGATCACGGTGGGGTTGATCTTGTCCTCGCCGACCACGTCGGCGATGGCGCGGGCCGCCGCGATCGCCATCTCCTCGGTGAACTCCTCGGCGTGCGCGTCGAGCATGCCGCGGAACACGCCCGGGAAGGCGAGCACGTTGTTGATCTGGTTCGGCTGGTCCGAGCGGCCGGTGGCGACCACGGCAGCATGCTTGCGCGCCTCCCGCGGGTCCACCTCCGGGTCCGGGTTGGCCAGTGCGAAGACGATCGCGTCCTTCGCCATCGCGGCCACGTCGTCGCCGGTGAGCAGGTTGGGCGCGCTCACTCCGATGAACACGTCCGCGCCGCGCACCGCACCGGCCAGGTCGCCGGTGTAGTTCTCCCGGTTGGTGTTCTCGGCCAGCCACTGCCAGGCCGGGTTCAGGTCGGGCAGCCCGCGGTGCAGCGCGCCCTGCCGGTCGTACGCGATGATGTCGCCCACGCCCTGACGCAGCAGCAGCTTCATGATCGCGGTGCCGGCCGCGCCGGCGCCGGAGACCACGACCCGGACGTCCGCGAGCTGCTTGCCCACCACGCGCAGCGCGTTGGTCAGCGCGGCCAGCACGCAGATCGCGGTGCCGTGCTGATCGTCGTGGAAGACCGGGATGTCCAGCGCCTCGCGCAGCCGGGCCTCGATCTCGAAGCAGCGCGGCGCGGCGATGTCCTCCAGGTTGATCCCGCCGTACGCCGGCGCGATCGCCTTGACGATCGCCACGATCTCGTCGGTGTCCTGGGTGTCCAGCACCACCGGCCAGGCGTCCACGCCGCCGAAGCGCTTGAACAGCGCCGCCTTGCCCTCCATCACCGGCAGCGAGGCGGCCGGCCCGAGGTTGCCCAGGCCGAGCACGGCCGAGCCGTCGCTGACCACGGCGACCGTGTTGCGCTTGATGGTGAGCCGCCGGGCGTCGGCCGGGTTCTCCGCGATCGCCATGCAGACCCGGGCCACCCCCGGGGTGTACGCCCGGGACAGCTCGTCGCGGGTACGCAGCGCGACCTTCGGGGTCACCTCGATCTTGCCGCCCAGGTGCAGCAGGAACGTCCGGTCGGAGACCTTGCGCACGTCCACCCCGTCGAGCGCGGTGAGCGCGTCGACGACCTGGTCGGCGTGGCCGGCGTCGGCGGTGTCGCAGGTGAGGTCGACGATCACGTTGGTCGGGTCGGAGTCGACCACGTCCAGCGCGGTGACGATGGCGCCGGCCTCGCCCGTCGCGGTGGTCAGTCGACCGATGGAGGAGGCGTCGGCGGGCACCGCGATCCGGATCGTGATCGAGAATCCGGCACTCGGCAGTCGGGTGATGGCCACGAGAAAACAACTCCTCCGTCGACGCTGAGCGGCTCGACTGGCATTTCTACCCGCCCACCCGGGCCGACCGGCAGCCGGCCCCACTACCGGTGGGTAGCGCCACGGGCATAACGCGGGTGCGCCCGGCGTTGACACGTGTCAGGATTGCTGTCACGCGCCGAAAATGCTCGGCGATGCACATAACGGACAGGAGACGCGGTTTGCGCGAGCAGGAGACCTTCCACCCCTACGAGGACGACGAGCTCGACACCACCACCGGTGAGTACGAGCTGTCGGAGCGGCAGGCACTGCGGCGGGTCCCTGGCCTCTCCACCGAGCTGACCGACATCACCGAGGTCGAGTACCGCCAGCTCCGGCTGGAGCGGGTCGTCCTGGTGGGCGTCTGGACGGAGGGGACCCAGTCCGACGCGGACAACAGCCTCACCGAGCTGGCGGCGCTGGCCGAGACGGCCGGCTCGCAGGTGCTCGAAGGGCTGATCCAGCGCCGCAACCGACCGGACCCGGCGACGTACATCGGTCGGGGCAAGGTCGACGACCTGGGCGCGGTGGTGCTCTCCACCGGCGCCGACACGGTGATCTGCGACGGTGAGCTGTCCCCGTCGCAGCTCCGCAACCTGGAGCAGCGCACCAAGGTCAAGGTGGTCGACCGCACCGCCCTGATCCTCGACATCTTCGCCCAGCACGCCAAGAGCAAGGAGGGCAAGGCGCAGGTCGAGCTGGCCCAGCTCGAATACCTGCTGCCGCGCCTGCGCGGTTGGGGTGAGACGCTCTCCCGCCAGACCGGTGGTAGCGGTCGCGGCGGTGGCGCCGGCGGCGGCGTGGGCCTGCGCGGCCCGGGTGAGACCAAGCTGGAGACCGACCGCCGTCGGATCCGGCACCGCATCGCGCGGCTGCGCCGCGAGATCAAGGGCATGACCACGGTACGCCAGACGAAGCGCGCCCGGCGCTCCCGCAACGCGGTGCCCGCGGTGGCCATCGCCGGCTACACCAACGCCGGCAAGTCCAGCCTGCTCAACCGCCTCACCGGGGCGGGCGTGCTGGTGGAGAACGCGCTGTTCGCCACGCTGGACCCGACCACCCGCCGGGCCACCACCTCCGACGGGCGGCTCTACACGCTCTCCGACACGGTGGGCTTCGTCCGGCACCTGCCGCACCAGATCGTCGAGGCGTTCCGCTCGACGCTGGAGGAGGTCGGCGACGCCGACCTGGTGGTGCACGTGGTCGACGGCACCCACCCGGATCCGGAGGAGCAGGTCCGGGCGGTCCGCGAGGTGCTCGCCGAGGTGGGCGCCGACCGGCTGCCCGAGCTGCTGGTGGTCAACAAGACCGACGCCACCGACGAGGAGACGATGCTGCGGCTCAAGCGGCTCTGGCCGGAGGCGGTCTTCGTCTCCGCGCACAGCGGGCGCGGGGTCGACGAGCTGCGCGAGGCGGTCGAGCGGCGGCTGCCCCGGCCGGCGGTCGAGGTCCGCGCGGTGCTCCCGTACGACCGGGGTGACCTGGTGGCCCGGGTGCACCGTCAGGGCGAGGTGCTGAGCACCGCGCACCTGCCCGAGGGCACGCTGCTGCACGTGCGGGTGGGCCAGGCGCTCGCCGCCGAGCTGGCGCCCTACCGCGCGGGTGACCGGCTCACCAACGACGATCGGGTGGGCGCCGGGCGGTGACCGTCCGGCGTCACCCGCCCGAAACCCGGCTCGTGCGACACTGAGCGCCATGCGGCACGTTGTCTCCTCGGTCACGCTCGCGCTCGGCCTGGTCGGCGCGGTCGTGGCGCCGGCCGGGCCGGCCCCGGCGGCACCCGCCGCGGCTCCGGTGCTGGCCGCGGCTCCCAAGAAGAAGTGCACGGTCGCCGACGACCGGCTCCGCGAGCTGTCCGGCCTGGTCGCCACCGGCAACGGGTACGTCGTCATCAACGACGGCTCCGACGACCCGAGTCGCAAGCGCGTCTTCTACCTGGACGCCAAGTGCAAGGTCGACAAGGAGATCCGATACTCCGGGGACGGCCCGCTCGACACCGAGGACCTGGCGCTCGGGCCGGACCGCAAGACGCTCTGGGTGGCCGACACCGGCGACAACATCGAGAAGAAGACCCGGCGGGAACGCGTCGCGGTCTGGACGATGCCGCTGTCCGGGTCGAAGGAACCGGTGCTGCACCGGCTCGCCTACCCGGGCAAGGAGCCGCACGACGCCGAGGCGCTGCTGGTCGGCGACGACAACCTGCCGCTGGTGATCACGAAGGAGCTCTCCGGCAAGTCGGAGGTCTTCACCCCGACCGCGAAGCTGAAGGCCGGCGGCGACCCCGAGCCGATCCCGATGAAGAAGGTCGGCGAGGTCACGCTGCCGAAGACCAACACCGAGAACAAGCTCGGCTCGCCGGGGCGGGCGCTGGTCACCGGCGCCGCCCGCTCGCCGGACGGCGCCAGGGTCGTGCTGCGCACGTACGCCGACGCGTTCGAGTTCGACGTGGCCGGCGGCGACATCCTCAAGGCCCTGACCAGCGGTAAACCCCGGGTGACGCCGTTGGCCGACCCGTTCGGCGAGGCGATCTCCTACACCTCCGACGGCAAGTCGTTCGTCACCGTCTCCGACGGCGGCTCGCTCGACCCGACCGACCCGATCGACATCCTCGGCTACACGCCGGCCACCACCGGTGTGGAGGCGCTGCCCAACGGCGGCAAGGTCGAGACCCGGCCGGCCGCCGAGAAGTCCTGGCTGGAAGGGCTGTCGCTCGACGAGATCACGTACCTGATCGCCGCGGTCGGGGTGCTCGGCGCGCTGCTGGTCGGCGCCGGCGTCTTCGGCATCCTGCGGGCCCGGCGCAGGCCGGCGCCCGTCGCACCGGCCGACGAGTCCGAGCGCAGCGACGAGTTCCCGGTGAACGGCGGCATCCCGCCCGGCAACCGGCCGGAGGCGCCACCACGCGGCGGGGTCTACGGCGGCGCCCAGGGCGGTGGCGTCTACGGCGGCGCCGCGGCCGGGGAACGCCCGGCCGGCGGGGTGTACGGCGGTGGCCGGCCCCAGGGCGGCGCCGTGTACGGAGGCGCTGCCCAGGGCGGCGGTCGGCCGCCGAGCGGCGGGGCTGCGCCGGGCGGCGGCCGTGGCCAGGTCGGCGTTCCCCCGGGCGGCGGTCCGCAGGGCGGCGGTGCCTCCCCGGGCGGCGGCCGACCGGGTGGTGCCTCCCCGGGCGGCGGCCGTTCGGGCGGCGGCCGGCCCCAGGGTGGCCGGCCGCAGGGCGGTGGCGGTGCCCCGGGCGGTGGCGTCTACGGCGGTGGCGCGGGCGGTGGTGGCGGCACCGGCGAGCGGGGCGGTTCGGGCGGCGGCGTCTACGGCGGTGGAGGAGGCGGCCAGGGTGGTGCGCGTCCGGGCGGCCGGGGTGGCGGTCCGGGCGGCGCGGGTCACCGCGGGCAGCCCGGTGGTGGCCGGCGGGGGGACGGCGGCCGGGCCGAGCCGCCGCGGCGCGATCCCCGGGATCCGCGCGGCGGTCGCCGCGACGACGGTTACGGCGAGCGCGGTCAGTACGGGCCGGTCCCCGGTGGCCGGGAGCCCCGGGGCGACCGCTACTGAGGCACGACGCGAACGAGGGGTGACCGGCCACCGGTCACCCCTCGTGCGTCAGTCGGCCGGTCAGATCCGGCGCAGCACCGCCACCACGCGGCCCATGATGGTCGCGTCGTCGCCCGGGATCGGGTCGAACGCCGGGTTCTGCGGCATCAGCCAGACGTGCCCGTCGCGGCGGCGGTAGGTCTTCACGGTCGCCTCGCCGTCGAGCATGGCCGCCACGATGTCGCCGACCTCGGCGTTGGGCTGCTGCCGGACGACCACCCAGTCGCCGTCGCAGATCGCCGCGTCGAGCATCGAGTCGCCCTTGACCTGGAGCATGAAGACCTCGCCCTCACCGACCAGCTCGCGGGGCAGCGGGAAGATGTCCTCCACGGCCTGCTCGGCGAGGATCGGGCCACCGGCGGCGATCCGGCCCAGCATCGGCACGTACGCCGGGGCGGGACGCTGCGCGCGGGCGGCCTCGTCGTCGACGTCGCTCGGGGCCCGGACGTCGACCGCGCGCGGCCGGTTCGGGTCGCGGCGCAGGAAGCCCTTCTTCTCCAGCTCCTTGAGCTGGTAGGCGACGCTGGACGGGGAGACCAGGCCGACCGCCTCGCCGATCTCGCGGACGCTCGGCGGGTAGCCGTGGCGCTCGACCCAGGTGCGGATGAACTCCAGGATCCGGCGCTGCCGGGCGGTGAGGTCGACCGTGGCCGGGTCGGGAAAGGCGCTGACCACCGGTGTGACCGGACGCACGGCGGGCTGGGCGGCCCGACTGCGCGCGGCGCGGGGTCGGCGGGTCGCCGGCGGCCCCGCCCCGTCGATCGGCTGCGGGTTCTTCTGCCGGCTGGCCCGGTCCTCGGTCACGTCCGTCCTCCCTGGTCGGCGCTGGGTGCCTCGTCGGCTCGTGGTGCGTGTGGTCCGACCGTATAGGTGAGATCGGCCATTTTCAAACATCTGTACGACCTGCTGTCGGCGTGTCGCGCCGAAATCCTGGATTTCCGAACGCTTGTTCTGATAAATGGTACGCCGCACTCGAACGGGTGTTCCATCCTGACGCCCCGTGACCGGGGGTGCCGGGTCGGCGTTGGGCTCCTCGACGGGTGACGCGCCGGACACGCCGACCAACTTGACCTCGCTTGGGGGACGGCATACGGTCAACCCCTAGATGTAGTAGTCACATGGGCGTAAGTTGCCTACAGGTTGGGTTTCCACTACCGAACGCACTCCCGCACCGCACATCCGGCGACGGCCATCCACGATGGCTCCGCCGGGTCGACGCGTGCCCGGGAGTCGGTAGGTGTGCCCGTGGTCGATGAAGGAGGTCGGGCGATGCGGTGTCCGTACTGCCGGCACGCCGACTCCCGGGTCGTCGACTCGCGGGAGGCCGACGACGGCCAACTCATCCGGCGGCGGCGGTCCTGCCCGGAGTGCGGCAAGCGGTTCACCACCGTCGAGGAGGCGGTGCTCGCGGTGGTCAAGCGCAGCGGGGTGACCGAACCGTTCAGCCGCACCAAGATCATCGGTGGGGTGCGCAAGGCGTGCCAGGGCCGGCCGGTCGACGACGACTCGATCGCGCTGCTGGCACAGAAGGTCGAGGAGACCGTACGCGCCAAGGGGGCGGCGGAGATCCCCAGCCACGACGTGGGGCTGGCCATCCTCGGCCCGCTGCGTGACCTCGACGAGGTGGCCTACCTGCGGTTCGCCAGCGTCTACCGGTCGTTCGACTCGCTCGCCGACTTCGAGCGGGAGATCGAGACGCTGCGGGCCGCCGCGCGCGCCCGGGGGGGCGCGGACACGCCGGCGGGCGACACCGCCGGCGCGATCAACTGACATCTCTGATTCTGACAGGTTCGACCAGGCGCGGTGGGTCACCGTGCCGACGAGGGGGCGAGGGTGTGACGACCAGCAAGTCACGGAACAAGGCCGGGGCGGGGCTGAAGACCGAGCGCGTCTGGACGACCGAGGGGGTGCATCCCTACGACGAGGTCGCCTGGGAGCGCCGCGACGTCGTCATGACGAACTGGCGGGACGGCTCGATCAACTTCGAGCAGCGCGGGGTGGAGTTCCCCGAGTCCTGGTCGGTCAACGCGGCCAACATCGTGACCACGAAGTACTTCCGGGGCGCGGTGGGGACCCCGGAGCGGGAGTGGTCGCTCAAGCAGCTGATCGACCGGGTGGTCGACACCTACCGCACCGCCGGTGAGGAGTACGGCTACTTCGCCTCCCCGGCCGACGCCGAGGTGTTCGCGCACGAGCTGACCTGGATGCTGCTGCACCAGGTGTTCAGCTTCAACTCGCCGGTCTGGTTCAACGTCGGCACGCCGTCGCCGCAGCAGGTCAGCGCCTGCTTCATCCTGGCCGTCGACGACTCGATGGACTCGATCCTCGACTGGTACAAGGAGGAGGGGCGGATCTTCCAGGGCGGCTCGGGCGCCGGGGTGAACCTCTCCCGTATCCGGTCCTCGAAGGAACTGCTCTCCTCCGGCGGCACCGCCTCCGGCCCGGTCAGCTTCATGCGCGGCGCGGACGCCTCCGCCGGCACCATCAAGTCCGGTGGCGCCACCCGGCGCGCGGCCAAGATGGTCATCCTCGACGTGGACCACCCGGACATCGAGGAGTTCGTGGCGACCAAGGCGCGCGAGGAGGACAAGATCCGCGCGCTGCGGGACGCCGGGTTCGACATGGACCTGGGCGGCGCCGACATCGTCAGCGTGCAGTACCAGAACGCCAACAACTCGGTCCGCGTCTCCGACGAGTTCATGACCGCGGTGGAGAACGGCGGCGGCTTCGACCTGCGCGGCCGGCTCGACGGGCAGACCATCGAGACGATCGACGCCAAGAAGCTGTTCCACACCATCTCCCAGGCCGCCTGGGAGTGCGCCGACCCGGGCCTGCAGTACGACGACACCATCAACGACTGGCACACCTGCCCGGAGACCGGGCGGATCACCGCGTCGAACCCGTGCTCGGAGTACCTGCACCTGGACAACTCCTCGTGCAACCTGGCCTCGCTGAACCTGATGAAGTTCCTCCGCGCCGACGGCGGCTTCGAGGTGGAGAAGTTCGTCCGGTCGGTCGAGTTCGTCATCACCGCGATGGACATCTCGATCTGCTTCGCCGACTTCCCGACCGAGAAGATCGGGGAGACCACCCGCGCCTACCGGCAGCTCGGCATCGGGTACGCCAACCTGGGCGCCCTGCTGATGGCCTCCGGCCTGCCGTACGACTCGGAGCAGGGGCGGGAGGTGTCCGCGGCGATCACCTCGCTGATGACCGGCACCGCCTACCGCCGCTCCGCCGAGCTGGCCGGCATCGTCGGCCCGTACGAGGGCTACGCCCGCAACGCCGAGCCGCACAAGCGCGTCATGCGCAAGCACGCCGCCGCCAACGACAGCATCAAGCCGACCGGCACCGTGGGCACCGCCGTGCAGCGCGAGGCGACGAAGCAGTGGACGCTCGGCAACAAGCTCGGTGACCGGAACGGCTGGCGCAACTCGCAGGCCAGCGTGCTCGCCCCGACCGGCACCATCGGCCTGATGATGGACTGCGACACCACCGGCGTCGAGCCGGACCTGGCGCTTGTCAAGTTCAAGAAGCTGGTCGGCGGCGGCTCGATGCAGATCGTCAACCAGACCGTGCCGCGCGCGCTGCGCAGCCTCGGCTACCCCGAGGAGCAGGTCGAGGCGATCGTCGAGCACATCGCCGACCACGGTCACGTGGTGGACGCCCCCGGCCTGAAGCCGGAGCACTACCCGGTCTTCGACTGCGCCATGGGCGAGCGGTCCATCGCGCCGATGGGGCACGTGCGGATGATGGCGGCGGTCCAGCCCTTCATCTCCGGCGCGATCTCCAAGACGGTCAACATGCCGGAGCAGGCCACCGTCGCGGACGTCGAGAAGATCTACTACGAGGGCTGGAAGCTCGGCCTCAAGGCGCTGGCGATCTACCGGGACAACTGCAAGGTGGGTCAGCCGCTGTCGGTCGCCAAGCCGAACAAGGGCGCCGCCGAGACCCCGGCCCCGGTGGCCGAGGCCGAGAAGGTCGTGGAGAAGGTCGTCGAGTACCGCCCGGTGCGCAAGCGGCTGCCGAAGAAGCGCCCGTCGCAGACGGTCTCGTTCTCGGTCGGCGGCGCCGAGGGCTACCTCACCGCCTCGTCCTACCCGGACGACGGCCTCGGCGAGGTCTTCCTCAAGATGTCGAAGCAGGGCTCGACCCTGGCCGGCGTGATGGACGCCTTCTCGGTGGCCATTTCCATCGGTCTCCAGTACGGCGTCCCGCTGGAGACGTACGTCAGCAAGTTCACCAACATGCGCTTCGAGCCGGCCGGCATGACCGACGACCCGGACGTGCGGATGGCCGCCTCGGTGATGGACTACATCTTCCGTCGCCTGGCGCTGGACTTCCTGCCGTACGAGCGCCGCGCGGAACTGGGCATCTTCACCGCCAAGGAGCGGGCCGCCCAGCTCCGGGCCGAGGCGGAGGCGGAGGCGAGCGGTGCGGACCTCACCGCGATGGCCGCCTCCGCCCCGGTCGAGGCGCCCGAGCCGAAGACCGGCCCGGTGGCCCAGCCGGCACAGGAGACGGCGAATGTCGCCGCCGCCAAGCCGGCGCCTTCGGTGGGTTCCAGCACCGAACTGCTGGAGGCCGTGATCGGCAAGGCCGCGGACGCGCCGCTCTGCTTCACCTGCGGCACCAAGATGCGCCCGGCCGGAAGCTGCTACGTCTGCGAGGGCTGCGGCTCCACCAGCGGTTGCAGCTGAGAGTTCCACCGCACGTCCGGCGAGCGCGGCAGGGGTTTCCCTGCCGCGCTCGCGGCGTTCGTGTCCCGCCCTACGCCGCCGTCGGGGAGCACCTGGTCGGGGACGCCTGTCGAGCTGAGAGCGCAGACGACTCATCGACACCCGGCCCGATCCCACCAGGTAGTGGGCACCGTCACAGAGCCCGGTCGCGCGGCGAACTGCGATGCTCGGGGGATGAGGACCGCCGACACCTACCGGCTGTTCGCCGATCGCGAGGCACGCGACGTGTCCCCGGCGTACGACCGGTTGTCGCGGGCCGTGTCGCGCGACCCGGAACTGCTCGCGATGCTCGACACGTTGCCACCGGCGAAGCGTCAGCCGAACCTGCTCTTCGGGGTGGTCCGGTTGCGTGGCGGCCCGGTGGACGACCCGGCGGCGTTCCGCGCGCACGTGCTGGCGCACTGGCCGGAGATCGCGGCGCAGATGCGGGTCCGCGCCACGCAGACCAACGAGGCCGGCCGCTGCGCGGTGCTGCTGCCGGTGCTCGCCGCGTTGCCGCAGCCGCTGGCGCTGCTGGAGGTGGGCGCCTCCGCCGGCCTGTGCCTCTACCCGGACCGGTACGCGTACCACTACGGCGACCGGCGGATCGGCGACGGCGAGCCGGCGCTCGACTGCACGCTCACCGGTGTCGCCCCGCCGGACCGGCGGCCGGAGGTGGTGTGGCGGGCCGGGCTCGACACGAACCCGCTCGACGTCACCGACCCGGCGGACCTGGCCTGGCTGGACGCGTTGATCTGGCCCGAACACGCGCACCGGCGCCAACGGCTGCGCGCGGCGGCGGCGGTCGCCGGGGCCGACCCACCGCTGCTGGTCCGCGGTGACCTGGTCGACGACCTGCCGGCGCTGGCGGCCCGCGCCCCGGCCGGCGCGACGCTGGTGATCTTCCACAGTTCGGTGCTCTACCAGGTGCCGCCGGCCCGCCGGACGGCCTTCACCGAGCTGGTCCGGACGCTGCCCGGGCACTGGATCGCCAACGAGGACCCGAGCGTGCTGCCGGGGGCGGGCGTCCCCGACCCGCCGGACGGCGGGTTCCACAACCTGCTCGTGCTCGACGGCCGACCGCTGGCCTGGACGCGGGGCCACGGGCAGGCGGCCACCTGGTTCGGCTGACGGGCCGCGCGACCGTCAGGCCGGCAGCGAGTCGACCGCCGAGGCGAGCACGCGACGCAGGTCGGCCTCCGCGCCGGCCGGCAACGTCTTCGGCTCGACCACCTGGTACGCGACGCGCACCTGGTACCTGTCACCCCGCCAGGCCCAGCCGTCGAACCGGGTCTCCCCGCCGTCCCACGGGCGCACCGCCACGCAGGAGTTGTCACCCGGTCCGTCGCCGGTCAGGTCGCTCCCGATCCGGGCGCACCGGTCCCGCCGCCACCGGTCGTCGTACATGCCCTCGGCGTCGACGGCCACGGTGACGACCAGGTCGCCGCGCATGGTGGTGCCGCTGGTCAGGTCGACCGCGCACTCCCGGGAGCCGCTGCGGTCACCGAGGTTCGCCGAGGCGCTGGGCGTCGCGCCCGGCGCGAGCCGGGTCAGCAGGTCGGCCGGGAGCAGCGCGCAGGGGTCGCGCAGTTCGTCAGGCGTCGCCGTCTCGTCGGCGCCGCAGCCGGCAACGGCCAGCAGCGCGCCGGCGACCACGATCGTCGCGGCCGATCTCGTCATCTGTCCTCCTTGGACGGTCGCGGCGACGGTAACAGCGCCACGCCACCCCGGATCTCGCGGTCCGCCCCCGTCCACATCCCGGTCCACCCACCCACCCGCCCACCCGCCCACCCACCCACCCGTTCGCCCGGTTTCCCGGAAAGCGTGGTCATCCGGGCCGGAATGGCCACGCTTTCCGGGAAAGTGGGCGTGGGGGTGGAGGGACGGGGTGGGGCGGAGCGGGGCGGTAGGGTCGCGGGGTGGCCGAACCGCGCTGGCTGGCCGAGACCCGGGACGCCTACGACACCGTCGCCGAGGACTACGCGCGGCTGCTGCCCGACGTGGTGGAGCCGCCACTGGACCGGTCCGTGCTGACCGCGTTCGCCGAGATGGTGGGGCCGGGTCGACCGGTGCTGGAGGTCGGCTGCGGCACCGGCCGGGTCACCGCCCACCTGCGCCGTCTCGGCCTCGACGTGGCCGGCGTCGACCTGTCGCCCGGCATGGTGGCGGTGGCCCGCCGGACCCACCCGGAGCTGCGCTTCGACGTCGGCTCGATGACGGAACCGGTCGCGACCGACGCGTCCCTGGCCGGGCTCGTCGCCTGGTACTCGATCATCCACCTCCCGCCGGAGCTGCTGCCCGAGGTCTTCGCCGGCTTCCACCGGGCGCTCGTCCCGGGCGGCCACCTGCTGCTCGCGGTGAAGGCCGGCGACCGGCTGGACCGGCGGGCGCAGGCGTACGGGCACGCGGTGGCGTACGACGTGCACTGGCTGCCGCCGGAACGCCTGGCCGCGCAGCTCACCGCCGCGGGGCTCGCGGTGACCGCCACGGTGGTCCGGGAGCCGGTCGACGCGGAGCGCCAACCCCAGGCGTTCCTGTTCGCGCGGCGGGCCGGCGGATGAGCGTCGCGCTGTTCACCCTCGGCGGGACCATCGCGATGGCCGGCGCCGGCACCGGGGGAGTGGTCACCCGGCTCACCGGCGCCGACCTCACCGCCGCCGTACCCGGGCTCGCCGACATCCCGCTCGACGTGCGCGACGTCGAGGCGGTGCCCAGCGCCGCGCTCGCGTACCGGCAGATCCTCGACCTGGTGGACGCGGCGGCTGCGGCGGTCGACGGCGGGGCGACCGGCGTGGTGGTCACCCAGGGCACCGACACGCTGGAGGAGACCGCGTTCCTGGCCGACCTGGTCTGGGGGCGTGCCGCGCCGCTGGTGTTCACCGGCGCGATGCGAAACCCGACGCTCGCCGGCCCGGACGGGCCGGCGAACCTGCTCGCGGCGGTCCGGGTCGCCGCCGCGCCGGCCGCGCGGGACCTCGGCGTGCTCGTCGCGATGAACGACGAGATCCACGCCGCGCGGTTCGTCCGCAAGACCCACAGCACCGGTACGGCCACGTTCGTCTCGCCGGACGCCGGGCCGCTCGGGCACGTGATCGAGGGGCGGGTACGCGTGCTCACCCGGCCGCCCCGGCACGCGCCGCTGCCGGCGGTGGGTCGCGACCGGCTGGCCGCCGTCCGGGTGGCGCTGCACACGGTCACGCTGGACGACGACGTGGCGCTGCTCGACGCGCTCGCCGCCGGTCGGGACGGGCTGGTGGTGGCCGGGTTCGGGGTGGGGCACGTGCCGCCGGCGTTCGCCCCGGCGCTGGGCGCGCTGGCCGGACGGATGCCGGTGGTGCTGACCTCGCGCACCGGGGCCGGGTCGGTGCTGCGGGACACCTACGGCGCGGTCGGCTCGGAGCGGGACCTGCGGCGGCGCGGGCTGGTCGACGGCGGGCTGCTCCACCCGTACAAGGCGAAGGTGCTGCTGCGGCTGCTGCTCGCCGCCGGCGCGGACTCCGGCGCCGTCGCCGAGGCGTTCGCCCGCCACGGATGAGAGGTGTGAGAAGGGCCCCGCTATGCCGGAGGCGTTAACCAGGGGCCCCTCCTTACACTCCAGTGGTGGGTGACGAGCTGGCGGACCGTCCGTTGACCGAGCCGCACCCGTCGCGGCTGCCGCCCGCGCACCCGGGGCGGGAGCGGATCCTGGCGGCGCACGCCGCCGCACTGGCCGCCGGGGAGGCCGGCTACCCGGACCCGGAGACCGGCCTCTTCGTGCTCAGCGCCGGCTTCCTGGCCCGACGCGGCACGTGCTGCGGGCGGGGCTGCCGGCACTGTCCGTACCTGACCGACTGAGGCGCGTTCGGCGCGTGCCCGGCTCGACACGCAGGGTTGCGCCCGGGTGCGACCATGGTGGTGCGTCGAGACCCACAGACTGTCGGAGGATGCGTCCATGAGCGGGTTCTGGAAGCGGCTGTGGCGGTCCGGCAAGCCGGCGGAGCAGCGGCCACGGCGTGTCGGCGACGACCCGGACGCGCCGTTCACGGTCACGTCGCGGAAGGCGCCGGACGGCCACCCCATCATCGAGATCACGCTCGGCCCGACGATGAGTTCGGGTCTGCGCCGGCACTACGCCGCCGAGGAGTACGGCGACACCGACCCCCGCACCATCGCGGCCGGGCGCGCCCACGCGCAGACCCTGATGAAACAGGGCGAGGTGGCGGAGGCCGTCTCGACGTACCGGTCCGTCCTCGGCGCGCAGCGGGCGTCGCTCGGGCCGAACCACCCCGACACCCTGGCCACCCAGCACAGCCTCGGGTTCGCCCTGCAGACGCTGGGGCGGGACGCCGACGCGGCGAAGGTGCAACAGGAGGTGTACGAGCGGCGACGCCGGGTCCTCGGCCCCGACCACGCCGACACGCTCACCAGCGGCACCAACCTGGGGGAGATGTTGCACCGGCTCGGCCGGCTCCAGGAGGCGGAACGGACGCACCGTGCGGTCACCGAGAGCCTGGTGCGTTCGGAGGGACCCACCGCCTCGCGCACCCTGCTCAGCAAGATGAGCCTGATGAGCGCGGTGCACTCGCTGGGCGACCTGCACCAGGCCGAGCGGCTGTGCACCGAGGTGGTGGCCGGGCTCCGCCGTGCCGAGGGGCAGCGGGCCCGGGTCACGCTCCAGGCCCGCAGCAACCACGCCACGCTGCTGATGAGTCTCGACCGCGTCCGCGACGCGCTGCGCGTCGTCACGGCGGTGGTGGCCGACGCCGAGCAGGAGCTCGGCCCGCGTGACCCGGTGACCCTGCACGCCCGGCACGGGCTGGCGAACGCCCTGGGCCGCAACGGCCGGACCGGCGAGGCGGTACGAACGCTGGACGCCGCCGTACCCGACTTCACCCGGACGTTCGGCGCCGAGCATCCGCTGACGCTCGCGGCCCGGGGCGGGCTGGTGGAGGCGCTCGTTGCCGACGGGCAGCGGACACGGGCCGGGCGGGAGGCCCGCGAGTGCCTCGCCGCCTGCGAGCGGGCCCTCGGGCCCGGGCATCCGCAGACCCAGCAGGTGCGGGCACTGGTCGCGACGACCGGCGGTCGGTGACGGCGCCCCGGGGCGCGACCGGCCACGGTGGACCCGGACCCGGACGCGATCACGGGCCCACGTGTACGTGCGTGGCCCACAGTGTGGGGCTGAGCCGGTACCGGTCGCGTAGCGCGCGGACCGCCTCGTGCAGGGCGTACGCCGGAGGCCGGCCCGCCGCCGCCGGGTAGAAACGCTGCGCGATCTCGAGCGAGGCGGCGTCGTCGGTCTCCCACAGCGTGCCGATCACGTGCCGGAAGCCGGCGATCTGGAACGCTCCGGTGATGTGCACCGCCTCGTCGGCGAGTTCCGGGGTGGACCGTGCGGTGGAGCAGGCGGCCAGGAACGCGAGCTGGCTGTGTTCCAGCCCGAGGTTGGCGATGTCGCCGACGGTCAGCGGATGCTCGGCGTGGTCGTGGCTGAGCAGCCGGCCTGTCGACGGGTCGTACGGATCGCCGAGCGCGTGGCAGGCGAGATGGACGTGGGTGGCGGTGGACAGGCCGCGGAGCACCCGCTCGCGGGTCGCCGCCGCGCCCATGTCGATTTCCACGTCTCCCCGGGCGGCGGCGACCGCCTCCGCCTCCCGCACCGCGGCGGGTAACGGCGCGAACCCACCCGGGGTCTCGGGCATGGCCACCACGTAGGTGCGGGTCCCGCCCCGGTCATCCGGATGGGCCGAACGCAGCCGGCGGAGCGCCTCGACCGTCGGGGTGTAGGAGGAGACCACCCGATCCAACGCGCCGTCCTGTGCCGTGCCGGCCGGCGGAGCCGGCTCGGCCGCGTGCAGCGGGAAGAACGCCATCGGGCCGGTGGGGCACCACCACAGCCGGGGCCGGACGGCGGATTCGCCCACGACGGCGGCGAGCCCCAGGTGGTCGAGGACCGGCCGCACGGCGACCTGCCACAGCCAGTCCAGGATCTCCCGCACGACCTGCTGTGCGGCCAGCCGGTCGCGGGCGCGTACGCCGGGGTCGTGGGCCTGCCCGGTCGCCGTCCGTAGCCGGTCGACGTTCTCGGTGGCCGTCCGCAGGGTCAGCTCGGGCAGCGGCAGCACCGCCAGACGGCCGCGGCGCAGGACGAGCGCGTCACAGCGGTACAGGCTCGGCGTGATCACCACCACGGGCTCCTCGCCGACCCCGGCCAGCAGCTCGGCGGCGGTGGCCGGGCGCAGGAAGTCCGCCAGGCCGGGCAGCGCGCGGACCCGCCGCAGCAACGCCGTCCACTCCGCCTCCCGATCCCGGCCACCGTCGTCCGCGCCGAGGTCCGCGCCCCGCCCGCCCGGCTCCGGGGCGTCCATCTCCCGGCGTAGCCGCACGTACTCCCGGGCCAGGTCGGGATCGGCGAGCCACAACGCCGCCAGGCCGCCCCGGGCGGCGAGACGTCGACCCAGCAGCACCCCGCGTGCCTGCTCCAGGAGTTCGAGGGCGCGCTCCGGCTGCCCGGCGGTGAGCGCGAGCGCGGCGGCCACGCCGGCGACCCCGGCCGTCTCGGCCAGGTCGTGGTGTTGGTCGATCCGCAGGCGGTCGCGGGAGGCGAGCCGGGGCAGCAAGGCCACCGCCGTGGCCAGCGCGTCGGTCGCCGCGTCCCAACGGCCGAGTGAGGCGCGTACGTAGCCGAGCGCCGCCTGTGCCTCGACCCGCCGGGAAACCGGTGCCGCCTGGACGCCGGTGGCGACAGTCGCCACCCGTTCCGCCTCCCGCAACGGGCCCGGCTCGCCGGTGCGCAGGTGCTCGGCGCGCAGCGCCTGCACGAGCGAGAACCGGGACGCCATCTGACCGGGATGCCGGGCCGGGAACAGGGCCGTCGCCTCCCGCATCAGCTCGATGCACTCGTGCAGGTCGGCGGGTTCGCCTCGGGCGTCGTAGCGCTTGCGCAGCGCGTAGCCGAGCTTGTCGACGAGCACCCGGCGCTGCGGGTCGGTCCGCCCGGCGAGGGTGAGCACGCGCCGGAGGAGGCTGACGGCCAGGTCCAGAGAATCCACGTCACCGGTCTCCCGGTGGATGATCTGGGCCAGGTCGGCCGCGTCGACGACGGCCGCGATCGAGTCGGGATGCCCCTCGTCGACGTCCGCCGGAATGGCCAGGTATGCCTCGGCGGCTTGGGTCAGGAGCTCCGGCTCGTGCCGACGGTGGTAGAGCTGCGTCAGGGCGGCACCGAGATGGCGCAGGGTCAGCCGCCGGTGGTGGTTCGGCGTCGTGCCCCGGTCCAGGCGGGCCAACTCGTCACGGAGAAGTTCGACCGCGTACTCGCAGTCCGCGGTGTGCCGGGTGGTCTCGGCCCGGGTGAGCAGGCAGACCGAGAGCTGGGCCACCGCCGCCGTGCGGTTGCCGTCGGGGGGCCGGGTCAGCACCGCGCGCAGCGCGTCGATCGCCTCGTCCAGGTCGGCGGGAGTGCCGGTCACCTCGTAACGGTGCCGCAGCGCCTCGGCGAGCCGTCCGCCGGCGGCCGTCAGGTTCATGGTGTCGTGGTCCCCGGCCGCCGCGAGGGCCCGTCGTCCGTAGCCGATCGCCTCGTCCAGGGCCGGGAGAGCGCCCCCGAGCTGGTACGCCAGCAGCCGCGCCCCGGCCGACTGGAGCAGTACGGCGACGTGGTGGGGGTGGTCGGGATCGTCGACCGCGTCGGTGGCCTCCAGCACGGCCGACGCGGCGTCGAGGTTCGTGGTGTCGCCGGTCAGGTGGGCCCGGGCCATCAGCGCCTCGGACACCACCACCCTGATCGGCACGGCGTCCCCGTCATCCGCCGTGGTCGCCCGGGCGGCCTGGTAAAGCAGGACCACGGCCTCCTCCAGGTCCACCGGGTCGTGGCCGAGCCGAAACCGCCGCAGCAGGGTCTCACCCAGGCCGAACTGACAGAAGGCGTGGTCGGGGACGCCCGCGGGGTGCAGGTCGAGCATCGCCCGCCATGCCTCCACCGTCTCGTCGACCAGCGTCTCGGAGCCCTCGGCCTCCCACCGGATCGCCAGCCCGTCCGACCAGGTACGCAGCCAGGCGGCCCGGCGCGGGTGCTCCGGCGCGGCCACGGCGAGCACCCGCCCGTACAGGTCGATGGCCTCGGCCAGGTCGGTGGACCGCCGCCGGTCGGACCGGTAGCGGTCCTGGAGAGCCTCCGCGGCACCGACGAGATGGTCAAGGTCGGGTTGCCCGTCGGTGGGGGATCGCACGAGCCGACGGAAGAGGTCGATCGACTCGTCCAACTCGTCCGGGCCGTCGTACCGCCGCAGGGTCGTGGCGAGCTGGTAGCGGCACAGCGATTCGAGGCCCGGCTCGTCGGTGGCGGCGAGCGCGAACCGGAGCAGGTCGACCGCCTCGTCCAGGTGGCGTCGCCGCCGATCGTTCTCCCACCTGAGCGCGGCGACGACCGCGAGGTTCTGCGCGACGCCCGGGCGGGACTCGCGGGACCCGTGTCGCAGGACCCAGCGCAGCAGCGACTCGGCGCGGTCCAGCCGGCCGGGATCATGGTCGTTCAGGTACGCCTGGAGCAGGCGGACCCCCTCCCACAGACGCGCGGCCACCAGATCGTGGTCGGATGCCATGCCACTCCCCGTTGACGGTCGCGACTCACCGATGTCGATCGTCGCAGCTGTTGGCCCCGAGCACTACTGTCGGTTCTGTCGTACGCCCCGCGGTGATCAGACGGGGCGGTCGACCCACCTGCGGCGGGACGGGAACGGATGCGGATGAGCCACGCGCAGCGGCCACCAGGTCGCCGGATCAGCGACCCGACGGCCGCGGACGTGGGCCGCGTCTGCGCGGACATGGTCGACGTCGCCGACCTCGTCGACCTCACCGGTGCGGCGGCGGAGCCGGTCCTGGCCCGGTTACGCGCCGACGACGCCACCGAGGAAGCGGTCCGGGTGGCGCTGGACGAGGTGGCGGATCTCCTGCGTCGGCACGGCCTGACCGGGGTGCTCGGCGCCGCACGCGGCGGGGAGGTCGCGCCGGACGGGTTCACCGGCCTGCCCGCCATCGGCACCGGTCGACCGCTCGAAGAGGTGTACGTCTGCCCGGGGAACCTGTGTGACCGGACGGAGATCCGGCGTCCCGGGGCCACCGCCCCGCCGTCGTGCGCGGTCTGGGCGCGTCCGCTCCTGCTGTTCCGGTTGGACCGATGACGGCGTTCGTCACCTCACTCGGGGGAAAGCTCGCCGAACGGTGGCTGCAGGCTCTCCTGTTGCCCGGGATGGTCTTCGTCGGCGCGGTGGCGGTGGCCGGCCGACTCGGGCACGGCCGGTGGTCGGACGTCGACATGCTGGCCGCCACCGTCGACCAGCTCGGTGAGTCGGCCGCCAGGCGCGGCAACGGCGCGGTTGCGCTCCTCGCCGTCGCGGTGGTGACCGGCGCGGTGGCCGCCGCCGCGCTCGCGCAGGGATTGGGACAGACGGTGACCTACGCCTGGACCGCCACCTGGGGCCCGGTCGGGCGGCCCTTCGTGCGCCGGCGCCGCCGCCGGTGGTGGCGCGTGGTCACCCGGTACGAGCAGGCGCTGATCGAGAAGGCCCTGATCCTGCGCGGCGTGCGCCCCGCGGATCCGCCGCCGGAGGTGCCGGACACCGCGGCGCTGGCCGCCGCCCGCGACCGGATCTCGATGGTCGAGCCGCGGCTGCCCACCTGGATGGGTGACCGGATGCACGCGGTGGACGAGCGGGTGCGGATCGCGTACGACCTGGATCTCGCCTCCGTGTGGCCCCGGCTCTGGCTGACCGTGCCGGACGAGGTCCGGGGCGCCCTCGCCCGGGCGCAGGCCGAGTTCGCCGCCGCCGGCCGGCTGGCCGGTTGGGGCGGTCTCTATCTCCTCCTCGGTCTGCGGTGGTGGCCGGCGGCCGTGGTGGGCGCCGGCGTGTGGGCGGTGGGATGGTGGCGCGGTCGGATGTCGATGGGGAATCTCGCGCAGCTCGTCGAGGCCACCGTCGACCTGCACGCGTCGGCGCTGGCGGGCGCCCTGGGGCATCCGGTCGACGGGCGCTTCACGCCCGACGACGGGGAGGTCGTGACGCGGATCCTGCGCAAGGGCACGTGACCGGGCTTCCCTGCCCGCCGGGCGGGCCGTACGGTGTCCGACGGAACTCCGGCGGGCCGGCCCCGCCGCCGACCGCGGAGGTCTTCCCGTGCGCGCCCGTAGTACCTGGCTGGCCGCCTCGGCCGTCCTGCTCGCCGCCGGCTGCGCCGACGACAGGTCCCCGGTGGCCGTGCCGGCGCCCCCGCCACCGGCGGTCGAGGTCGCCGCGGCCTCCTCCGGCGGGGCGTGCCGGCTGCTCGACTTCGGGGTGATCGCCGAGCACACCGGCGGCACGTTCGACGTGGCCGCCGCCACCGACCAGGGCGACACGCACACCTGCGTGGTCCGTGCCCAGGGCGCGGTGCTGCCGGAGCTGACGCTCGCGGTGACGGACACGTCGATCGACGCGGCCACATTCACCGCCGACGTGCAGCCGAGCGGGGCGACGAAGGTCACCAAGCTCGGCAAGATCGCTTACCGGCGGACGCTGCCGAGGACCGCGCACACCGGACCGGCCGCGGAGGTGGGCTGGCTGGCCGCCGAGGACCGGCTCGCCAGCCTGCGCTGGACCAGCCCCGAGGGCACCGCCGCGGCGGAGGTGGCGCAGGCGACCGGAAAGCTGGTCGCGCTGGCCAAGGTGATCGACACCCGGCAGTTGTGAGCCCGGCGGGCGGGTCGGTGGGCCGCGAACCGGCCGGTCAGCGGGCGGTGACCAGGCCGGTCAGCGGGCCGCGACGAAGACGCGGGAGGCCACCTCGCGGGGCAGCCGCACCCGGTCGCCGGAACGGTCGATGGAGACACCGTCGCGCTCCTGCGCCACGGTGACGGTCGCGCCCGGGTCGACACCTGCCGCGTGCAACTGCCGGAGCACGTCCGCGTCGGTCTGCACGCTCTCGCAGATCCGCCGCACCACCACCGAGCCGGACAGGCCCGGGAAGGCCAGGTTCCGCTCGCTCTCGACGGTCTCGGCCGGCGGCTGGCCGGGGTCGCCCAGCTCCTCCAGCCCGGGGATCGGGTTGCCGTACGGCGACCGGGTCGGGCGGTTGAGCAGGTCGTAGACCCGCTTCTCCACCGCGTCGCTCATCACGTGCTCCCAGCGGCAGGCCTCCTCGTGGGCCTCCTCGTAGGGCATCCCGATCACGTTGACCAGCAACAGCTCGGCCAACCGGTGCTTGCGCATCACCGAGACCGCGGTGCCGCGGCCCAGCTCGGTGAGGGCCAGGTGCCGGTCGCCCTCGACGGTGAGCAGGCCGTCGCGCTCCATCCGGGCGACGGTCTGGCTGACGGTCGGGCCGCTCTGCCGCAGCCGCTCGGCGATGCGGGCGCGCAGCGGCGGCACACCCTCTTCCTCCAGCTCGAGGATGGTGCGCAGGTACATTTCGGTCGTATCGACCAGTGAGTGAGCGTTTATCTTTATCACCCGTAAGCGAGGAACGAACCGGAATCTCCAGTGTCTCACGAGCCGCCCCTGAGCTGCCAACACCACCGCCGGCCCCCGCCCGGGGACGGCGCTGCGGGTCGGATCGGCGCCGGATGGTGTTGACTGGGTCGCATGTCCGGAACCGCAGAGTTGCTGGTCGAGCCGGACCGGCTCGCCGCCGAACTCGCCCGCGCCGACCCGCCCGTCCTGCTCGACGTCCGCTGGCGGCTGACCGGCCCGCCCGGCCGCGACGACCACGCCGCCGGCCACCTGCCCGGCGCCGTCTTCGTCGACCTGGACACCGAGCTGTGCGGGCGCCCGGGCGCCGCCGGGCGGCACCCGCTGCCCGACCCCGCCGCCTTGCAGGCCGCGCTCCGGGCGGCCGGCGTCCGCGCCGGTCACCCCGTGGTGGTGTACGACGGCGGCGACGGGATGTCCGCCGCCCGGGCCTGGTGGACGCTGCGCTGGGCGGGGCACCGGCCGGTGCGGGTGCTGCACGGCGGCTTCCCGGCCTGGGTCGCCGCCGGCCTGCCGGTGGACACCGCGACGCCCGAGCCCGCGCCCGGCGACGTGACGGTCACCCCGGGCGCGTTGCCGGTGCTCGACGCCGGGCAGGCCGCCCGGCTCGCCGCCGCCGAGGACGCGGTGCTGCTCGACGTGCGGGCCGCGCCGCGCTACCGGGGCGAGAACGAGCCGGTGGATCCCGTCGCCGGGCACGTTCCGGGCGCGGTGAACCTGCCCGCCCCGGAGTACGTGACCCAGGGCCGGTTCCCGGCCGCGGAGGCGCTGCGCGCCCGGTTCGCCGAGGCGGGGGTGCGCGGGGACGCGCCGGTCGGGGCGTACTGCGGCTCCGGGGTGACCGCCGCGCAGGCGGTGCTGGCGCTGCACCTGGCCGGCCGGCCGGACGCGGCGCTGTACGTGGGCTCGTGGAGCGAGTGGGTGGCCGACCCGGACCGTCCGGTGGCGACCGGTGGCGCCGCCGGTCGATGAGTGCGCAGTTGATGGGCTCGTCCGCGCGCACGTGCGACGATGGCCGCATGGCCGACGACACGGTGGTGGTGTGGGACTCCGCCCTCCTCGCCTACGACATGGGGGACCACCCCCTCGACCCGGTCCGCGTCGAGCTGACCATGGCGCTCGCCCGGGAGTTGGGCGTGCTCGACCGACCGGGCGTGCGCCTGGTCAGGCCGGAGCCGGCCGACGACGCGCTGCTCACCCGGGTGCACGATCCGGCCTATCTGGACGCCGTCCGGGCCGCACCGGGTGACCCGCTCTTCGCCGGGTTCGGGCTCGGCACCTCGGACAATCCGGTCTTCGACGGGATGCACGAGTCCAGCGCGTTGATCGCCGGCGCCACCGTGGCCGCCGCCGAGGCGGTCTGGCGGGGCGAGGCGCGGCGCGCGGTGAACGTGGCCGGCGGCCTGCACCACGCCATGCCGGCCCGGGCGGCCGGCTTCTGCGTCTACAACGATCCGGCGGTGGCCATCGCCCGCCTGCTCGACCTGGGCGCGGAACGGATCGCGTACGTCGACGTGGACGTGCACCACGGCGACGGGGTGCAGGAGATCTTCTACCGGGACCCGCGGGTGCTCACGGTCAGCCTGCACGAGACCCCGTTGGCGCTCTTTCCCGGCACCGGTTTCCCGGACGAGACCGGCGGGCCCGGCGCGGAGGGCAGCGCGGTCAACGTGCCGTTGCCGCCGGGGGTCGGTGACGCCGGCTGGCAGCGCGCGTTCCACGCGGTGGTGCCGTCGGTGCTGCGCGCGTTCCGGCCGCAGGTGCTCGTCACCCAGTGCGGCGCGGACGGGCACCGGGCCGACCCGCTGGCCGACCTGCACCTGTCGGTGGACGGGCAGCGGGCCACCTACCGGGCGTTGCGGACGCTCGCCGACGAGCTGTGCGAGGGCCGCTGGGTGGCCACCGGCGGCGGCGGGTACGCGCTTGTCGAGGTGGTGCCCCGGGCCTGGACGCACCTGCTCGCGGTGGCCACCGGTGAGCCGCTGGACCCGGCCACGCTCACCCCGCCGGGCTGGCGGGAGCTGGCCGCGCGCCGGCGGCCCGGGCACGACATCCCGCTGCGGATGACCGACGACGTCGATCCGGAGTACCAGCCCTGGCAGCCCAGCGGCGAGCCGAACGCGGTGGACCGGGCGGTCGCGGCCACCCGCAAGGCCGTCTTCCCACTGCTCGGGCTCGACCCGCACGATCCGCGCGACTGAGCGGCGGTGGGGAGGACCGACCGGTGACCACAGTCGACCAACCGGTGGATGTGCTGCTCAGCGACGGCACGACCGTCCAGCTGCGACAGATCCGCCCGGACGACGCGGCGGCGATCGTGGCGATGCACGCCCGCTTCTCCGAGCGCACCCGCTACCTGCGGTACTTCTCGCCGTATCCGCGCATCCCGGAGCGGGACCTGAAGCGGTTCGTCACGGTGGACCACCGCGACCGGGAGGCGTTCGTGGTGCTGGCCGGCGAGCGGATCGTGGCCGTCGGCCGGTACGAGCGGCTCGGTCCCGCCTCGCCGGAGGCCGAGGTGGCGTTCGTGGTGGAGGACGCCTACCAGGGGCGGGGCATCGGCTCGGTGCTGCTGGAGCACCTCGCGGACGCGGCCGGCCGGCACGGCATCGGGCACTTCGTCGCCGAGGTGCTGCCGGCGAACGGGACGATGCTGCGGGTCTTCGCCGACTTCGGTTACCAGGTGCAGCGCCAGTACGCCGACGGCGTGGTGCACCTGAGCTTCCCGATCGCGGCGACCGAGGCGACGCTGGCGGTGCAGCGTGGCCGGGAGCACCGCACCGAGGCGCGGTCCATCGCCCGGCTGCTCGCCCCGCGCGGCATCGCCGTCTACGGCGCCAGCACCACCGGCCAGGGCGTCGGCGCGGCGCTGCTCGGGCACCTGCGGGACGGCGGGTTCACCGGCGCGCTCGTGCCGGTGCACCCGAGCGCGGCGACGGTGGCCGGGCTGCCGGCGTACCGGTCGGCGGCCGACGCCGGGCTCGACGTCGACCTGGCCGTGGTGGTGGTCGCGCCGGACGCGGTGCACGACGTGGTGCGGGACGCCGCCCACGCGGGCGCGCACGGGCTGGTGGTGATCTCGGCCGGGTTCGCCGAGGCCGGCCCGGCCGGGGCGGCGGCGCAGCGGGCCCTGGTCCGGGCCGCGCACCTGGCCGGCATGCGGGTGGTCGGCCCGAACTGTCTCGGCGTCGCCAACACCGACCCGGCGGTACGCATGAACGCCACGCTCGCGCCGGCGCTGCCGGCGCCCGGGCGGGTGGGCGTGTTCAGCCAGTCCGGCGCGTTCGGGGTGGCGTTGCTGGCCGAGGCGTCCCGGCGCGGGCTCGGGGTGTCGAGTTTCGTCTCGGCCGGCAACCGGGCCGACGTGTCCGGCAACGACCTGTTGCAGTACTGGCAGGACGACCCGGGCACCGACGTGATCACGCTCTACCTGGAGACGTTCGGCAATCCGCGCAAGTTCGCCCGGTTGGCCCGGCACATCGGCCGGAGCAAGCCGGTGGTGGCGCTGGCGTCGCTCGCCCGGTCGCCCGGGGTGGGCGAGGCGCCGGCGCTGGACGCCGCCGCGGTGAGCGCGCTGTTCGCGCAGTCCGGCGTGCTCCGGGTGGACACGGTCGCGGAGCTGCTCGACGTGGGTGTGCTGCTGGCCCACCAGCCGCTGCCGGCCGGCCGGCGGGTCGCCGTGGTCGGCAACTCGTCGGCGTTGACCGGGTTGGCCGCGACCGCCGGCGCGGGGCAGGGGCTGACCGTCGTCGACGGGTACCCGCACGACGTCGGGCCGACCGGCGGCGCCGCCGCGTACGCCGCCGCGCTCGCCGCCGCGGCGGCGGACGACCGGGTGGACGCCGTGGTGGCGGTGTTCGCGCCGCCGCTGCCCGGTCAGCTCACCGATCCGGAGGCGGACTTCGCGGCGGCGCTGCCGGACGCGCGGGCCACCGGCAAGCCGGTGGTGGCGACGTTCCTCGCCGGGCAGGCGCCGACCGGGGTGCCGACGTACCCGAGCGTGGAGGAGGCGGTGCGGGCGCTGGCCCGGGTCGCCCGGTACGCGGACTGGCTGCGTCGGCCGCCGGGCGTGCTGCCCGAGCTGGCCCGGGTCGACCGGGCGGCCGGGCAGGCGGCGTGGGGCCCGGACGGGGCGGATCCGGCGGCGCTGCTCGCCGCGTACGGGATCGACGTGGTGGCGTCCGTGCCGGCCGGTTCGGCCGAGGAGGCGGTGGCGGCGGGGGAGCGGCTCGGCTGGCCGGTGGCGCTCAAGGCGGCTGCCCCCGGGCTGCGCCACCGCCTGGACCTGGGCGCGGTCCGGCTCGACCTGGCCGACGCCGGGGCGGTGCGCCGCGCGTACGCCGAGATGGCGTCGGGGTTCGGCGCGGAGGTGCTGGTGCAGCCGATGGTGCCGCCGGGCGTGGCGTGCGTGGTGGAGCTGGTGGAGGATCCGGCGTTCGGCCCGGTGGTCGGGTTCGGGTTGGGCGGGGTGGCGACCGAGCTGCTCGGCGACCGGGCCTGGCGGGCGGTGCCGCTGACCGACCGGGACGCCGCCGAGCTGGTCGACGAGCCGCGCGCCGCGCCGCTGCTGCACGGGCACCGGGGCGCCGCCCCGGTGGACCGGGCGGCGCTCGTCGACCTGCTGCTGCGGGTCGGGCGGCTGGCCGACGAACAGCCCCGGTTGCGGGCGCTGCGGCTCAACCCGGTGCTGGCCCGTCCGGACGGCATCTCCGTGCTGCACGCCACCATCCGCACCGGCACGGATGCACCGCGTCCCGACACCGGCCCCCGCCGCCTGTAAGGACGGGCCCCGGTTAACGCCTCCGGTAGCGAAGGGGCCCCTTCTCACCGGGGATCACGCGCGACAGGCCCCGGCGAACCGCCGGGGCCTGTCGGGGCTTGGTGCTCGGGTCAGCAGGCGTACGCCTCCAGCCGGTGCGCCCGCTCCGGGTCGCGCAGCTTGAGCAGCGTCACCTTCTCGATCTGCCGGATCCGCTCCCGGGACAGCCCGAACTCGCGGCCCACCTCGTCCAGGGTGCGCTGCCGGCCGTCGTCCAGGCCGAAGCGCAGCCGGATCACGGCCTGCTCCCGCTGGGAGAGGGTGGCCAGCACGATCCGGACCTCGTTGCGCAGCTCGCCGTTGGCGGCGGCGTCGCCCGGCTCGGTACGCGGGTCGACCGCGGCGACGAAGTCGCCGAGCGCGCTCTCGCCGTCCTCGCCGACCGCCTGGTCCAGGCTCACCGGCTCCCGGTCGAACGAGATCAGCTCGATCACCTGGTACTCCGGGACCTCCAGCGCGGTGGCGACCTCGGCGACGGTGGGCTCGCGACCCAGCGTCACGGACAGCTCGCGACGCACCCGGACCATCCGGTTGACCTGCTCGACCATGTGCACCGGGATGCGGATGGTGCGGGCCTGGTCGGCCATCGCGCGGGTGATGGCCTGACGGATCCACCAGGTGGCGTACGTGGAGAACTTGAAGCCCTTGGTGTAGTCGAACTTCTCGACCGCGCGGATGAGGCCGAGGTTGCCCTCCTGGATCAGGTCGAGGAAGGCCATCCCGCGCCCGGTGTAGCGCTTGGCGATGCTCACCACCAGGCGGAGGTTCGCCTCCAGCAGGTGGTCCTTGGCGGCGCGTCCCTCGGCCGCGACCAGCGCCAGGTCCGCGCGCAGCTCGGCGGAGACCGGCGTGCAGGTGGTGAGCTTCTCCTCGGCGAAGAGGCCGGCCTCGATCCGCCTGCTCAGCTCGACCTCCTGCGCCGCGGTGAGCAGCTTGGTGCGGCCGATGCCGTTCAGGTAGGCCCGGACCAGGTCGGTGGAGACGCCGCGGTCGTCGGTGGCGTCCAGGTCCGTGAGGGTGACGTCCATGTCCTGGTGCTCGATCATCTGCTGGGTCATCTCTGTCTCTCCCCGTGTCCTACGTGCCGTACCGGCCCGTGCCGCCGGCGCGGTGGGGGCCGGTGACAAACAGCTTCGCAACCGGGGCGTGAGACGGGAGTGAGGCGATCGGGGACCCGACACGAATCCGGGGGGAACGTGGGGTGTCGCTTGTCCCGTCCGGCTACCGTGCCAGCGAACCGGCCGGCAGGGCCGGGGACGAACCGGCGATCGGAGAACTCAGGTGGTCTTCAAGCGGCTCATGCAGGCGATGGGGGTGGGCGGGCCGTCGGTGCAGACGGTGCTGGCCAACCCGAACTGCCGTCCCGGCGGTCAGCTGGAGGGCCGGGTCCAGGTGGTCGGCGGCGACCATCCGGTGGACGTGAGCTGGATCTCGCTCGGCCTGCTCACCCGGGTGGAGGTGGAGAGCGGCGACTCGGAGTACAACACCAACCAGGAGTTCGGCCGGCTCCAGCTCACCGGCGCGTTCCAGCTGGCGCCGGGGCAGCGCCACGACGTGCCGTTCCGCTTCCAGGTGCCCTGGGAGACGCCGCTCACCGACCTGTACGGCCAGCACCTGCACGGCATGACCATGGGGCTGCGGACCGAGCTGGAGGTGGCCCGGGCGGTGGACTCCGGTGACCTGGACGCGGTCGCGGTGCACCCGCTGCCGGCCCAGGAGCGGTTGCTGGAGGCGCTGCTGCGGCTGGGCTTCCGGTTCGCCCGCGCCGACGTCGAGCGGGGCCACATCTACGGCGTACGCCAGCAGTTGCCGTTCTACCAGGAGATCGAGTTCTATCCGGCGCCGCAGTACGCCGGGGCGATGAACCAGCTCGAGGTCACCTTCGTCACCGACCCGCAGCAGGTGCAGGTGGTGCTGGAGATGGACAAGCGGGGCGGCCTGTTCACCGAGGGCCGGGACGCGTTCGGCCGGTTCACCGTGGACCACGCCACGGCGGACCGCACCGACTGGGCCGCCCAGCTCGACGGCTGGCTCCGCCAGTCGTTGTCCCGGCGCGGCCTGTTCTTCTAGGCTGCGACGCGGGCGCTCACAGGTCCAGCAGGAGCGAGCGGGGGCCGACGTTGACGCTCTCCACCAGCATGTGGGTGCGGAACCGACCGGTCGCCACCGTCGCGCCGCGGGCGCGCAGCTCCTCGACCACGGCGTCGACGAGCGGCTCGGCGACGTCCGCCGGGGCGGCGGCGGTCCAGCTCGGCCGCCGGCCCTTGCGGGCGTCGCCGTAGAGCGTGAACTGACTGACCACGAGCAGCGGCGCCCCGGTGTCCGCGGCGCTGCGCTCGTCGTCCAGGATGCGCAGCTCGTGCAGCTTGCGGGCCATGGTGGCGGCCACCTGCCGGGTGTCGGCGTGGGTGACGCCGACCAGCACCAGCAGCCCGTCGGTGATCTCGCCGACCACCGCGCCGTCGACCGTGACGGAGGCCCGGGCGACGGTCTGCACCAGTGCCCGCATCAGTCCGTCACCGGCTCGACGAGACCGCGTTCGACCAGGTGCGCCACGATCGGGCCGGCCGCCTCGGCCAGCTCGTCCGGGGCCACGTCGTGCGCGGCGGCGAGCAGGGCGAGCTGGTCGCGCAGCGGCAGCCGGCCGTCCGCGCCGCCGACCAGGGCGAGCACCAGCGGGTCGATCTCCTCGGACCAGCGCAGCCCGCGCGGCGCGGCGAGGACCTGCCGGTCCACCGCCCAGCCGTCGTCGCCCATGGTGGCCTCCTGGCGGAGCTGGAGCCCGTCGGCGGCGCGGTAGCGGGCGGCGAGCAGCCCGTCGGTGTCCCGGGCACGCAGCCAGTCCTGCCTGTCGAACCATTCGGCGATCCGGTCGCCGAGCGGCGGTTCGACCCGCTGGCGCAGGTCCTCGACCCGGACGATCGGCTGCTCGTGGCCGGCCCGGCGCAGCGACACGAGGCCGAAACCGATCGCCTCCACCTGGTGCGCGTCGAACCAGTCCAGCCAGGCTTCCATCCGCTGCGGGTCGGCGCTCTCCCCGACGTCGGTGAGCCACAGGTTCACGTACGCCATCGGGTCGGCCACCTCGCGCTGGATGACCCAGGCGTCCAGCCCGGTGCCGGCGAACCAGCCGGTGACCCGCTCGGCCCAGTCCTCGCCGGTGACGTGCACCCAGTTCGCCAGGTACTGCATGGTGCCGCCGTCGGTGAGCAGGTCCGGCGCGGCGGCGGCCAGCTCGGCGCCGATCGCGTCGCCGACCCGCCCGGAGTCGCGGTAGACGTGGGTGGTGGTGCCGGGGCCGACCACGAACGGCGGGTTGCTGACCACCAGGTCGAAGCGGCGCCCGGCGACCGGGGCGACCAGGTCGCCGCGGAGCAGCTCCCAGTCCTGGTCGTTGAGCGCGGCGGTGGTGGCGGCGAAGCGCAGCGCCCGCTCCGAGACGTCGGTGGCGGTGACCCGGCGGGCGTGGGTGCCCAGGTGCAGCGCCTGCACGCCGGAGCCGGTGCCGAGGTCCAGCGCGGTCTCCACCGGGCGGCGGACGGCGGCGCCGATCAGCGTCTGGGTGGCCCCGCCGATGCCCAGCACGTGCTCGGCGTGCAGCGGCCGGCCGGGTCGGGCGCTGGCCGGCACGTCGGCGAGCACCCACCAGTCGTCGGCGTACGGCTCCAGGTCGACGCCGGCGCGCAGGCCGTCGCCGTGCCGCTCGACGATGCCCCCGGCGAGCGCCTCGTCCACGGTCAGCGGCGCCAACGCGGCGGCCACCACCGGCTCCGGCTCGGTGCGGTCGCAGATGAACACCCGGATCAGCGTGCCCAGCCGGTCGCGGTCCTCGGTGGCGCGCAGCGCGGCCCGGTAGTCGTTGCGGGCGACGCCGCCGGTGGCCTGCGAGCCGAGCCGCCCGGCGATGCCGTTGGCGGTGAAGTCGGCGAGCGTCAGCGCGGTGCGCAGCGCGTCGACCCCGGCGGGGGAGAGCAGCATGTCGTGACGGTCCACGTGGCCATCCTGCCCCGACCGCCGCGCGGCGCGACGCGCACCCGCCGGATCCGGCCGGTAGACGGTATTACCCGGCAACTATCTCTTTCATGGGCATCGATGTGTGGTTAGCATTCCCGTCAACATCAGTCGATGGGCGGCCCGCCGGCCACGAACCGGCCCGCCCGGTAGGGAGCCAGACGATGCCCGACGTGTCCGTTCCCCGGCGTCGCGTGCTGCACGCGCTCGCCGTCACGGCCGCCGCCGCGGCCCTCACCGCCGCTGCCGCCACCCCGGCCCTCGCCGCGCCGACCGGTCAGGTCCGGTTCGCCGGCGCCGCCGACGCCGTCAGCGGCAGCTACCTGGTCGTGCTCAAGGGCGACGCGGTCGGCGCCGCGAACAGCCGCACCGCGCGTACCGCCGTGCCGGAGCGGGCCGCCGGCCTGGCGAAGCGCTACGGCGGCAGTGTCGCCACGGTGTGGAGCGCCGCGCTCACCGGCTACAACGCGAAGATGAGCATCGGGCAGGCGCGCCGGCTGGCCGCCGACCCGGCCGTCGCGTACGTCGAGCAGGACCGCCGGGTGACCGTCCAGGGCACCCAGACCGGCGCCACCTGGGGGCTGGACCGCATCGACCAGCGCAGCCTGCCGCTCAACAGCACCTACACCTACCCGAACACCGCCACCAACGTGCGCGCGTACATCATCGACACCGGCATCCGGACCACGCACAGCCAGTTCGGCGGCCGGGCCACCTGGGGCACCAACACGGTGGACAGCAACAACACCGACTGCAACGGCCACGGCACGCACGTCGCCGGCACGGTCGGCGGCAGCACCTACGGCGTGGCCAAGGGCGTCCGCCTGATCGCGGTCAAGGTGCTCAACTGCTCCGGCAGCGGCAGCACCGCCGGCGTGGTCAACGGCGTCAACTGGGTCACCTCGAACGCGGTCAAGCCGGCGGTGGCGAACATGAGCCTCGGCGGCGGTGTCAGCACCACGCTGGACAACGCGGTGGCCAACTCGATCAGCTCCGGCATCACGTACGCGCTGGCGGCCGGCAACTCCAGCGCCAACGCCTGCAACTCCTCGCCGGCCCGGGTCGCCTCGGCGATCACGGTGGGCTCCACCACCAGCAGCGACGCGCGGTCGTCCTTCTCCAACTACGGCACCTGCGTGGACATCTTCGCGCCGGGCTCGTCGATCACCTCGGCGTGGCGTACCAGCGACACCTCGACCAACACCATCAGCGGCACCTCGATGGCGTCGCCGCACGTGGCGGGCGCGGCGGCGCTGGTGCTGTCGGCGAACCCGTCCTACACCCCGGCGCAGGTGGCCAGCTACCTGACCAGCAACGCCACCACCGGCAAGGTGACCAACCCGGGCACGGGCTCGCCGAACCGGCTGCTCTTCGTCGTCAACTGACACCCGTCGGCTGACCGCGGCCCGGTGGACTCGAGTGGAGTCCACCGGGCCGCGTCGTGCCGGGTGTCGGAGAGTCGGCGGCGGGAGCGGCGGCCGGGACGGCAGGATGGGGACATGACGCTCTCCCTACCCATCGACCCGCAGGCCAACGAGATGTTGCGGCGCGACCCGCTGGCCCTGCTGCTCGGGATGGTGCTGGACCAGCAGGTGCCGATGGAGAAGGCGTTCTCCTCGCCGTACGTGCTGGCGCAGCGGCTCGGCCACGAGCCGGACGCCCGGGAACTGGCCGGGTACGACCCCGACGCGTTGGTGGCGCTGTTCGCCCGGCCGCCGGCGCTGCACCGGTTCCCGAAGGCGATGGCGGCCCGGGTGCAGGAGGTCTGCCGGGCGCTCGTCGAGCGCTACGACGGCGACCCGGCGCGGCTCTGGTCGGAGGCGGCCGACGGCGCGGAGCTGTTGCGCCGGGTCGGCGAGCTGCCCGGCTTCGGCCGGCAGAAGGCGCAGATCTTCGTGGCGCTGCTCGGCAAGCGGTTCGGGGTCGCCCCGGCGGGCTGGCGCGAGGCGGCCGGCGCCTACGGGGAGGCGGAGGCGTACCGGTCGGTCGCCGACGTGACCGACCCGGAGTCGCTGGGCCGGGTGCGCGAGTTCAAGCAGCGGATGAAGGCGGAGGCGAAGGCCGCGAAGGGCTGACGCGTGAGCGAGCAGCGGGGCGGAGGGCTGCTGCGCACCGTGTCCAGCCCTGGACGGGCGACCTTCCTGGAACTCTTCTTCGACCTGGTGTTCGTGTTCGCGCTGACCCGGGTGTCGCAGCGGCTGGTGGCCGACGTCGACAGCGAACACATGGCGGCCGGTGTCGGCCGGACGCTGCTGCTCTTTCTGGTGCTCTGGCACGTCTGGACCATCACCACCTGGGTGACCAGCCGGTACGAGCCGGAGCGGGTGGTCATCCAGGTAGTCGTGGTCGGTGTGATGTTCGGCAGTCTGGTGCTCGGGGTGACGCTCCCCCGCGCGCTGGAGGAGCGGGCGTTGGCGTTCGCGCTCGCGTACGTGGTGATGATGGTCGCGCGTCCGCTGGTGCTGTTGGTGGCGCTGCGCGGGCATCCGCGGCGAATGGTGCCGGTGCGGCTGGTCGGCTGGGCCGTGGCGACCACCCCGCTCTGGCTGGCCGGCGCGCTGGTGCCCGACCTGCGCCTGCCGCTGTGGGCGGTCGCGCTGGCGGTGGACTACCTGGGCGCGTTCCTGGGGTGGCCGCTGCCCCGGCTCGGTCCGTCCCGCATCCGGAGCTGGCTGGTCGCCGGCGAGCACCTGGCCGAGCGCTACCAGCAGATCTTCCTCATCGCGCTCGGCGAGTCGATCCTGGTGATCGGCGTGTCCTACAGCGGGGAGCAGTTCTCCGGGCGGTCGGCCGCCGCGTTCGCGCTGGCGTTCCTGGTCACCGCGTTGCTCTGGCGGATCTACTTCCACCGGGCCGGGCACCTGCTCGCGGAGGCGTTGCGGCTGGCCGGCACGCCCGGGCGGCTGGCTGAGTCGGCCGCCCAGACCCACCTTTTCATGGTGCTCGGGGTGCTCGTCTCGGCGGTCGGCTACGAACTGGTCATCGCCCATCCGTACGACGCGGCGGATGCCCGCTGGCTGGTCTTCGTGGTGGGCGGCCCGGCGCTGTTCCTGGCCGCCCGGTCCCGCTTCGAGTACGAGATCTTCGGCCGGGTGTCCCGCTCCAGGCTGGCCGGGCTGGCGGGCCTGCTGCTGCTCGCGCCGGTGCTGACGGCCGGGCCGGTCCTGCTGGCGCTCGCCGTGGTGACCGGCATGCTGGCGCTTGTCGCGCTCGCCGACATGTGGCGCGCCCGGGGTGGGCCGCCGGAGTCGTCGGCGTCGCCGGTCGGGCGGGAGGCGCTCGGCAAGGCCGGCCCCGAGGCGTGAACCGGGCCCGCGCGCCCCGCGGTCGCGAACCGGGCTGACGCGTGCGGGCTCAGGCGGCGGTCGGGCGGGACAGCGAGGCCAGCGCGCGGCGGACGTCGGCCAGCGAGACCGTGGCCGAGTCGTCCAGGTCGGCCAGGCCCGCCTCGATCCACTGCCGCATCAGCGTGGTCACCCCGATGCCACGGGCGTCGGCGGCGGCCCGGACCCGGTCGTACGTCTCCAGCGGCAGGCGTACCGACCGGCTGACCATCGGCACGTCGGTGTCGGGGGTGGGCAGTTGCGCCGGCGACGTCTCGTCGATCAGGTCGGCGAACGCGTCGCCGCCAGCGTGGAACCGCTTGGTCGCCTCGTCACGGTGCATGGTGACCGCCTCCTCGTCGGCGTGCCCTCCGCACCGCCTCGTCGTAGCGCTTGGCCTCGACGTCGCTCAGCTCGCGGGCGGAAAGGATGTCCCAGTCGTTGTCGGTGCCGTCTGCCTCGGCCAGCAGCACGGCGAGGCGCCGGCCGCGGTGGTCGGTGGCGTAGACCACCATCACGTCGTCGCCCAGGTGCCGGATGACCCGGCGGTTGCTGTGCAGGGCCTCCCAGACTTCCCCGGGTGTGACGTCGTAGACCCGCAGGTTCGCCAGCGCCTCGTCGGTGAAGCTGAACCGGTTGGCCACGAGCGGAGCGTACCACGCACGTAACACGTCACCGGATTGTCGCCGATCACCTGCCCCGAGTGACAGGATGGGCGGTATCCCCTCGTAGGAGGTCCGTGGTGAAGCGTCAGGCCTACCAGCCGATCCTGATCACCGACGCCCGGCGCAGCCAGGACGACCAGCTCAGCAGCCGGCAGAAACGCTACGTGCTGATGATGGGCATCCGGGTCGCCTGCATCGTCGTGGGCGCCGTCCTGGTCGGCGTCAAGGCCCCGCTGCTCTGGCTGTGGCTGCCGCTGTGCGCGCTCGGCATGGTGCTCATCCCGTGGCTGGCGGTGCTGCTGGCGAACGACCGCCCGCCCAAGGAGGAACACCGGCTGGCCAACCGTTTCCAGCCCCGGGGCCGCGACGAGACCCCGCCGATGGCGCTCGCCGCGGAGGAACGCCCGCACAAGGTCATCGACGCCGAGCCCTGACCGGTCGTCACCACGCTCCGTGACGCCGGACCGGAGAGTTCGCCGACGGACCGATATACCTCTCAGGCATAAATATGACCAGGAGGCATATCGTCCGTCAGGCACACCCGGTTCCGGGCCCGACACGCCGAGCCCGGAACCCGATCACCGCGCGCCGGCCCAGCCGCCGCTCGCCTGCCGCCTGAGCGTCCGTCCGTAATGCGCCCGTCAAGCGCCCGTCAGCCCGTCACGCGCCCGTCAGCCCGTCACGCGCCCGTCAGCCCGTCACGCGCTCGGCCGCCCGTCACGCGCCCGGCCGGGCGCCGACCGTGGTCACGGCCAGGGCGCCGAGGTCGCCGGCCCGGGCCAGCGCCGCCCGGGGGTCCGCCCCGGCCAGCCAGGCGGTGAGCAGGCCGGCCGCGAACGCGTCCCCGGCGCCGGTGACGTCCACCACGGCCACCCCGGGCGCCGGGGCGGTCTCCACCCGGCCGCCGCGCTCCACCCAGACCGCCCCGGCCGCGCCGCGCTTCACCACCACCCGGTGCGCCACCGAGGTCAGCGCCCGGCCCTGCGCCGCCGGATCCAGGCCACCGGCCAGCACGGTCGCCTCGTCCGTGTTGACAAGCAGCAGGTCGACGTCGCGTACCCAGGTCAGGAACGACCCGCCGACGCGCCGCAGCGGCGCCGCGGAGGCCGCGTCGACGCTCACGGTCAGCCCGCGCTCGCGGGCGACGGCCAACGCGCGCAGGCCGGCGCCGCGCGACCCGACGTCCAACAGGGTGTACGCGGACAGGTGCAGGTGCCCGACGTCGGGCGCCGTTGCCAGGGCGGCCTCGACGTGCCGCGCGGTCAGTCGCAGGTTCGCGCCGCGCTGACTGACCATGGTGCGTTCCCCGCCGTGGGTGAGCACGATCACCGTGCCGGTCGGGTAGCCCTCGTGCCGCTCGACCGTGCAGTCCACCCCGATCCGGGTCAGCTCGGCGACCCGGTCCCGGCCGGTCTCGTCGTCGCCCACGGCGGCCACCAGCGTCACGGCGGCGCCCTGGCCGGCGAGCCAGGCCGCGGTGTTGGCCGCCTGCCCACCGCCGCTGAACCGGATCCCGGCCGCGGTGTCCGAGCCGGTCGCGAGCGGCCCGGACAGCATCGCGACCACGTCCGTGATCACGTCGCCGACGACGGCGATGCGGGGCACTCCGCTCGCGCCGGGCCGACCGGACATGCCCTCGCTGCGCTCACGGCCCTCGCTGCGCTCGGTGCGTTCGCTCATGCGGTGCTGGCTGGGCATGTGCTCACGGCCCTCGCTGCGCTCGGTGCGTTCGCTCATGCGGTGCTGGCTGGGCATGTGCTCACGGCCCTCGCTGCGCTCGGTGCGTTCGCTCATGCCGGGCCGGCGGCGGGTCGGGTCGCCGCGGCGACCGCGATGCGCGCCGCCAGGTCGGCGTTGCGCAGGATGATCCGGACGTTCACCGCCAGGCTGGCGCCCTCGGTGGCGGCGTGGAAGTGGGCCAGCAGGAACGGGGTCACCGCCTTGCCGGTGACCCCCTCCCGGGCCAGTGCCGCCAACCCGTCGGCGAGCGTGCGGTCGTGCAGGGCCGGGTCGAGTTGCTCGTCGGCCGGCAGCGGGTTGGCCACGATCAACCCGCCGGTGTGCACCCCCTGTTCGGCGCGGGCGGCCAGCACGTCGGCCACCCGTTCCGGCGAGTCCACCGACCAGTCCAGGTCGAAGCCGGCGTCGGTGAGGTAGAAGCCGGGGAACCGGCGGGTGCGGTAGCCCACCACGCCCACCCCCAGCGTCTCCAGCCGCTCCAGCGTGGCGCCCACGTCCAGGATCGACTTCACGCCGGCGCAGACCACCGCGATCGGCGTGCGGGCCAACGTGACCAGGTCCGCCGACTCGTCGAACGTGTGCGCCGCCTCCCGGTGCACCCCGCCCAGCCCGCCGGTGGCGAACACCCCGATCCCGGCCGCCGCCGCCACCGCGCTGGTGGCCGCCACCGTGGTGGCGCCGTCCGCGCCGGTCGCCGCCGCCGGCGCCAGATCGCGGACCGAGAGCTTGCTCACGCCGTCGACCGTGGCGAGCCGGGTGAGCTGGGCGTCGTCGAGCCCGACCCGCAGCTCGCCGCCGACCATGCCGATGGTGGCCGGGACCGCGCCCGCGTCCCGGACCGCCTGCTCGATCTGCCGCGCCACGCGCAGGTTGTCCGGCCGGGGGAGACCGTGCGACACGATGGTGCTCTCCAACGCCACGACCGGCCGCCCGGCGCGCAGGGCGTCGGCCACGTCACCACCGAGACTGATGCGAAAGTTGGTCACTTCCGTTACGTTACGGGCCGCCCGCCGGAGGGCCGTGGTGGACCCGACCCGGCCGGCCTGCAAAACTGGGAAGCCGGAGGTGGGGACGTGAGCACTGAGATTCTGGAGCGCCCGGAGCAGAAGGAGGCCGACACCGGCCCCGAGATGTTCCACTACGTGCGCAAGGACAAGATCGCCGAGAGCGCGGTCATGGGCACGTACGTCATCGCGCTGTGCGGGGAGACCTTCCCGGTGACCAAGGCCGCCAAGCCCGGTTCACCGGTCTGCCCGAAGTGCAAGGAGATCTACGAGTCCTGGGGCGAGTGATCGCGGGCGGCTCCGCCGCCCGCCCCCGTAACCTGCGCCGGTGACCACCTCCACCGCCCTGCTCCTCGCCGACCTCACCGGCGTGGCGGTCTTCGCCGCCTCCGGCGCCTCCGCCGCGGTGGCCAAACGGCTCGACCTGTTCGGGGTGGTCTTCGTCGGTGTGGTCGCCGCCCTCGGCGGCGGCATCTTCCGTGACCTGGTCATCGACGAGGTGCCCCCGCTGGCGTTCGCCGACTGGCGGTACGCGGTCACCGCGGCCGTCACCGCCGCCGCCGTGTTCCGGCTGCACCCGCAGCTCGCCCGGCTGCGCACCACCGTGCTGGTGCTGGACGCCGCCGGGCTGGCCCTGTTCACGGTCACCGGCACGCTCAAGGCGCTCGACGCGCACGTGCCGGCCGTCGGCGCCTGCATGATCGGCATGCTCACCGCGATCGGCGGCGGGCTGGGCCGCGACCTGCTCACCGGCGAGATCCCCGTGGTGCTGCGCCGGGAGATCTACGCGGTGGCCGCGCTCGCCGGCTCGATCGCGGTGACGGTGCTGTCGACGTACGGGCAGGCCACCACCGGGCCGCTGACCGGCGCCGCGGTCTTCGTCTTCGGGCTGCGGCTGATCTCGCTGCGCCGGCGCTGGTCCGCCCCGGTGCCGACGGTGCGTCCGCCGCGTACCGGCGCCCGGGGACCACTGCCCTGAGCCGTCCCGCCCGGGTGGGCGGAGGTGACCAGCGTGGCGTCGGGTGGGGCGACCCGGGCCCGCTGGTTATGCTGAGTCAGCCTTCGCGGCACGGATGCGCGAGGGCGTTTTCATGGGCGGCGGCCCCCGTGGCCCCGGTCGGGCCCGTCGCCGTCCGCGGCGGAGAGGAGCTACCCGTGCCACCGCGGTTGCCGGCGCTCGACACGTTCCCACCACTGCGTTCCTGGCAACGCAAGGCGATGGTGGAATACCTGCGCCGCCGGGCCGAGGACTTCACCGCGGTCGCCACCCCCGGCGCCGGAAAGACCACCTTCGCCCTGCGGATCGCCGCCGAGCTGCTCGCCGACGGCACCGTCGAGGCGGTCACCGTGGTCGCGCCGACGGAGCACCTGAAGACCCAGTGGGCGCAGGCCGCGGCCCGGGTCGGCATCCAGCTCGACGCCGCGTTCCGCAACGCCGACCTGCACTCCGCCGCCGACTTCCACGGCGCGGTGGTCACGTACGCCCAGGTCGGCATGGCGCCGCAGGTGCACCGGCGGCGCACCATGACCCGGCGGACGCTCGTCATCCTCGACGAGATCCACCACGCCGGCGACGCCCGCACCTGGGGCGACGGCGTCAAGGCGGCGTTCGAACCTGCGGTACGCCGGCTGATGCTCACCGGCACGCCGTTCCGTTCCGACGACAACCCGATCCCGTTCATCAGCTACGAACGCGGCGGGGACGGGCTGCTGCGCTCCCGCGCCGACTCGGTCTACGGCTACGCCGACGCGCTGCGCGACGGCGTGGTCCGGCCGGTGCTGTTCCTGGCCTACTCCGGAGAGACCCGGTGGCGCACCAACGCCGGCGACGAGCTGGCCGCCCGGCTGGGCGAGCCGATGACGCAGGATCTGATCGCGCAGGCGTGGCGGACCGCGCTGGACCCGGCCGGCGACTGGATGCCGCAGGTGCTGCGCGCCGCCGACGCCCGACTGAGCACGCTGCGCGCCAACGGCATGCCCGACGCGGGTGGCCTGGTCATCGCCACCGACCAGCAGGTCGCCCGCGCGTACGCCAAGCTGCTGGAGCAGGTGACCGGCGAGAGGGCCGCCGTGGTGCTCTCCGACGACCAGGGCGCGTCCGCGCGGATCGCGACGTTCGCGGCCTCCGAGCAGCGCTGGCTGGTCGCGGTGCGGATGGTGTCCGAGGGCGTGGACATCCCCCGGCTGGCCGTCGGCGTGTACGCGACGAGCGCCAGCACCGCGCTCTACTTCGCGCAGGCGATCGGCCGTTTCGTCCGGGCCCGCCGACCGGGCGAGACCGCCTCGGTCTTCCTGCCCAGCGTGCCGCACCTGCTCGGGCTGGCCAGCGAGATGGAGATCGAGCGGGACCACGTGCTCGGCAAGCCCAAGGACTCCGACGGCTTCGACGACGACCTGTTGGAGCGCGCCCAACGCGACGACGGGGCCAGCGGCGAGCTGGAGAAGCGGTTCGCGGCGCTCTCCGCCACCGCCGAACTGGACCAGGTGATCTTCGACGGCGCGTCGTTCGGCACCGCCGCCCAGGCCGGCACGCCGGAGGAGGAGGAATACCTCGGCCTCCCCGGCCTGCTCACCGCCGACCAGGTCTCGTTGCTGCTGACCAAGCGGCAGGCCGACCAGCTCGCCGCGCAGAAGCGCCGGGCGGCCCAGCGGGCCGCTGAGCCGGCCGCTGCGGCCCCGGCGGCGGCGCCCCCACCGATGAGCGCGGCCCAGCGTCGGGTGGCGCTACGGCGGCAACTGAACGCCCTGGTGGCCGCCCGGCACCATCGCACCGGCCAGCCGCACGGCAAGATCCACGCCGAGCTGCGCCGGCTCTGCGGCGGCCCGCCCAGCGCCCAGGCGACGATCGAGCAGCTCGAGGAGCGCATCGCCACCGTGCAGACGTTGTGACAGAAACCGGCCGGAGGCACCTCGTGCGGTGCCTCCGGCCGGTTATGTCGAGTTACTTGTCGTCTGTCGGACTCAGTTCGCCATGAGATCGGTGCCGCGCCAACTGAACTCCGGGTCCGTCGCGTACCGCACGGTGATCTTCACGAGATCCTCCGCGTACTTGTTCGCGTGGTGCCCACAGAACACCAGCTCACTACCACCCGAGAGGGTGATCCGGAGCTTGCCGGCAGCATTACAGCGGTCGCACCGTTCATCGGCGGCCGGGGGGCTCACCGTCTCGGGCGGCGGCGTGAGGGTCGGGGTCATCGCCTTCCTCCTCTGGTCGTCACCGATGAACACACTCGTCGGTCGTTGCTCACCTATCCTGCAACACCCATCTCGGGCCCTGCCTTCCCTGTGTGCCCGCGGGGGACCGAGGTCACACCTGGCGTGGAAGACAGTGTGCCGTGCACCAAGGGTGCCACGTCAACGATCACAAACAGGCAACCGACCGATCAAGGATCGGTGTTCTACGGGTGGTGATCAAACCGACACGTCTGGTTGACGTGCGCGGTCAGTCCAGGTAGTCGCGGAGCACCTGGGAACGCGAGGGGTGCCGCAACTTGGACATGGTCTTGGACTCGATCTGCCGGATGCGCTCCCGGGTCACGCCGTACACCTGGCCGATCTCGTCCAGGGTGCGCGGCTGGCCGTCGGTGAGGCCGAAGCGCAGTCGCACCACGCCCGCCTCACGCTCGGACAACGTCTGGAGGACCTGCTGGAGCTGGTCCTGCAGCAGCGAGAACGACACCGCGTCGACCGCCACGACGGCCTCGGAGTCCTCGATGAAGTCGCCGAGCTGGCTGTCCCCCTCGTCACCGATGGTCTGGTCGAGCGAGATGGGCTCCCGAGCGTACTGCTGGATCTCCAGCACCTTCTCCGGTGTGATGTCCATCTCCTTCGCCAGCTCCTCCGGAGTGGGCTCGCGGCCCAGATCCTGGAGCAGCTCGCGCTGGATCCGGCCGAGCTTGTTGATCACCTCGACCATGTGCACCGGGATGCGGATGGTGCGGGCCTGGTCGGCCATCGCGCGGGTGATGGCCTGCCGGATCCACCAGGTGGCGTACGTGGAGAACTTGTAGCCCTTGGTGTAGTCGAACTTCTCGACGGCCCGGATGAGGCCGAGGTTGCCCTCCTGGATCAGGTCGAGGAAGGCCATCCCGCGCCCGGTGTAGCGCTTGGCCAGCGAGACCACGAGTCGGAGGTTCGCCTCCAGCAGGTGGTTCTTGGCCCGCTCGCCGTCCCGGGAGATCCACATCAGGTCGCGTTGCAGATCGCGGACCAGCTTCTCCTCGCCCTCGTCGGCGGCGCGCAGCCGCTCGGCGGCGTAGAGGCCGGCCTCGATCCGCTTGGCGAGCTCGACCTCCTGCTCGGCGTTGAGCAGCGGCACCTTGCCGATCTGCTTGAGGTAGGCCCGGACCGAGTCGGCGGAGGCGGTCAGCTCGGCGTCCCGACGCGCCTGCTTGAGCGCCTCGGACTCCTCGTCGTCCCACTCGAAGTCGTTGTCGGTGGCGGAGTTCGCGGCGTCGGTCTCGGCGGCCTGGGCCAGCTCGGCCGGCTCCTCGACCACCACGTCCTCGATCTCGGCGGCCAGCTCCTCCGGGTCGACCTCACCCTCGGCGCCCTCGCCGGCCTTCGCCGGCTTCGCCGCGGCCGTCTTGGCGGCCACGGTGGCCTTGGTGGCCCGGGTCGTCTTGGTGGCCTTGGCCGGGACGGCGGCCTTGCCGGCCACCTCGGCGGTGGTGCCGGCGGCCTTGCGGGCCGTCGCCTTCCGGGGCGCCGGCGCGGGGGACTCCTCGGCGGCCGGCGCCTGCTTGGGGGCGGGTGCGGCCGCCTTCTTGGTGGTCTTGGCGGTGGTGGCCCGGGAGGCCGGGGTGGCGGACCGGGCCGCGGCGACCCGGCGGCGGGTGCTCGCGGAACCGTCCACCACGACCGTCACGCCCGCCTCGGAGAGCGCGCGGAGGATCTTCTTGGCCTGGGCCGGGGTCACCTCGGCGGACTCGACGGTGCGCGCGAGCTGGGCCGACGTGAGCTGACCGCCGGCGCTCTGGGCGTGGGCGATCAGGGTGTCGGTGAGCGAGCGAACGTCGGCGCCGGTCTGGCGGGGTTCTGTCACGAATGACCTTCCGGAGGCGAAGAGCGAGCACGGCCGGGTCGTCCGGCGCAGCACGGAGCCGTGCCGGGCGAGTCGTTGAGGGACCCCCGTGTCCCGGTCCGTCCGGTCGTTGGCGGTCCGTGGCGCGTGGGCAGGGTGAATTGTAACGCCGTCTGCCGCGATCATCCTGCGCAGCACGGCGTACCGGCGGTCCGGGACCGCCGATTCGACGCAGATGTGGACTTTGTAAGGATGATACCCACGCACGGCCAGGCCGGTCCGGGCCGCGCGGGAAGGGGACGAACATGATCGCCTCGGCGCCCACGCCGCGGGAATTGCTCACCATCGCCGTCGAGGTGGCCCGGGACGCCGCCGCCACCGCCCACCGGATGCGCGCCGAGGGCGTCTCGGTGGCCGCGACCAAGAGCACCGCGACCGACGTGGTCACCGCCGCCGACCGGGCGGTGGAGCGGCAGGTGCTGGCCGCGCTGCGGGACCGGCGGCCCGGTGACGCGGTGCTGGGCGAGGAGTACGGCGTGGCCGGGGCCGGTCCGGACGCGGGGGACGGGGTGCGCTGGATCGTCGATCCGATCGACGGCACCGTCAACTACCTCTACGGGCTGCCCTACTGCGCGGTCTCGCTCGCCGCCGAGGTGGCCGGCGAGGTCGTCGCCGGCGTGGTGCGCAACGTGTTCACCGGCGAGGAGTGGACCGCGACCGCGGGCGGCGGCGCCTGGCGGGACGGCCGGCGGCTGCGCTGCTCCGCCGAGGCCGACCTCGGGCAGGCGCTGGTCGCCACCGGCTTCGGGTACGCCGCGGGCCGCCGCGCGCACCAGGCGCGGGTGGTCGCCGAACTGATCCCGCACGTGCGCGACATCCGCCGGATGGGTGCCGCCGCGCTCGACCTCTGCCTGGCCGCCGAGGGACGGGTGGACGCGTACTTCGAGAAGGGGCTGGCCGCCTGGGACCTCGCCGCGGGCGGGCTGGTCGCCCGGGAGGCCGGGCTGCTGGTGACCGGCCTGTCCGGCCGGCCGGCCGGACCGGACCTGGCGCTCGCCGCGCCGCCCGCGCTGCACGGCCCGCTGCACGCCCGGCTCGCCGACCTGGACGCCGCCGGCGGGCCGTGACGACAGGTCACCCACCCCACGGGTACGCGACGAGGGCGGCCTCCCGGACCGCGGAGACCGCCCTGCGTCGTCGTCGGGCCGGCGGACCGGCCCACGGGTCACTTCTCGACCGGCATCGGGCACGTCTCGGGCGGCGCCTCGGGAGCGCCCAGGTCACCCAGCGACTGGTTCACCTCGGTGGTGGTGGCCAACTGCTGGAACCCGTTGCCGAGGACCACGTCGACGGTGTCGTCCTTGCGGTCCGGCAGGAACACCCGCTCGGCGTTGTTGAGGAAGTAGGCCCGGAGCAGGTGGGCCGAGCCGACGCCCTTGGGGCCGAAGCGCAGCACCGCCACGCCGTCGACCTCCTTCGACTCGTTGCCGACCTTCTTGACCTGGAACTTGCGGTTGCGGAAGTCGTCCGCCACGCCGCCGGCCCGGCCGGACTCGTCGGTGGCGTTGTAGACGTTGATCTTCACGTCCTTCTGCTCGCGCAGTCGCAGGTCGACGAGCGGCCAGCCGGCGGGGCAGTCGGCGGCGGTGCCGGCCGTGCCCTGACTGTCCTTGACCACGGCGATGACCACGAAGACCAGGGCGATGACCGCCAGCAGTCCGACGACAACGAGTGCCCGCACTCGCGCAAAACTCATCCTGGGCGCTCCCCGGACAGTGATTGGGTGGCGGCGGCCGGCGCGGTCGGGCCGCGTCTGTCGACCGTCGGAGTACGCCGCTGAGGTTAACCCTTGTCCGGCTCCCGCGTGGAAACAGTCCGACATGCCGGCGCGCCACGGGGGGAACGGGTAGGACTACCCCTATCTTCGTGTCGCCTGAGTCACATTGGGAACAACTTCGGGCGCAGGGGCGTACATCTCTCCCGCGAGGGCGGTATACATGCCTCGCCCAAAGGGGGGGTAAGGTTCCGCGCTCGCCGGAGGGTTCCGCTCCGGCGAACCCGGCCCACCGGTCGTCGGGTCGGGTGCCCGACACAGTTGGTGGCCGGCCAGGGGAACCGAAACGGCGTCGTCCGGCGTTACAACCGGCAGCGACCATATCGATATTGGAGAGTGAAACCGATGGCCACCGACTACGACGCCCCGCGTCGCGACGAGGTCGACCTCGGCGAGGACAGCCTCGAGGAGCTCAAGGCCCGGCGGGTCGACTCACAGTCGGGCGCTGTGGACGTCGACGAGGCCGAAGTGGCCGAGAGCTTCGAGCTGCCCGGCGCCGACCTGGCCGACGAGGAGCTCACGGTCAAGGTGCTCCCGATGCAGCAGGACGAGTTCCGGTGCGCGCGCTGCTTCCTGGTCCACCACCGCAGCCAGCTCGCGGTCGAGCGCAACGGCGACCTGATCTGCCGAGAGTGCGTCTGATCCCGAGCCGGGACACCGGCGGCGGCCTCCTCGTCGGGGCCGCCGCTGTTCGAGCCGCCGTGCGCCGGTGGCCGGAAGCTGCTTGACTCGTACGGGCGGCTGCCGGCCGCGCGGAGCAGGAGGGCGGACGGGTGAGCGAGCGCAGCGATCGGGATGACCGGACGCGAGTCCCGGAGACGGGACCGACACCGTCCGTCCCGGACCCAACCACTGCTCCGCCGCGTGCGGAGCAGACCGTCGACTCGGCCGCGACGCCGACCGGCGAGGAGCTGGGCGCCACGGTCGCGGCCCTGACCGCCGACGACATCGCCCCGGCCCGCCGCCGGCAACTGCTGGTGCGGCTGGTCGGCCAGGCCCGGGCGCGCGGTCTCACCGACCTGTTCAAGCCCAAGGCCGCGCTGCGCTGGATGACCGAGACCGTCGCCGAGGTCGCGCCGCACGTGCCGATCCGGGATCTCGCCACGCTGCGGCGGCACTTCCCCGGCCTGGACGACGACGCGCTCGCCGACCGGCTGGTCCGCAACGCGTCCCGGGCCACCGCCGGGGTCGGCGCGGCCGGTGGCGGGGTCGCCGCGGTCGAGTGGGCGGTCACGCCCACCCTGCTCTCCGCCCCGGTCCTGCTGGCCGCCGAGACGGTCGCCGTGGTGGCGATCGAGTTGAAGCTCATCGGGGAACTGCACGAAGTCCACCGGATGCCGCTGCCCACCGGCGGCACCGCGCGTGCCGTGGCGCTGGTGCAGTCCTGGGCCGGCCAGCGGGGGATCAACCCGATGATGCCCGGCGTCGGGGTGAGCGCCGTGCTGGGCACCGCCGCCCGCCGCGAGCTGCGGGACAGCATGCTGCGTCGCTTCGGCCGCAACCTCACCACGCTCGGGCCGTTCCTGACCGGCGCCGCGGTGGCCGGGTACCTCAACCGGCGGGCCACCCGCACGCTCGGCGAGCAGCTCCGCAAGGACCTCCGGCACACGTCCCGCGGCCTGCCCCACAAGCGGGACTGACGGCCGGGGCCGGGGAGGCGTCAGGCGGTGTCGCGGGCGGCCAGCAGCGCGGTCGCCAGCTCCACCGGGTGCCGGGTGCTGACCACCCAGAACGGGGTGGGGTCCGCCGGGTCGTCCAGCACCACCTGCACGGCGCCGCCGATCCAGGGGCGCTGCACCACGAACGCGAGCGGATCGGCGCCGACGCCGAGCACCTCGCGCCGGCCGGCCGCGTCCAGCGGCACCGCGTCCGCCACGTGGCGCACCGGGAGGTGGGCGTCGTCGACCCGCAGCTCGCCGTCGCGTACCTCGACCCGGATCCGGCCCAGCCACCACAGGGCGGCCACCGTGCCGGGGATCAGCAGCACGAACGGCAGCCAGGCCCGGAAGCCGGTCGCGCCCAGCCACAGCTCGGCGGCGAGCAGCCCGGCCACGGCCAGCCCGGCGGGCCAGGCCCACCAGGGCAGCCCCAGGCGCTCCGCGTACGGCGCGGGGGTGGCCGTCGGGGCGGCCGGGGATGACGACTGACGCACACTGCGAGGGTACGGCGCGTGGCGGGCCGGCCAACCGGCAGGATGGCAGGGGCACCCCGAGGACCGGACGGAAGAGGATGGCCGTGACAGATGTCGTACCCGTGCCCGTACGGCGGCTCGACCCGGAGCTGCCGCTGCCGGCGTACGCCCATCCCGGCGACGCCGGCGCGGACCTGGTGGCCGCCGCGGACGTGGAGCTGCCGCCCGGCGGGCGCGCGTTGGTGCCCACCGGCGTGGCGGTGGCGCTGCCGGAGGGGTACGTCGGGCTGGTCCACCCCCGGTCGGGGCTGGCCGCCAGGCTCGGCGTGACGGTGCTCAACGCGCCCGGTACGGTCGACGCCGGCTACCGGGGTGAGATCCTGGTCAACCTGATCAACCATGATCGGGACACGCCGGCGCGGATCAGCCGGGGCGACCGGATCGCGCAGCTGGTGGTCCAGCGGGTCGCCCGTGCCGAGTTCCGGCCGGTGGCCGAGCTGCCCGGGTCCCGGCGCGGGACCGGCGGGCACGGGTCCACCGGCGGGCACGCCGGGCTGGTTCCGGCTCCGGGCGGCGGGCAGAGCGAAGAGGTGGCAGGGTGAGTGCGAACAGCGGAGGGTGGGCGCAGTGATCTTCTCCCGGAAGCGGGCCGGCGAGGCGCGGCACGCGCGTGACAACGGGGTCCTCGACGCCGGGGAGACCCCGGCGGCGCCGGCTCGTGGCCCCTACGACGTCAGCGAGGCGCCCGACGCGCCCCGGCTCGACCTGGGCAGCCTCCAGATCCCGGCGGTGCCGGACGTGGAGGTGCGGGTGCAGGCCGACCCGCAGGGCGTGATCCAGCAGGTGGTGCTGGTGCACGGGCAGAACGCGTTGCAGCTCGGCGTGTTCGCCGCGCCCCGTTCGGAGGGCATCTGGGACGAGGTGCGCGAGGAGATCCGCACCTCGCTGCTGAACGACGGCGCCGCCGCCCAGGAGGTCGAGGGGGAGCGCGGCACCGAGCTGCGGGCCCAGGTCCGCACCCCGGACGGCGTGACCGACCTGCGGTTCATCGGCATCGACGGGCCGCGCTGGATGGTGCGGGGCGTCTTCCAGGGCCAGGCGGCCGTCGACCCGGCCGCCGGTGGCCCGCTCGCGGCCTGCCTGGACGGCCTGGTGGTGGACCGCGGCCAGGAGGCCAAGCCGGTCCGCGAGCCGCTGCCGCTGCGGCTGCCGCGCGAGGTGGCCGAGCAGCAGGCCGCCGAGCAGCAGGCGGCCGGTCCGCAGGAGGTCTGAGGCACGCGCCGGGCCCGGTCCCGTCGGCTCCGAGCCGGCGGGACCGGGCCCGCGGCGTGTCCGCCCGGCGTGCCGCCGGTCCCGCCCGCCGGCCGGACCGGCGTACGCTGGCGGGACGGTTCCGCCATCCGCGGGACCCCGGTGCGGAGAGGTGACGCGGAGGTCATGACGACCGACCAGGGCCGGGTGTCGCTGCGGCGGCTGCTGCAACGGCTCACCGCGAGCGAGGCCGAGATCGAGGCGCAGGAGCTGCGCCGGGAGAGCGCCGAATCCGGCGGCACCCCCACCCACCAGTGCAACCGTGGCCAGGTGGTCTCGGTGGCCGGGCGGCTGCGCACCGTGGTCTACACGCCGCGCACCAACCTGCCCACGCTGGAGGCCGACCTCTACGACGGCAACGACGTGGTCACCCTGGTCTGGCTGGGCCGGCGGCACATCGCCGGGATCGAGCCGGGCCGGCACCTCACCGCCCACGGCCGGGTGGCCGTGCGGGACGACCGCAAGGTGATCTACAACCCGTACTACGAGCTGGAGCCGCCGAAGTGACGACCGGACAGCAGCACACCCCGTCGGGCCTCGACCCGCAGGACGAGGAGCGGCTGCCCAGCATCGCCGAGCAGATGGCCGACCAGCTCGGCGGCTGGCGCGGCCTGGTCGAGTCGAGCATCCCGGTGGTGGTCTTCGTGATCGCCAACGTGGTGGGCGAGCTGCGCCCCGCGGTGATCGCCTCGGTGGCGGTGGCGCTGCTGATCGCCGTGCTTCGGCTGGTCCAGCGCCGGCCGGTGCGACACGCGGTCAACGGGCTGTTCGGCGTCGGCATCGGCGCGGCCATCGCCTGGCGGACCGGCAACGAGCGGGACTTCTACCTGCCCGGCATCCTCTACGGCATCGGCTACGGCCTGGCGCTGCTGCTCTCCGCCGCGATCCGGCAGCCGCTGGTCGGCTGGATCTGGTCGGTGCTGGTCGCCAAGGGCCGCTCCGAGTGGCGCGACGACCCCAAGCTGGTGCGCACGTTCACCCAGCTCACCGTGCTCTGGGGCGTGGTCTGGTTGGCCAAGGTCGGCGTGCAGGCCGGGCTCTACCTGGCTCACCAGGACACCGCGCTCGGCGTGGCCCGGCTCGCCCTGGGCTACCCGCCGTACGCGCTGCTGCTGCTGATCACCGTCTGGGTGGTGCGCCGGGTCACCCGGGAGGGCGCCGGCGCCACCCCGCTGCCCGGCGCCTGAGCCCGCTCAGGAACGCTCGCGCAACCGATCGGTGCTCTCCGGCCCGAGGATCACGGCGCGCACCTCGTCCTCCACCTCGGCGGTGCACACGAACACCAACTCGTCGCCGGCCTCGATCGGGTCGTCCGGGGTGGGCACCAGGACCCGCTTGCCGCGCAGGATCGCCACCAGCGCCGCGTCCCGGGGGATCGGCACCGCGTGGATCGGCTGCCCCACGTAGGGCGCGGTCGGCGGCAGGGTGATCTCCACCAGGTTCGCCTCGCCCTGCCGGAACGTCATCAGCCGGACCAGGTCGCCGACGGTCACCGCCTCCTCGACCAGCGCGGCCATCACCCGCGGCTTGCTGACCGCGACGTCCACGCCCCACTGCTCGGTGAACAGCCACTCGTTCTCCGCCCGGTTGACCCGGGCCACCACCCGGGGCACCGCGAACTCGGTCTTGGCCAGCAGCGAGACCACCAGGTTGACCTTGTCGTCGCCGGTGGCCGCGACCACCACGTCGCAGCCGGCCACGTTGGCCTCCTCCAGGCTGGCCAGCTCGCACGCGTCGGCCAGCACCCAGTCGGCGGTGGGCACCCGGTCGGGCCGCAGCATCTTCGGCTGCCGCTCGATCAGCATCACCTGATGGCCGTTGTCGATCAGCTCCTGGGCGATCGAGCGGCCCACGTTGCCGGCGCCGGCGATGGCGATCCGCATGACTCAGTGCCCCCCTTCCGGCGGCGCCGCCGCCACCGAGGTGACCGAGGCGACGATGTCGTCGGTCACCAGCATGAAGACCTGGTCGCCCTCCTGCACCACGGTGGAGGCGGTGGGCAGCGTGCCGATCCCGAAGCGGGTCAGGTAGGCGACCCGGGCGCCGGCGGACTCCTCGAGCTGCCGCAACGGCCGGCCGATCCAGTCCTTGTGCACCGGCACCTCGACGATCGACACGGTGCTGGTCAGGTCGCGGAAGATCTCCACGTTCCCCTCGGGGACCAGGTGGCGCAGCATCCGGTCGGCGGTCCACCGGACGGTCGCCACGGTCGGGATGCCGAGGCGCTCGTAGACCTGGGCGCGGCGCTGGTCGTAGATCCGGGCCGCCACCCGGGAGACGCCGAACGTCTCGCGGGCCAGCCGGGCCGAGATGATGTTCGAGTTGTCGCCGCTGGAGACCGCGGCGAACGCGTCGGCCCGCTCGATGCCGGCCTCGCGCAGCACCTCGCCGTCGAAGCCGGCGCCGGTGACCGTGATGCCGGCGAAGTCGGGCCCGAGTCGGCGGAACGCGTCCGCGTCCTGGTCGATCACCGCCACCGAGTGCCCCCGGGACTCCAGGCTGTGCGCCAGGGTCGACCCGACCCGGCCGCAGCCCATGATCACGACATGCACGGTGTCCGCTCCTCCCACGGTGCCGCCCGCCGACCCGTCGTCTGCGAGCCTGCCACGTCCCCGCGCCCGGCGGGGCACCGACGGTACCGCGCGGGTGCGCGCGGTGGTGATCAGCCACCCCACCGTCCCGCGCCGAGGGGCCGTACGCTTGTCGGTTGTGGCCAGCCCCACCTCGCTGCTGAAGCGACTCCTCCTCGGTCGACCGTTCCGGTCCGACCGCCTCCAGCACACCCTGCTGCCGAAGCGCATCGCGCTGCCGGTCTTCGCGTCCGACGCGCTCTCGTCCGTGGCGTACGCGCCGGACGAGATCCTCCTGACGCTCTCCATCGCGGGCGCCTCCGCGTACTTCTTCTCGCCGTGGGTCGCGCTCGCCGTGGTCGTGGTGATGCTCACCGTGGTGGCGAGCTACCGGCAGAACGTGCACGCCTACCCGTCCGGGGGCGGCGACTACGAGGTCGCCACCGTCAACCTCGGTCCGCGGGCCGGCCTCGCGGTGGCCAGCGCGCTGCTCGTCGACTACGTGCTGACGGTCGCCGTGTCGGTCTCCTCCGGGGTGGCGAACCTCGGCTCGGTGGTGCCGTTCGTGGCCACCCACAAGGTGCTCATCGCGGTCAGCGCGGTGGTGCTGCTGACCGCGATCAACCTGCGCGGCCTGCGCGAGTCGGGCACCGCGTTCGCCATCCCCACCTACGGCTTCGTCATCGTCATCGGCGGCATGCTGCTGACCGGCGCGGTGCGGATCTTCGTGCTCGGCGACGACCTGCGCGCGCCGAGCGCCGGCCTGGAGATCCACGCCGAGCACAGCGTCACCGGGTTCGCGCTGATCTTCCTGCTGCTGCGCACGTTCTCCTCCGGCTGCGCGGCGCTCACCGGCGTGGAGGCGATCTCCAACGGCGTACCGGCGTTCAAGTCGCCGAAGTCGAAGAACGCGGCCACCACGCTGCTGCTGCTCGGCGGCATCGCGGTCACCATGCTGGTCGGCATCATTCTGCTGGCCCGTCGGACCGGCCTGCAGTTCGTCGAGAGCCCGAGCCAGATCGTCTCCGGTCCGGACGGGTACGTGCAGAAGACGGTCACCGTGCAGCTCGGCGAGACCGTGTTCGGCGGCGGCTCGGTGCTGCTCTACGTGGTGGCCGGGATGACCGCGCTGATCCTGTTCCTGGCCGCGAACACCGCGTTCAACGGCTTCCCGGTGCTCGGCTCGATCCTCGCGCAGGACCGCTACCTGCCCCGGCAGCTGCACACCCGGGGCGACCGGCTGGCGTTCTCCAACGGCATCGTCTTCCTCGCCGTCTCCGCGGTGGTGCTGATCGTCGGCTTCCAGGCCGAGGTGACCCGGCTCATCCAGCTCTACATCGTCGGCGTGTTCGTCTCGTTCACGCTCTCCCAGGCCGGCATGATCCGGCACTGGAACCGGCACCTGCGCACCGAGCGCGACCCGGAGGCCCGCCGGCGCATGATCCGCTCCCGGGCCATCAACGCGTTCGGCATGGCCATGACCGGCGTGGTGCTGGTCATCGTGCTGGTCACCAAGTTCCTGCTCGGCGCCTGGATCGCGATCGTCGCGATGGCCGTGATGTACGTGGTCATGCTGGGCATCCGCCGGCACTACGACCGGGTCGCCGCCGAGTTGGAGCCGACCGAGCAGCGGGCCGTGCTGCCCGCCCGCAACCACGCCATCGTGCTGGTCAGCAAGCTGCACCAGCCCACGCTGCGGGCCGTCGCGTACGCCCGGGCGACCCGGCCGGACACGCTCACCGCGGTGACCGTCAACGTGGACGAGAAGGACACCCGGGACCTCCAGGCCGACTGGGAACGGCGGGAGCTGCCGGTGCCGCTCACCGTGATCGACTCCCCGTACCGGGAGATCACCCGGCCGATCCTCAACTTCGTCGCCTCGGTCCGCCGGGAGTCGCCGCGCGACGTGGTCACCGTCTTCATCCCGGAGTACGTGGTGGGCCGCTGGTGGGAGAACCTGCTGCACAACCAGAGCGCGCTGCGGCTCAAGGGCCGGCTGCTGTTCGAACCGGGCGTGATGGTGACCAGCGTGCCCTGGCAGCTCGCGTCCACCGCCAGCAAGAACCTGGACCGCCTGGACGCCACGCTCAGCCGCGGGCCGGCGCGCGGTCCCCGGGTCGCGCCGCGCAGCACCCTGCCGCCGCCGGTGCCGCCGGTCGACGCCACGCCCGCCGGTGAGCCGGGGGAGCGCTCGTGAGCGCGAGGAGTGAGCCGGTCCGGCGAGCCCCGCAGTCGCGAACAAGGGGGATGCCGTGAGCGCGAGGAGTGAGCCGGTCCTGCGAGCCCCGCAGTCGCGAACAAGGGGGATGCCGTGAGCGCGCCGGAACGTCCCGGGCTGGTGGAGGCCGAGCGGGTCGAGCTGACCGTCGACGCGGTGGCCCCCGGCGGGCACTGCGTGGCCCGGGTCGGCGGCCAGGTGGTCTTCGTCCGGCACGCGCTGCCCGGCGAGCAGGTGGTGGCCGAGGTGACCGAGCTGCACCGGGGCTTCGCCCGCGCCGACGCGGTGCAGATCCTCGACGCCTCGCCGGACCGGGTCACCCCGCCCTGCCCATACGCCCGGCCGGGCGGGTGCGGCGGCTGTGACCTCCAGCACGTCGCCCCGGCCGCCCAGCTCGACTGGAAGCTCGCCGTGGTGCGCGAGCAGCTCACCCGGCTGGGCCGGCTCACCGACGCGCAGGTGGACGCGCTCGGCGTCCGGGTCGAGGCGCTGCCCGGCGGGCCGCTGGGCTGGCGCTCCCGGGTCCGCTACGCGGTCGACGCCGCCGACCGGGCCGGGCTGCTCAAGCACCGCTCGCACGAGGTGGTGCCGATCGACCGCTGCCTGATCGCCCATCCGGCGATCCGGGAGCTGCCGGTGCTGCCGCCCACCGGGGCGCGCTGGCCGGACGCCGACGCGGTGGAGGCGGTCGCCAGCACCGGCGGGGACGTCGCCGTGCTCGCGTACGCCGACGGGGTCGCCACCGCGGTGCGCGGGCCGGAGCGGGTCCGGGAGACGGCGGCCGGGCGGTCGTTCACGCTGCCCGCCGCCGGCTTCTGGCAGGTGCACCCGGCCGCGGCGGACGCCCTGGTCGGCGCCGTGCTGGACCTGCTCGACCCGCGCCCCGGCGAAACCGCCTGGGACCTGTACGGCGGGGCCGGGCTGTTCGCCGCCGCGCTCGCCGGCCGGGTCGACGGGGCCCGGGTGACGGTGGTCGAGTCCGCCCCGGACGGGGTGGCCGCGGCCCGGACGAACCTGGCCGACCTGGCCGCCGTGGAGGTGGTCGCGGCCCGGGTGGAGACCGCGCTGGCCCGCCGCCGGATCACCGGCCCGGTCGACCTGGTGGTGCTCGACCCGCCGCGCTCCGGCGCGGGCGCGGCGGTGGTCCACGGCGTGGTGGCCGCCGACCCGCGGGCGGTGGCGTACGTGGCCTGCGACCCGGCCGCCTTCGCCCGGGACGTGCGCACGTTCGCCGAGGCGGGCTGGCGGCTGGCCGCGCTACGCGGGTTCGACCTGTTCCCGATGACCCAGCACGTCGAGCTGGTCGGCCTGTTCCTGCCCCCGGCACAGTGACTAGCCTGGCCCGATGAAGATCGTCGGGTTGATGTCGGGGACGTCGTACGACGGGGTGGACGTGGCCGCCGGCGAGTTCACCCTCGACGGGGACACGCTGCGGCTACGGCCGCTCGGGCACCGGGAGCTGGCGTACCCGGACGACCTGCGGGCGCGGATCGAGGCGCTGCTGCCGCCGGCGGCCACCACGATCGAGGCGGTCTGCCGGCTCGACAACCGGCTCGGCGACGTGTTCGCCGAGGCGGCTGCCGTCGGCGTCGAGCTGGCCGGCGGCGCCGTCGACGCGGTCGTCTCGCACGGGCAGACCGTCTTCCACTGGGTCGAGGCCGGCCGGGCGCGCGGCACGCTCCAGCTCGGCGCGCCGGCCCGGGTCGCCGCGCGGGTCGGCGTACCGGTGCTGCACGACCTGCGCTCGGCGGACGTGGCGGCCGGCGGGCAGGGCGCGCCGCTGGTTCCGGCGTTCGACGCGTTGCTGCTCGACGCCGCCGCCGGCCCCCGGGCGGCGTTGAACCTCGGGGGGATCGCGAACCTCACCGTGGTCGCGCCCGGTGCGCCGGTCCTCGGGTACGACGTGGGCCCGGCCAACGCGCTGCTGGACGCCGCCGCCCGGCGTTTCCTGGACCGCCCCTGCGACGTGGACGGGGCGCGCGCCGCCGCCGGCCGGGTGCACGGCGCGCTGCTGGATCGGCTGCTCGCCGAGCCGTACTACGCCGCGCCGCCGCCCAAGTCGACGGGGAAGGAGCTGTTCCACGGCGGCTACCTCGACGCCGCGCTGGCCGCGCTCGACGAGCCGGTGGCCGCCGACGACGTGCTGGCCACGCTCACCGAGCTGACCGCCCGCACGGTCGCCGACGCGTGCGACAGCCACCGCGTCACCGAGGTGGTGGCCGCCGGTGGGGGAGTGCGTAACCCCACACTCCGGGCCCGGCTGGCCGCGCTCGGCGCCGGCCGCTGGCGGCTGCGGACCACCGACGAGCTGGGCGTCCCGGCGCAGGCCAAGGAGGCGTACGCGTTCGCGCTGCTGGGCTGGCTGAGCTGGCACGGGCTGCCCGGCGCGGTGCCGTCGGTGACCGGCGCGTCCCGGGCCGCGGTGCTCGGCTCCTGGACCCCGGCCGGCCCGCCGTTCGGGGCGCCGACCCCGACGCCACCCCGTCGGCTGACGGTGGCGTCCTGAGCCACGGCTCGGCTGCGGACTGTGCCACGACCGATAGACTCTCCGGTCATGAGTGTTGAAGAGGGCACGGCCAACCACGGTCGGCTGCTGGACGCCGTCCGTGGCCCGCAGGACGTGAAGCGGATGACCGCCGAGCAGCTGGACATCCTCGGCGCCGAGATCCGTGACTTTCTGATCGCCAAGGTCTCCCGCACCGGCGGGCACATCGGCCCCAACCTCGGCGTCGTCGAGCTGACGCTGGCCATGCACCGGGTGTTCGACTCCCCGCGCGACCGGCTCCTGTTCGACACCGGCCACCAGGCCTACGTGCACAAGATCCTCACCGGCCGGCAGGAGGGCTTCGACAAGCTCCGCCAGCGCGGTGGCCTCTCCGGCTACCCCAGCCAGGCGGAGAGCGAGCACGACCTGATCGAGAACTCGCACGCCTCCACCGCCCTGTCGTACGCCGACGGCCTGGCCAAGGCGTACGCGCTGCGCGGCGAGAAGCGCTCCGTGGTGGCCGTGGTCGGCGACGGCGCGCTCACCGGCGGCATGTGCTGGGAGGCGCTCAACAACATCGCCACCGCCGGCAACCCGCTGATCATCGTGGTCAACGACAACGGCCGGTCCTACTCGCCGACCATCGGCGGCCTCGCCGACCACCTGTCGTCGCTGCGGCTCAACCCCGGCTACGAGAAGGTGCTCGACACCGTCAAGGACGCGCTGGGCAACACGCCGTTCGTCGGTAAGCCGATGTACGAGGTGCTGCACGCGGTCAAGAAGGGCATCAAGGACGCGGTCGCCCCGCAGGCCATGTTCGAGGACCTCGGCATCAAGTACGTCGGCCCGGTCGATGGCCACGACGTGCCGGCGGTCGAGGCGGCGCTGCGCGCGGCGAAGAACTTCGGCGGCCCGGTGATCGTGCACGCGGCCACCCGCAAGGGCTACGGCTACCGTCCCGCCGAGGACGACGAGGCCGACTGCCTGCACGGCCCCGGCGCGTTCGACGCGGAGACCGGTCAACTGGTCGCCGCGCCGTCGGTGAAGTGGACCCACGTCTTCGCCAACGAGTTGGTGAGCATCGCCGACGAGCGCCCCGACGTGGTCGGCATCACCGCCGCCATGGCGGAGCCCACCGGCATCGCCACGCTGGCCCGCAAGTACCCGGAGCGGGTCTACGACGTCGGCATCGCCGAGCAGCACGCCGCCACGTCCGCCGCCGGCCTGGCCATGGGCGGCCTGCACCCGGTGGTCGCGGTCTACGCCACGTTCCTCAACCGGGCGTTCGACCAGGTCCTGCTGGACGTGGCGATGCACAAGCTGCCGGTCACGTTCGTGCTGGACCGGGCCGGCATCACCGGCCCGGACGGGCCCAGCCACTACGGCATCTGGGACATGTCGGTCTTCGGCGTGGTGCCCGGCCTGCGGATCGCCGCGCCCCGTGACTCGGCCACGCTGCGCGAGGAGCTGCGCGAGGCGATCGCCGTCGACGACGGCCCGACCATCCTGCGCTTCCCGACCGGCACCGTCGCCGCCGACCTGCCGGCCGTGCGCCGGGTCGGCCCGGTCGACGTGCTGACCGAGTCGGCGCGTACCGACGTGCTGCTGGTCGCGGTCGGCTCGTTCGCCGGCCTCGGCATGGAGGTCGCGTCCCGGGTCGCCGAGCAGGGCTACGGCGTGACCGTGGTCGACCCGCGCTGGGTCCGGCCGGTCCCGGCCGAGCTGGTCGAGCTGGCCGCCGGACACCGGCTCGTGGTCACCGTCGAGGACGGCGTCCGGGTCGGCGGCGTCGGCTCCGCGCTGGCCCAGGCGATGCGCGACGCCGACGTCCGCGTGCCGGTCCGCGACCTCGGCGTACCGGCCGACTGGCACCCGCACGGCACCCGCGCGCAGATCCTCGCCGACCTGGGGCTGACCGCGCAGGACGTGGCGCGCGACGTCACCGGCTGGATCTCCGGCCTGGACGCCGCCCCGGTCGACCCGGCCACCGACGGGGCCGCCGCGCAGAACTGATCCGGTCACGGTGTCCGGGCGGTCCCGCTGTCGCGGGGCCGCCCGGCCGCCGTTCCGGGGGTCCCCCACCGCGGGCCGGGCCCGCCCCCCCCCGCCCCCCCCCCCCCGCCGGCGGCCCCCCCCCCCCCCCCCCCCGGGGCCGGGGGGGGGGGGGCCCCGGGGGGGGGGGCCCCCCCCGGCCGCCGTTCCGGGGGTCCCCCACCCCCTCCCTCCCTCCCCCCTCCCTCCCTCCCCCCTCCGTCCCTCCCCCCTCCCTCCGTCGGCGTGATCAAGGAGTTTGCGTCGGAATCGATCTTCGCGGTGACGCGAACTCCTTGATCACCCACGTGCTGGGGTCAGCGGGGGGCGGAGAGGGAGCGGTACCAGGTCTTCTCGGTGCCGGCCAGGCTGAACGTCTGCTTGGCGTCGGTCTGCTCGACCACCACCAGGCCCGGACGGTCGACCAGGCGGGTGGTGCCGGGCGGCGCGGCGAACGAGGCGTCCCGGGTGCGCCAGGTGAGCACCGCGAGCGGCTGGCCCGGCACCGGCAGGGGGTACGCCTGGAGCGTGGTGGACCGGTCGGCCGGGGAGACGACGGGCGTACCGCCGCCGGCCGGGCGGTAGAGCACGGCGGTCATCGTCCCGGTGGGACTGTCCCAACTCAACTGTTCCAGGTCGCCCGGCTCGCCGCCGCCGAGCGCCACCTCGCCCAGCGAGCGCGTGGCGATCTTCGCCATCGGCCAGGACTCGGGCACGGAACGGGGCGCCTCCCGGTCGCCGAGACGGCGCGGGACGCTGCCGAACGGGCCCCGTGCGCCGGTCAGCGCGCAGGTGTCCAGGCCGGTCAGGGCGCGTTTGCCGGCACCGGTCTCGTCGCGTACCAGCGGGTAGCGGGGCGCTTCGGTGGCCGTACCCAGGTCGAGGACGCGGTCCGCGGCCCGGCCGCGCGGCAGCGACGGCGTGGGCCGCAGCGTCGCGGTCAGCTCGACGGCCCGGCAGGCCGGCACCGCGACCGGCTCGGTGATGCCGTCGGCGCCGGGCACCGTGCGGCCGTCCGGGCCGAGCAGGCGTTCGACGCGGGCGGAGGTGAGGTAGCGGCGCCCGGTGGGTTGCCGGACCGGCAGCACGTCGGCATAGACCAGGTAACCGGCCTCGGTGTACTCGGTGGCGTGCGACACCCGCCACCGCTGCCCGTCCCGGTCCAGTTGCAGCAGCCAGGAGGCGGCCTCGCCGGGCACGTCGGCGGCGACCAGCGCCAGCGGCGTGCCGGCCACCTCGCCGGAGAAGAGGATGCCGGAGGAGGGCAGGTGGACCCGGTCGTCGACGGGCGAGCGCCAGTCACGCACCGCAGCGGTGATCGCGGCGGTGGCGGCGGCGTCACCGGCGAGGCTGCCGCGTGGCGGCCAGACCGGAAGCGAGCCGTCCAGGCTGTCGTAGCCGACCCGCAGGGTCGTCGGCTGCCGCTCGGTCACCGGCCCGCAACCGGCTGTGGCCAGTGCCAACGCTGCCAGCGCGGCGCCCGTCACCGCGTTTCGGCGGGCTGAAACCACACTGATCCCCTCGCCGGTCGTCGGTCGGAAGCCCACATGGTACGAGACGCGCGGTCACCGGGCGGAGCCCGGCTCACCCGTTCGTCGCGGAACGTGACGTGCGATTCGTGGCTCAATATCCGGCTCCGGTAGACTCCGCCGACTGTGACGCCTGCCGAGACCCGCGGCGCCTCGACGCCGGCCGCCGCCGCCCCGACGGGCTCCCGATCCGTCACCCTCGACCCCCCACCGCCGGTCACCCGGGCCGAACCGCCGGCCGCATCCACCACCGAGGAGGCCGCGCCGGCCGCCCGACGCCGGTGGCGGTGGCGGTGGACGCGCCGCCGCATCGACCTGGTGGTGTACGCCGCCTTCCTGCTCGCCGCGATCTGGGTGACCAGCGGCATCTGGGCCGACCCGGCCGGCCGGGTGGCCGCGCTCTACAGCAGCGACCCCGCCCAGGTGCAGTTCTTCCTGGCCCACTCGGTGCGGGTGGTGCTGCACGGCGAGTTCCCGTTCTTCACCGAGCAGTTCAACTACCCCGACGGGGTCAACCTGATGGCGAACACCGCCATCCTGGCGCTCGGCATCCCGATGGTGCCGGTGACGCTCCTGTTCGGACCGGCGGTCTCCTTCGTCACGCTTGTCACGCTCGGCCTGTGCGGCACCGCCGCCGCCTGGTACCGGGTGCTCTCCCGGCACCTGGTCCGGCACCGGCCGGCCGCCGCGGTCGGCGCCTGGTTCTGCGGGTTCTCGCCGGCGATGCTGTCGCACGCCAACTGGCACCCGAACATCATCAGCCAGTTCCTGCTGCCGTTCATCGTCTGGCGGGTGCTGGTGCTGACCCGGTCGACCCGGCCGGTCCGCGACGGCGCGCTGCTCGCCCTGCTCGTCGTGGTGCAGGCGTTCATCAACGAGGAGATCCTGCTCTTCACCGCGCTGGCGCTCGGGGTGTTCCTGCTGGCCGTGCTGGTGCAGCAGCGGGACCGGTGGGCCACCGCGTGGCGACCGCTCGGCACCGGCCTGGCGGTCTGCGCGGTGCTGGCCGGCGCGTTGCTGGCGTACCCGCTCTGGGTGCAGTTCGCCGGCCCGATGGCGTACCACGGGCTCAGCGACGCGGTCCGCGACTACGGCAACGACATCGCCGCGTTCGTCGCCCCCGGCTCGCCCACGTTCGGCGGCAACGAGCGGGCCAACGTCAACCTGGCCCCGAACTACTCGGAGGAGAACGCGTTCTTCGGCTGGAGCCTGTCGCTGCTGGCCGTCGGCATCGTCGTCTGGCTGCGCCGGGACGTGGTGGTCCGGGCGCTGGCCGCGACCGGGCTGTTCTTCGCGGTGCTCTCGCTCGGTGAGCGGATCTCCTGGTGGGACCGGGAACTGGTGACCGGCCCGTGGGAGCTGCTGGTGCGGCTGCCGCTGCTGGACGCCGTGGTGCCGACCCGGTTCGGCCTGATCACCAGCGTGACGGTGGCGGTCCTGCTGGCGTACGCGGTGCGCAGCGCCTGGGTGCTGCGCGGGGTGGAGCGGCGGACCGCGCGGACGCTGACCGCCGCCGGCCTGGTCTTCGCGCTGCTGCCGATCGCGCCGATGCCGCTACGGGTCACCACCCGACCGCCGGTGCCGGAGTTCATCACCGCCGACCGGTGGCGGCAGTACGTCGGGCCGGACCAGACGCTGGTCTCCGTGCCGGTGCCGGCGATGGGCAACACCGACCCGATGCGCTGGGCGGCCAGCACCGACCTGGCGTTCAAGATCCCCGGCGGCTACTTCCTCGCGCCGCGCAACGGCGTCACCGGCGACCCGGGCCGCTTCGGCGGCCGGCGTAGCGGCATCGGCGAGATGCTCGCCGACGTGGCGTCCACCGGGCGTACGCCGAAACTCGACGACCGGCAGCGCCGTCGCTTCCTGGACGAGCTGCGGCACTGGAACGCGGCGGTGGTGGTGCTGCCGCTCGACGAGCAGAACGCCGAGCCGCTGCGGCGCACCGTGGAGCAACTGGTCGGGCCGGCCCGGCAGGAGCTGGACGTGTGGGTGTGGGACGTCCGGACACTGACCGACCGGTCCGCCTGAGCCCGGCGGCCCGGTCCGGGCCCGCGCCCCGGCGGCGGTGGTGGCCCCGGCCGGTCGACGCGCTCGTGGTGGCCGGCTACCTCGCCCTGGCCGTGCTGCTCACCGCCGACCAGTGGCGCCGCCCGGACCGGCTGTTCCACCAGGCCGGCGACCAGATGCTGTTCGAATGGATGCTGGCCCGGGCCGCCCGCGCGGTGACCGAGGGCGAGAACCCGCTGCACAGCGCCGCGCTCAACGCCCCGCACGGGGTGAACCTGATGGCCAACACCTCGGTGCTCGGGCTGGGCGTGCCGCTCACCCCGGTCACCGTGGCGTTCGGCAGCCAGGCCGCGTTCCTGGTCGCGGTGGCGCTCAGCCTCGCCGGCACCGCCACCGCCTGGTACGCGCTGCTGGCCCGGCGGCTGGTCCGCTCCCGGGCCGCCGCCGCGGTGGGCGGCCTGGTCTGCGGGTTCGCCCCGGGCATGGTGGCGCAGGCCGGGGCGCACCTGCACATGGCCGCCCAGTTCCTGGTCCCGGTGATCCTCGCGCTGGTGTTCCGGCCGGCCACCGACCGGGTCCGGCGCGACGGCGTGCTGCTCGGGCTCGCGGTCGCGTACCAGGTCTTCCTCGGCGAGGAGGTGCTGGTCTTCCTGGCGCTGGCCGCCGGCGTGCTGGCCGGGGCGTACGCGCTGGCCGACCGGGAGACCGCCCGCCGGCTGGCGCCCGTGGTGGCGCGCCGGTTGGGCCTCGGCGCGCTCGTTGCCGGCGTGCTGCTGGCGTACCCGCTGTGGGTGCAGTTCCTCGGCCCCGGCCACTACACCGGGATGCCGTTCCACACCCGCGGCTACCGGTTGGACCTGGCCTCGTTCACCGCCACCGCCCGGCAGACCGTGGGCGGGGACGGGCACCGGGCCGGGCTGCTGTCGCCGAACCCGACCGAACAGAACTCGTTCTTCGGCCCGTTCCTGCCGTTGCTGGCGCTGCTGGTGGCGGTACGGCTGTGGCGGCGACCGCTGGTGCGTGCGCTCGCCGCGTGCGGCCTGCTGTTCGCGCTGCTGTCGCTCGGCACCACCGTGGTCGTGGGGCGGCACGACACCGGGCTGCCCGGCCCGTACCGGCTGCTCGCCGGCGTGCCGCTGCTGGACCTGGTGGTGCCGGCGCGGTTCGCGCTGGTCTGCGTACCGGTGCTGGGGGTGCTGCTGGCGCTGGCGGTGGACCGGGTCCCGGGCGGCGCCGCACGCGGGCGGGCGCTGTGGGCCGGCGCGGTCGCCGCCGCGCTGCTGCCGCTCGTCCCGACCCCGATCCGCACCGTGCCGGTCCCGCCGGTGCCGGCCGTGGTGACCGGCGGCGGCTGGCGGGCGTACGTCCCGCCGGGGCGGACGCTGGTGCCGGTGCCCCCGGTCACCGGCGCGGCGGTCAGCCCGGCCATGTTCTGGTCGGCGCGCGCCGGGCTGGCCTTCGACGCGCCGGGCGGCTACTTTATCGGGCCGCGCTCGGCCGCCGACCCGACCGCCCGGTGGGGCGCGCCGGACCGTCCCACGTCGTTCCTGCTGCGCCGGGCCGCCGAGACCGGCCAGGTGCCGCCGGTGGGCGACGCGGAACGCCGGCAGGCGGTCGAGGACCTGCGGCACTGGCGGGCGGCGGCGCTGGTGCAGGCCGACTCGTCACCCGGCGACCCGGTACGCGTCACCGTGGACGCCCTGGTCGGGCCCGGGCGGGACGTCCCCGGCGGGCACCTGTGGGACGTCCGCGCGCTGCTCGGTGGCTGACCGCCCGCGCCGCCGGTTAGGCGGGGCCCCCGCCTTACACGCGGTCGCGCACGTCCCAGAGCCAGACGTCGTCGATCCGCTGCGGGGGGCCGAGCAGCGCGGTCACCAGGTCACGCAGCACCGCCTCGCGCGGCCCGGCGCCGAGCACCACCACCGACGCCCGCCAGAAGCGCAGATCCTCGACGGCCTGCCGGCGGTTCTCCGCGGTGATCTCGGGCAGCTCGTTGCGGTCCATGGTGGCGTAGATCAGCGTGCTGGTCGGGCGGTTCGGGGCGCCGAACACGCCCTCGCCCAGCTCGTTCGGGCCGATGAAGTAGCCACCCGGAATGGGGAACTCCTGCCCGGTCAGCGCGCTCCAGCGCAGCGTCGGCAGCCCGTGCACGTTGCTCGGGATCGGCACCGGCACCAGCGTCCGGCCGGCCGGCACGAACGGCCGCCAGCCACCGGCGGTGATGAAGTGCGGCGGCGGGTCCATCCGCTGCGCCGGCAGCGGGCGCGGCACCAGCGGCAGCAGGGCGGCCACGATCGCGGCGTACCCGACCAGGCGCAGCGCCCGCCGCCGGCCGGATACGGTCCGGCCCGCGTCGCCGGCGTCGTCGGTCGGCCCGGCGTCGGTCGGCCTGTCGTCGATCCGGGCGGCGTCGGTCCGTGCGGCGTCGGTCGGGTCGTTGTCGTGGTCGCCGGCGCGGGGTGCCGGCACCGGGGCGGTCCGGGGCCGGCCGGCGCGGGACAACGCGTCCCAGGCCAGCGCGAGCAGCACGCCCACGGCGGCCACCACCACCAGGCTCAACCGGGTCGGCATCATCATCTCGACGAGCGGCAGGTCGTCCGGCACGTACGCCCACGGGCCGGCCACACTTGTCTCCACGCCGTCGAACCGCACCACGGGCCCGATCGAGGCGATCGTGAAGAGCACCACCAGCACGGCCAGGATCCGGGCCGGCACCGACCGGCGGACCAGCAGCCCCAACGCGGCCAGCGCGACCAGCACCAGCGGCCAGCCGAACCAGGTGTTCTGCTCGGTCAGGCCGATGGTCTTCTCCACCGCCTCGTCCCCGGCCACGGTGTCCCGGGCGAACGTGACGAAGGCCATCAGGTCCTCGCCCCAGTTGTGGAAGACGCCGCCCTGCAACCCCCGGTAGGACTGCGGGCCGTTGAACTGGAACCAGATCGGGTACGCGGTGAGCAGCAGCGCCACCCCGCCGCCGACGGAGATCGCGGCCAGGAAGGACCCGGCCCGCGCCCGCGTCCCACGCGGCCGTTGCACCGCGTAGGCCAGCACGACGACCAGGCAGGCCAGCGCCGTGAGCAGCAGCATCTCCTCGTTGATGAAGATCTGGTACGCCACCAGCAGCCCGAGCGCCACCCCGTTACGTCGCCAGCGGCCCGGCTCGCCGAGCCGGAGCACCCGGGCCACGATCAGCGGGAGCAGGAAGTTCGACACGAAGTTCGGCTGCCCGTTGGCGTGGTGCACGATGCCCGGGGCGAACCCGAGGAACGCGCCGCCGACGAACGCCGCGCCGCGGGAGCGGACCAGGTGCCGCGACAGCGTCCAGTACGACGTCGCGGCCGTCGCCGACAACGCCGCGCCCAGATAGAGCGCGTACATCACCTGTGGACCGAACAGCATGGTCAACGGCGCGAGCGGCAGCGTCACCCCGAGCAGCGAGGTGTTCGCCATCATGTTGACCCCGTCCGGCGCGTTCTGCCGGGCGGTGAACAGCGGGTTCTCCAGGTGCCGCACCGAGTACGCGCCGTGCGCGAACAGCCACTCGAACCAGCTGTGGTCGGTCGGCAGGTGCGAGGACACCCGGTGCTGCACGTCGCCCCAGTAGTTGAGGCAGACGAGAACGCCGAGCAACGCATAGGCTCCGAGGGCCAGCAGGTCGGCGCGCGCCGGCCGGCGACGGGGCCGTCGCGGCGGATCCGCCGTGACGGCGTCCACCTCGACGGATGAGGAGTTCAGCGAGGGGTCCACCACCGGCACGGCCACGACGGGCCATCGTACAGGCGGTCCGGCGTCGGTCCGGTCACGGTCGGGCCGCGGTCCGGCGGCGCGGAGAGGGGTGGTCGTGGCCGTCATCGATCTGGGTGACCTGCGCGGCGACGACGCGGCGCCCGACGCCGTGCCCCGCCCGCCGCGGGCGGTCGGCCGCCCGTTCCGCGTCGCGGTAACGCTGCTGGTGGCGCTGGTCACGCTCGCTGCCGCCGCGCCACCGGCCCGGTCCGGGCCGGTCACGATCCCCGGCGGCACGGGGGCCTCCGCGTTCCTCTCCGACGACCGGGTGTACGTGGTGCGGCGCGCCGCGTCGGCCCCGGGCTGGGACGTCGTCGCGTACCGGACGGGGCGGGAGCGGTGGCGGGCCCGGGTGGACGGTGTCGACGACGTGGTCGCGGTCTGGGAGCAGGGCGGGCGGGTGCTGGCCGTCGGCCCGGCCGGAAACGGCGTCCGCTGGGAGACGACGGTGTTCGACGCGGGCACCGGCGCACCGCGCTGGCGGCAGGACGGCGTGGTGTTCCCGGCCGGCGACGCGCTGCTGCTGCGCCCGTCCGGCGGGCCGGGTCCCCAGTCGGTCCGCCGGTTGGCGGTGGCCGACGGGCGCACGCTCTGGACCGCGCCCACCACCGGTCGGGACGTGCAGTTCAGCTACGGCCGGTCCGGGGTGGACCGGATCCTGCTGCTGCCGGCCGCCGGCGAGACGGTGGTGCTGGACGCGGCGACCGGCGACCGGCTGGCCGCTCGCGACCTGCATCCGGGGGAGGTGCCCGGCGCCCGCGCCATGCAGGGCGCGGGCCGGCTGTTCCTGGAGACCCGGTTGGCCGGCGATGTCGTCACCGCCTTCGAGATGGACACGCTCCGGCCGCGCTGGACCGCCGAGCTGCCGTTGGTCGGTTACCTGGAACCGTGCGGGTCACTGCTCTGCGCCGGCCGGCAGACCGGCGGGATGTGGGCGCTGGACCCGGCCACCGGCGCGGTGCGCTGGGCCAGCGACCTGTGGTCGAGCGTGCTCCGGGCCGAGGGCGGTCGCCTGCTGGTCGCCGCCGGCCGGGAGGGCGGCGAGGGCCTGTCGGTGCTGGCGGAGTCGGACGGCCGGCTGATCGCCGAGCTCGGCGACTGGGACGTGCTCCCGCAGGGCGAGAACGGTGACCGGCTGTTCCTGACCCGGCCGCTGGGCGGCGACCGGCGGCTCCTCGCCGAGCCGGATCTGTCCGGCGGGCCACCCGTGGTGCGGGACGTGCTGACCGCCACCGACTGCACCGTCGGCCGGATGCTGCTGGTCTGTCGTGAGCGGGGCGGCGACTTCACCGTACGGCGGCTGCCGTGAGCCCGGTCATCGAGCTGGGCGAGCTGCGCCGTCCCGAGGACGACGACGAGCCGCTGCCCGCGCCGCCGCGGCGACCGCCGGGCCGGGCCGCCCGCGCGGTGGCGCTCGGGTGCCTGCTGCTCACGCTGGCCGGCGCGGCGGCGCCGGCCCGGCCGCCGGCACCGGTCCGGGTGCCCGCCGCGCCGGATGCCCTCTTCGTGGTGCTGGCGGGCCGGCTGATGGTGGCGGACGGTCCGAGCGCGCTCCACCAGGGCGGTCGGGTGGTCACCGGCTACCGGCTCACCGCAGGCGCGCCGGCGTGGCGGTTCGCGCTGCCCGCCGGGGACCGCGTGCTGGGGCTGACCGGCGCGGCCGGCGGCCTGCTGGTGTCGAGCAGCCCGACCGGGGTCGGCGACGCTCGCGCCACGCTGCTCGACCCGGCGACCGGCGCGGTGCGCTGGCAGCAGGTCGGCTACCCGGTCCCGACCGCGTCCGGCGGGGTGCTGTTCGAGAACCCACGGCCGGGCGGGACGGGCCGGGTGCTCGCCGTCGACCCGGTCTCCGGCGCGACGCGCTGGTCGCTGGCGGTGCCCCCGCAGGGAGTGGCGTACCGGCGGGACGACCGGGGCGTGACGCAGCTCCTGCTGATCGAGCCGGACGGCCGGGTGGCCGTGCACGACGCGGACTCGGGCGCCCGCGTGCGCGCCGGCCGGGTGTCGTCCGCGCCGGACGGTGTCGCCTACCGGTTCGCGCAGGTCGTCGCCGGCCTGCTGTTGGTCGAGGGCGTCTCCGGCGAGATCACCGCGTACGGGGTGGACCGGCTGGACCGGCGCTGGAGCGTGCCGGTGGACCCGCGCGCCGGGTCGTGGTTCACCGACTGCGCCGGCATGGTCTGCCTCCACGACCAGGTCGGCGACGCGCAGGCGCTCGACCCCGCCACCGGCCGTCCGGCCTGGACGGACGAGCGGTGGGCGGGGTTCGGGCCGGTCGGCGACCGGCTGCTCGCCGCCGAGGCGGGGGACGGGCCGGAGCTGGAGTTGTCGGTGCTGGAACCGGCGACCGGCCGGGTACTCGGGCGGCTGGGCCGCTGGCGGGTCAGCGGGCGGGACGACGGGTCCGGCCGGTTGCTCAGGCTGCTCGGGCTCCGTCACCTCGCGGGGGACCGGACGCTCGTCGGTGACCTGGACGTGCCGGCCGGCGAGGCACGGCCGCGGGCGGTCCTGCCCGGCTCCTGGGCCGAGTGCGCGGACGCCGGGACGGCGTTGGTGTGCCTGCGCCCGGCCGGCGGGCTGGCGGTGTGGCCGGCGCGGCGGTGATCACCAGTTGGCCTGGGCGGGCGGCGTCGGCAGCGGCACCGTCTCCGGTCGCAGCACGTACGCGATCCCACCGCTGCCCGCCTGCCAGGCCGCCTCGAACGCCGCACGCGGCACGGTCCGGCGGACCCGCTCGTCGTCCGGCGCGTACGGGTCGTTGAGCACCGGGTCGCCGTCGGTGGTGAAGCCGGCCAGCACGATCAGGTGGCCCCGGGTGTCGTAGTCCAGCCCGGGGACCTGCCCCCGGGTGAACGCCGCCGAGACGACCAGCGGGATGCCGGCGGCCACGAACCGTTCCGCCTCCGCCAGCGAGCGCAGCCGGGTGACGAACGCGTCCACCCCGTGCGTCGCCGCGTACGCGGTGTTGAACGGCCAGTTCCCGGCCCCCGCGTACGCGTGGTCGTAGCAGTGCCGTGCGGCGTGCACCACCACCGGGCGGGGGCCGGGCGGGTCGACCCAGGCGTACCGGTCCGGGGTGGGGCCGGCGCCCCAGAAGTCCAGCACCATCGACACGCAGGTGGGGCTGCACCAGGAGTCGCCGCCGCCACCCCAGCGGGTCTCCCCGCCGGTGTGCAGCCGCTGCGCGTACCGCGGCACGTCCAGCACCCGCCCCCACGCCCGGCCCGGTGCCCCGGCGTCGTCGTGCGCATCCCCGCCGGCCGGGCCGCTGTCGACGTGCCCCGGCGGCGGGGACGCCGGGACGTGACTGCCGGCGCTGGCGACCACGCCGACCGTGCGCAGCACCGGGCCGGCCGGCGCGTCGGGCCGGCGCAGCAGCGTCACCCGGACCTGCCAGCCGGTCACCCGTGCCCCGGTCACCCGGAGCGTGTCCGCGTCGACCCGGGCCCGGTCGTCGGACTGGCCGGGCACCGAGGCGCGGCGTACCGTGCCGTCGTCGGCCGCCCAGTGGCCCAGCTCGTACCAGCCGGTGGTGGCCGCGTCGCCCGCCCAGCCGCGTACCTCCACCCGGAGCCAGCAGCCGGGCGGCGTGTCGGCGGTCCAGGACGGCACCAGTTCGGCGGCGGCGAAGCCGACCTGCGTCACCGGCGAGGTCCAGGTTCCGGCGGCGACCCCGGGAACCGGATCGGTCCGCGCCGGCCGGTCGACCGCCGCGTCGGGCGCGGACCCGTCCGTGTCGGGCGTGGGTCCGCTCGCCTCGGGCGCGGACCCGTCCATGTCGGGCGTGGGTCCGCTCGCCTCGGGCGTGGGTCCGCTCGCCTCGGCCGTGGACCCGTCCGCGTCGGGCGTGGGGTTGTTCCCGGCGGGACCGGGGCCGTCCGCGTCGAGCGTCAGCCCGGCCGGGCCGGCGGAGAGTCCGGCGGCGCGACCCAGGTCCCGGTCCGCCGGGAAGCGGAAACGGCGGTACGCGACGTTCCGGCCGGGGGCGGCGGCGGTCATCGGCGGCTCCGCTCGGCTCGGCCCGGCCGGCAGCCGGGGCGGTGGGCGATCGTTGCCGGCGAGCATCGCGTACCCGAAGGTTTTCTGCAACGGCGGGCCGTGCCGTCCGGTTGGCGCCGCGCACTAGGTTGTGGGAGGTCACGAGGCGGGAGGCCGGAATGCGGGTACTGGTGGTCGAGGACGAGCGCAACCTCGCCGACGCGATCGCGCGCGGGCTGCGCAAGCGCGGCATGGCGGTGGATGTCGCCTACGACGGCGACGCCGGGCACGAGGCGGCGTTCGTCACCCGCTACGACGTGGTGGTCCTGGACCGGGACCTGCCCGGCGTGCACGGCGACCGGATCTGCGCCGACCTGGCCGCCTCCGGCACGCTGACCCGGGTGCTCATGCTGACCGCGAGCGGGACCGTCGCCGACCGGGTCGAGGGGTTGCAGCTCGGCGCCGACGACTACCTGGCCAAGCCGTTCGCCTTCGACGAGCTGGTGGCCCGGGTGCAGGCGTTGGGCCGGCGGGCCACCCCGGCCGCGCCGCCGGTGCTGGCGGTGGCCGACCTGGAACTCGACCCGGCCCGGCGGGTGGTGACCCGGGGCGGCGTGCCGCTCGACCTGACCAACAAGGAGTTCGGCGTGCTCGCCGAGCTGCTCCGGGCCCGCGGCGCGGTGGTGTCGAGCGAGGAACTGCTGGAACGGGTCTGGGACGCCAACACCGACCCGTTCACCACCATCGTCCGGGTCACCGTGATGACGCTGCGCAAGAAACTCGGCGACCCGCCGCTGATCGACACCGTGGTCGGCGCGGGGTACCGGATCGAGCGCGCCAAGTGACCTCCGCGCGGGTACGGCCGACGCTGCGGCTGCGGCTGACGCTGCTCAACGGCGTGCTCCTGGTCGGCGCCGGCGCGATCCTGGTGCTGCTGGCCTGGCTGCTGGTCCGGGACGCGCTGCGCCCCACCGACGAGCTGCTGCCCGGCACCACGGTGGTGCTCACCGACGGCCGCACCCTCGACGCCGGGCAGTGGCAGCGGCAACTGGTCGACGCCGCGTCCCGGGAGCTGCTGTTCAAGGGTCTGCTGGCGCTGCTGGCGATCAGCGTCGTCGGGGTGGCCGGGGCGTACCTGGTGGCCGGCCGTGCGCTGCGCCCGCTGCACCAGGTCACCGCCACCGCCCGCCGGCTCGGCGAGACCACGCTCGACGAGCGGATCGGGTGGTCCGGCGCGGACGACGAGGTGGCCGAGCTGGCCGAGACGTTCGACGCGATGCTGGACCGGATCACCGCCGCGTTCGAGGCGCAGAAGCGGTTCGTCGCGAACGCCTCCCACGAGCTACGGACCCCGCTGGCGGTGATGCGTACCGAGATCGACGTGACGCTCAGCGACGACGACGCGGACCTGGCCGAGTACCGGCGGATGGCCGGCGTGGTGCGGGAGGCGTCCGAGCGGGCCAACGGCCTGGTGGACGCGCTGCTGGTGCTGGCCCGCAGCGAGGCGCAGACCGGCCGGCGGTTGGCCCGCCGCGCCGAGTGCGACCTGGCCGTCGGCACCGCCAACGCGCTCTCCGCGGTGGCCCGCGAGGTGGAGCGGATCGGCCTGCGGGTGCACACCTCGCTGCGTCCCGCGCCGGTGGTCGGCGACCCGGGGCTGCTCGACCGGCTGGCCGGCAACCTGGTGGAGAACGCGGTCCGCTACAACCACCTGCACGGCCGGATGTGGGTACGCACCGGCACCGACGGGCAGCGGTCCTGGCTGGTGGTGGGGAACACCGGCTTCGAGGTCGCCCCGGCCGAGGTGCCCGGCCTGTTCGAGCCGTTCCGGCGCGGCGGGCAGGAACGCACCGGGGCGCGCGGCTCCGGTCTCGGCCTGTCCATCGTCCGGGCGGTCTGCGACGCGCACGGCGGCACGGTGAAGGCGGTCCCGCAGCCCGGCGGCGGTCTGGAGGTGACCGTCACGCTCCCGTCGGCCGACCCGCCGTCGGCCACCTGACCGCCGATCCGCGACCGCCCGGCCGGGCACCCGCCCTCACCTGTTCGTGCGGCCGGGCGCGCTGTCCCGCCCGCCCGCGACGGTGGTCGGGCGTGGCGGCGCGGTGGTCGGTCAGAAAGCTCGCCGCGCGCTGGACGCCGCCGCGGGCGTGGCTCAGGGTGAGCGGTGCGACACGCCTCACCGCCCGACCTACGGAGCTGCCCGTGACCCACCCCTCGCCGCCGCGCCGCCGCGCCCTCGCGGCCCTCGCCGCCGTTGCGTTGACCGCGGCCGGCCTGGCCCCGGCCGCCCCCGCCGGCGCCGCGCCCAACCACACCACCGTGGTCAAGGGCGTCCCGGCCACCACCTCGCCGGACATCATGGACGGCACCGTCGACGCGATCCACGACGCCGGCTCGAAGATCATCGTGGCCGGCTCGTTCAGCACCGTGCAGAACCGCAACTCCGACACCGACATCACCCGCAACTACCTGCTCGCCTTCGACAAGGCCACCGGCACGGTCGACACCGCGTTCGCGCCGTCGGTCGACAACGAGGTGTACGCGGTAGTCGCCGGCCCGACCGCCGGCACGGTCTTCGTCGCCGGCAAGTTCAACACCGTCAACGGGGTGACCCGACGCAAGGTGGCGCTGCTCAACGTCGCCACCGGCGCGCTTGTCACCAGCTTCGCCCCGCCGGCGTTCAACGGGCTGGTCAACGACATCGCGCTGGCCGGTACCCGGCTGCTGGTCGGCGGCATCTTCACCACGGCCGGCAACCCCAACCCGCGCGGCGGGCTGGCCTCCCTCAACGCCACCACCGGCGCGGTCGACGGCTACCTGACCACCGCGCTGACCGAGCACCACAACTACGACGGGGTCAGCGGCTCCAACGCCGGCGTCGGGGCGGAGAAGATGGCGCTCTCCCCGGACGGCACCCGGCTCGTGGTGATCGGCAACTTCAAGAAGGCCGACGGGGTGCTGCACGACCAGATCGTCCAGCTCGACCTGGGCGCCACCGCCGCCACCGTGGCCGACTGGAACACCAGCCGCTACACGCCGCGTTGCGCGTGGTGGGCGTTCGACTCGTACATGCGGGACGTCGCGTACGCGCCGGACAGCAGCTACTTCGTGGTGGTCACCACCGGCGCGCCGAACGGCGGCACGCTCTGCGACGCCGCGGCCCGCTTCGAGGGCGGCACGACCGCCACCGACGCGCAGCCCACCTGGATCGACTACACCGGCGGCGACACGTTCCTCTCGGTCGCGATCAGCGAGCAGGCCGTCTACGTGGGCGGCCACTTCCGCTGGCTGAACAACAGCGCCGGCGGCGACAACGCCCGGGCCGGCGCGGTCGGCCGGGCCAGCATCGCCGCGCTCGACCCGCGTACCGGCCTGCCGCTGTCCTGGAACCCGGGCCGCCACCCGCGCGGCATCGGCGCCTCCGAGATGCTTGTCACCCCGGCCGGGCTGTGGGTGGGCGGCGACACCTCGTGGATCGGCAACTTCCAGTACCGCCGGGAGCGGATCGCGTTCTTCCCGCTGGCCGGCGGCACGGCCCCGCACCCGACCACCGAGCCCACCCTGCCCGGCACGGTCTACCAGGCCGGCGTGCCGAAGCCCACCAACGTCCTGTACCGGGTCAACGCGGGCGGGCCGCTGGTCGCCGCCACCGACGGCGGACCGGACTGGGCGGCCGACGACGGCGGCAACCCCAGCCCGTACCACAACAGCGGCAGCTCGGCCGCCGGCTTCGCCGCGGTGGGCGCGCTGGACACGACCGTGCCGGCCGGCACACCGGCCGCGCTCTACAGCGACGAACGGTACGACCCGGCCGGCGGGCCGGAGATGACCTGGCAGTTCCCGGTGCCCACCGGTACCGAGGTGCGGGTCCGGCTCTACCTGGCCAACCGGTACGACGGCACCGCCGCCGTCGGCGCCCGCGTCTTCGACGTGGCGCTGGAGGGCGCCACCGTCCTCGACGACCTCGAGCTGTCCGCCGCCCCCGGGCACAACGTGGGCACCATGCACGAGTTCACCGTGGTCAGCGACGGCAGCGTCGACCTGGAGTTCCGCCACGTGACGGAGAACCCGCTGATCGACGGCATCGAGATCGTCAAGACCGGCGCCCCGCCGGCCGGCACCGGGGACGAGGTGCAGGCCCGCTCGTACGACGGGACGACCACGGTCGGCGCGCCGAGCCCGGTGGCGAACCCGGACAACACCGCGTGGTCCACCGCGCGGGGCGCGTTCTGGGTCGGCGGCACGCTGTTCTACGGCATGGACGGCGCGCTGTGGCGGCGCACGTTCGACGGCACCACGTTCGGCACGCCGTCGCTCGTCGACCCGTACCACGACGCCTACTGGGACACGGTGGTGACCGACTCCGGGCCGGCCGACCAGACGTACGCCGGGGTGACCACCGGCTTCTACGCCGAGATCCCCAACGTGACAGGCATGTTCCACTCCGGCGGTCGGCTCTACTACACGCTCGCCGGGCAGAGCGGCCTGTTCTGGCGCTGGTTCACCCCGGACAGCGGCACGGTCGGCGCGGACCGGTTCACGGTGGCCGGCGCGGGCGGGCTCGCCGACGCGGGCGCGGTGTTCCTGGCCGGCGGCACGCTCTACAAGGTCAACCGGAGCACCGGTGACCTGTCGGCGACGGACTGGCTCAACGGCGCGCCGACCGCGACGTTCACCGTCCGCAGCGGCCCCACCGTCGACGGCGTCGACTGGCGCGCCAAGGCGGTGTTCCTCGCCCCCTGAGCGGTGCAAGGCGGGGCCCCTTCTCAACGTTTGCGGTAGAGAAGGGGCCCCTCTCACCACCCGGGCAGGATTCATGGCAGGATCATCACGTCAGCCGAGAGGTGGAAGGGGGTGTGGTGATGTCCGTTCTCAACAATCCCGCGCCCCGCGTTCCCCGCTGACCCGCGCACTCCGCCGGGGCGCATTCCCCATCGGAGGAAACATCGTGAGTGCACACATCCACTGCGTGACAGTGGAGTCCGACGACCCGTACGCCCTGGCCGGCTGGTGGGGCCGGGTGCTCGACCGCGAGCGGCACGCCGACGACCACCCGGGTGACCCGGAGGCCGTCCTCGTCTCGCCCGACGGGCACGGCCCCGACCTGCTCTTCGTCGAGGTGGGTGAGCGTCACCGCAAGGGCGCGTTCCACCTCGACCTCCAGCCGGCCGAGGGCACCCGGGACACCGAGGTCGTCCGGCTGCGCGAACTCGGCGCGACGCTTGTCGCCGACCGGCGCCGGCCGGACGGCAGCGGCTGGGTGGTGCTCGCCGACCCGGAGGGCAACGAGTTCTGCGTGTGCCGCTCCACGGCGGAACGCGCCGCGTCGGTCTGACCCGGAAACGGCGCCGGGTCGGGCCGGCCTGACCCGGAACGGAAGCGGCGCCGGGGGGCCCCCCCCCCGCCGGGGGGGGCGCGCCCCCCCGGGGGGGGGCGGCCCCCGCCCCCACCCCCCCCACGGATTGAGA
>NZ_JBITFD010000012.1:164558-245226 GCF_044455765.1 Micromonospora sp. NPDC051141
CCCCGCCCCGCGGGGCGGGCCGCCCCGCCCCCGCCGGGGGGGCGCGGCGGCCCCGCCCCCCCCCCCCCCCCCCCCCGCCCCCCCCCCCCCCCCCCCCCCCCCCCCCCCCCCCCGCTCCGAGCGGGATCAGTCCTGCTTCTCGATCTCACCGCGCATGTTGACGAACTCCGACTGGAGCTCGGACACGGACTTGAAGTAGACGACCACCATGCCGAGGCTGCCCTTGTCGGACCAGATGCAGACACCGACCGGGATGTCCTGGGCCTTGCCGTCGCCGCACTTGGCGTCGCCGCCGAGCGGGCCGGCGTCGACCGTCTTGAACTCCTTGGTGCCGAGGTCCGGGGTGACCGCGGCGATGGCGTCCGCCATCTCCTTCTTCGGGTCGGCGATGACGCCGGAGACGGCGACGATCATGACCAGGTCCTTCTTGGCCGGGTCGCCGTAGAACGCGCCCGCCGTGCTGGTCGCGTTCGGCACGTCCTTGCCGAGCTCGGACTTCATCTGGAGCGCGGTCGACTGGAGCTGCGGCTCGGTCGCCTTCGGCCGGCCGCCCAGCGTCGTCGGCTCGACGACCCGGGTCTTGGTGGCGGTGACGACGTCCTTGACGTCGTCACCGGCGGCGAGCCAGAAGGCGACGCCGCCGCCGACGCAGAGCACCAGCACCACGGCCAGGACGATCAGCAGGATCTTGCCGACCCCGAACTTCTTCTTCGGCGGGACCGGGGCGCCGAACTGGTCGCCGCCGTACTGCGGCTGCTGCGGGTAGTCACCGCCGTACTGCTGCTGCGGCGCCGGCTGGTGCTCACCGCCGTACTGCTGGGGCGGCTGGTAGCCACCCGGCTGTGCGGAGGGGGAGGGATTGTGGCCGGGGTAGGGATTGGACGGCGGCTGGGACATGAAGGCAGCTCCTGTGAAGATTCTGGACGCGTGATGGTAGCCAGAGCCGCCGACACCCCGCCGTCCGCCCAGGGGCGGTGTGATCAAACCGGAACCGTCCCGTGACCGGCCCCGGAACGCCGATCGCGGTGCCCGCACCGTCCGGAACGGACGGTGCGGGCACCGCGATCGATGCGTGGTCCGGGTCAGCGCAGGCTGGCCACACCGCGCGGCAGGAACCGTCGGCCGGTCACCCGCTCGGAGGTGCCGGTCCGGTCCAGGTACGGCGTGACGCCGCCCAGGTGGAACGGCCAGCCGGCGCCGAGGATCATGCACAGGTCGATGTCCTGCGCCTCGGCGACGACGCCCTCGTCGAGCATCAGCCCGATCTCCTGGGCCAGCGCGTCGAGCGCGTTCTGCCGCACCTGCTCGGCGGTGAGCGGCTGGTCGCCGACCACGAGCAGCTTGGCGACCTCCTCGTTGACCTGGTCATCGACCACGATCGGCTGGCCGGAGTCGGCGATCCGCTTCAGGTTCTCGCTGACCGTGAACCGCTCCGGGAACGCCTCGTGCAGGGTGCCACCCACGTGGTACGCCACCGCCGGGCCGACGAGCTGGAGCAGCGCGAGCGGGCGCATCGGCAGGCCCAGCGGGTCCAGCGCGCTGTCCGCGACGTCCAGCGGGGTGCCGGCGTCGACGGCGGCGAAGACGGTGCCGAGGAAGCGGGTCAGCAGCCGGTTCACCACGAACGCCGGGGCGTCCTTGACCAGCACCGACGACTTCTTGAGCTGCTTGCCGACCGCGAACGCGGTGGCCAGCGTGGCGTCGTCGGTGCGCTCGCCCCGGACGATCTCCAGCAGCGGCAGCACCGCCACCGGGTTGAAGAAGTGGAAGCCGACGACCCGCTCCGGGTGCTCCAGGTCGGCCGCCATCTCGGTGATCGACAGGGAGCTGGTGTTCGTGGCGAGCACCGCCTCCGGCGCGACGATCTTCTCCAGCTCGGCCCAGACCTGCTTCTTGACGCCCAGGTCCTCGAACACGGCCTCGATCACGAAGTCGGCGTCCGCGAACACCGACTTGTCGACCGAGCCGGACACCAGGCCGTACAGCTTGGCGGCGGTGCCCTTGTCCATCCGGCCCTTGCTCACGGCCTTCTCGATCTGGGTGTGCACGTAGGCGACGCCCTGGTCCACCCGGGCCTGATCAAGGTCGGTCAGCACCACCGGCACCTGGAGCCGGCGGGCGAACAGCAGCGCGAGCTGGCTGGCCATCAGGCCGGCGCCGACGATGCCCACCTTGGTCACCGGCCGGGCCAGGCCCTTGTCCGGCGCGCCGGCCGGGCGCTTGGCCCGCCGCTGCACCAGGTCGAACGCGTACAGGCCGCTGCGCAGCTCCTCGGAGAAGACCAGGTCGGCGAGCGCCTCGTCCTCCGCCGCGGTGCCGGCGGCGAAGTCCGCGTCCTTCGCGGTCTCCAGCAGGTCCAACGCCTTGTACGCGGCCGGGACCGCGCCATGCAGCCGCTGGTCGAGGGTCTGCCGGGCGAAGTAGAGCACGCCCGCCCACATGTCCTTGTCGACCTCGGGGCGGGTCACGGTGACCTCGCCCCGGACCACGCCGGCGGCCCATTCGAGCGACCGCTCCAGGAAGTCGGCCGGCTCCAGCAGCACGTCCGCGATGCCCATCTCGGCCGCCTGCTTCGGCTTGAGCATCCGGTTCTGCATCAGCGGGTTCTGGAGGATCACCTGGGTGGCGGCCGGGATGCCGATCAGGTTCGGCAGGAGCTGGGTGCCGCCCCAGCCGGGCACCAGGCCGAGCGAGACCTCGGGCAGCGCCAGCGCCGCCGCGCCGGCCGACAGCGTCCGGTAGTGGCAGTGCAGCGCCAGCTCCAGGCCGCCGCCCATGGCCGCGCCGTTGACGAACGCGAACGTCGGGACGTCGCTGTCCTTGAGCCGGGCGAAGACCCGGTGGCCGAGCCGGCCGACCTCCAGCGCCTGCTCGCGGTTCTCCAGCTGGGGCAGGCTGGTGATGTCCGCGCCCACGCAGAAGATGTACGGCTTGCCGGTGACCGCGACGAACGCCGGGTTCGCCGCCAGGGCGGCGGTGATCGCCTCGTCCAGGCTGGTCAGGCCGCCCGGACCGAAGCTGTTCGGCTTGGTGTGGTCGAAGCCGTTGTCCAGGGTGATCAGGGCGGCCGGGCGGTCCAGCCCCGGTACGGCCACCTGACGCAGCAGCGCCCTGGTGACGACCTCGTTCGGTGCCGCGAGCGCGCTCACTTGTCCTCACCCTTCCAGTTCGGGTTCTCCCAGATGACCGTGCCGCCCATGCCGATGCCGATGCACATGGCGGTGAGGCCGTAGCGGACCTCGGGGTGCTCGGCGAACTGCCGGGCGAGCTGGGTCATCAGCCGCACGCCGGAGGACGCGAGCGGGTGCCCGATGGCGATCGCGCCGCCCCAGGCGTTGACCCGGGGGTCGTCGTCGGCGATGCCGAAGTGGTCGAGGAACGCGAGCACCTGCACCGCGAACGCCTCGTTCAGCTCGAACAGACCGATGTCGTCGATGCTCAGGCCGGCGATGCGCAGCGCCTTCTCGGTGGAGGGGATCGGGCCGACGCCCATCACCTCGGGCTCGACGCCCACGAAGCCGTACGACACCAGCCGCATGCCGACCGGCAGGCCCAGCTCGCGGGCGGTCTCCTCGGCGACCAGCAGCGCGGCGGTGGCGCCGTCGTTCAGGCCGGCGGCGTTGCCCGCGGTGACCTTGCCGTGCGGGCGGAACGGGGTCTTCAGGCCGGCCAGCTTCGCAAGCGAGGTGTCCCGCGGCGCCTCGTCCACGGTCGCCAGGCCCCAGCCACCGTCGGCGTCCCGGATGGCCACCGGCACCAGGTCGCCCTGGAGCTTGCCGTTGGCGTACGCCTTGGCGGTCTTCTGCTGCGAGGCGAGCGCGAACGCGTCGGTGCGCTCCTTGGTGATGTGCGGGACCCGGTCGTGCAGGTTCTCCGCGGTGGCGCCCATCACCAGGGCGGACGGGTCGACCAGCTTCTCCGCGACGATCCGCGGGTTGGGGTCGACGCCCTCGCCCATCGGGTGGCGGCCCATGTGCTCCACACCGCCGGCGATGGCCACGTCGTACGCGCCCACGGCGATGCCGCTCGCCACGGTGGTGACGGCGGTCATCGCGCCCGCGCACATCCGGTCGATGGCGAAGCCGGGCACGGTCTTGGGCAGGCCGGACAGCAGGGCGGCGGTGCGGCCGATGGTCAGGCCCTGGTCGCCGATCTGGGTGGTGGCGGCGATCGCCACCTCCTCCACCTTCTCCGGCGGCAGCTGCGGGTTGCGGCGCATCAGCTCGCGGATGCAGCGGATCACCAGGTCGTCGGCGCGGGTGTTGGCGTACATCCCACCCGCCTTGCCGAACGGCGTTCGGACGCCGTCGACGAAGACGACATCTCGGACTTCACGGGGCACTTGGAGCCTCCCTCGGCACTGGCCATTTCTCCGGATGCTACTCGCCAGTAACCAGCGGCGTCACCACCCCCCGTGTGGCCCACCTCACAACCCGCGTCGGGCCGGCTCAGGCCGCCGGGATGCGCAACGCCTCGGTGAGCGCCGGCAGGAGCAGGCCGAGCTGCCACTCGCGGGCACCCAGCGTGCGCAGCGTCTCCGCCACCGTCTCGTCGGTGATGTCCTCCGGCGGCTGCCAGGCCAACCGGCGGACCGAGTCCGGCGCGATGAGGTTCTCCGCCGGCAGCCGGTGCGCCGACGCGGTGCCGACCACCACCTCCCGGCAGCGGGCCAGCCGGCCCGCCGCGACCGGGTCGCGCTCCGCCCACCGGTGCGGCGGCGGCGGGCCCTCGACCGTCGGACTCACCGGCAACGCGTCGTCCGGCAGTTGGCGTGCGTCGTCCAACGCCGCCAACCAGGTACGCGCCAGCCGGCGCACCGAACGGCCACCGAACCCGGGCAGGGTCAGCAGCGTCTTCTCGTCCTTCGGGTCCAGCTCGGCCGCCGCCACGATGGCCGAGTCGGGCAGCACCCGCCCCGGCGCGGCGTCCCGACGGGCGGCGATCTGGTCCCGCGCGTACCAGAGGGAACGCACCCGGGCCTGGGCACGGGCGCCACGGACCCGGTGGATGCCGGACGTGCGCCGCCACGGCTCGGCGCGGACCCGGGGCGGGCGCGCGCCGCCCCGCACCAGCGCGGCGAACTCCTCCGCCGCCCAGCCGGACTTGCCCTGCCTGTCGAGTTCGGCGTCGAGCGCGTCGCGCAGGTCGACAAGCAACTCCACGTCCAGCGCCGCGTACGTCAGCCAGGACTCCGGCAGCGGCCGGCTGGACCAGTCGGCGGCGGAGTGGTGCTTCTCCAGGCTGAAGCCGAGCAGCTGTTCGGTCAGCGCGGCCAGGCCGACCCGCTCGAAACCGGCCAGCCGGGCGGCCAGTTCGGTGTCGAACAGCCGGCGCGGGCGCAGCCCCAACTCGGCCAGGCAGGCGAGATCCTGGCTGGCGGCGTGCAGCACCCACTCCGCCTCGGCGATCGCCGCGTCGAGCGCGGACAGGTCGGGCAGCGGCAGCGGGTCGATCAACGTGGTGCCGGCGCCGGCCCGGCGTAGCTGCACCAGGTAGGCGCGCTGGCTGTAGCGGTAGCCGGAGGCGCGTTCGGCGTCCAGGGCCACCGGGCCGGTGCCGGCCGCGAAGCGGGCCACGACCGCGTCCAGCTCACTGGGGGTGGCCACCGGCGCGGGGGTCCCGTCGCGCGGGGCGGTCAGCGGGACGGCTGCGCTCGCGTCGGTCTCGGTCCCCGCGCCCGCCGGCTCCGGCACGGCCGTCGACGGATGCGGAGACACCTCTCCCGTACGGCTTTCGGCGGCCCGACGGCGCAGGGGTGGTTCGTCGGTCACCTGACAACCCTAGTAGGCCGGACGATCCGGTGCGCGCAGCCGGTCCGTTGCGTGTCGACGAGATGTCCGCCGGGTGTCCGGAACGCGCCGGGTTGCGCGGGGGTGAGAGGGTCGGACATCGGGGAAGACAAACCCCGTTCCCGCCGGTACGGTCCATCGAGCCGTGGGCGGCGCGGGGGCGGCCGGGTAACGGTCGGCGCGCCGGCGGAGCCGGCGGGGGAGGACAGGCGATCATGGCAGGCGGGTACGAGACCGGCGACGGCGTGCCGGGGCAGGGCGGCGACGGAACGGCCGGCCGGCCGGGGCCACTGCCGCCACGCATCGATCCGCCCGGCCGGGCGGCCCCGTTCCCCGGTACGCCCACCGATCCCGATTTCTCCCGGGGCGTCGCCGCACCGGAACCGGCCCGGGGCACGGCCGCGCCCGGAGCGGCCTGGGGTGCCGCCGCGTCCGGTTCGACCTGGGACGCCGCCGCGCCCGATCCGGGTCGGGGCGTTGCCACGCCGGGTGCGGCCTGGGGCAGCGGGGCGGGCCACGCGGGCCACCCGCCGTTCGGCGGGGCACCTGCGGCGTCGCCCGTGCCGACCCAGCCGAATGCCGGTTCGGCCTGGTCGGGCCAGCCGTCGGCGGGGTCGGCCTACCCGTCCCGACCGGCCCCGGCCGCGCCGTCGACCGGTCAGCCGCCGTCCGGTCCGGGCCAACCGTTATCCGGTCCGGCGTATCCGGGTCGACCGGCATCGAGCCCGGGCCAGTCGCCGTCCGGTCCGGGATATCCGGGTCAGCCGACGTCCGGTCCGGCGTTTCCCGGTCAGTCGCCGTCCGGTCCGGCCTGGCCGGGTCAGTCGGGCTCCGGGTCGGCCTGGCCGGGGCAGCCCACCCCGGGGTCGGCGTACCCGGCCGGCGTATCCGGTCAGACCGGGTTCGGCGGGTCGCCGCTCGCGGGTGGCCCCGACCCGTCCCGCCGTCGGGGCCGGCTGCCGGTGGTGGCGCTCGTGCTGGCCGGTGTGCTGGCCGTGGTCACCGGCGTGCAGGCGTACCAGATCCACCGGCTCGACGACCGGCTCGCCGCCGCCGACCGGCGGACGGCCGAGGCCCAGGGCGCGGACGCCCGCCGGCTCGACGGGCTGGAGCAGCGCGCCGGCAGCCTGGAGAAGCAGGCCGGCGCCGCGTTCAATCCCGAAGCGGTGGCGAGCGCGGTGCTGCCCAGCGTGTTCCGGGTCCGGGCCGGCCAGTTCACCGGTACGGCGTTCGCGGTCGGCAAGGCGCCGGCCGGCGGTGGCACCACGCTGCTCACCAACTTCCACGTGGTGGAGTCGGTCTTCGCCGCCGGCGAGCGCAAGGTGTTCCTGGAGCGCACCGACCAGCGGTTCGAGGCGACAATCATCGACACCGACAAGGAGAAGGACCTGGCGCGGTTGCGCACCACCGCGACGTTCGGCGGCCTGGTCGCGGCCCGGACGCCGGTGAAGTCCGGCCAGCAGATCGTGGTGGTCGGTGCCCCGCTCGGCCTTCAGGACAGCGTCACCACCGGGGTGGTGAGCGCGTTCCGCAAGGACGAGGGAGGCTCCGGCCCGGTGATCCAGTTCGATGCGCCGATCAATCCCGGCAACTCCGGCGGCCCGGTGATCAACGGGTCGAAGGAGGTCGTCGGCATCGCCACGGCCAAGGCCCGTGACGCCGAGGGCATCGGGCTGGCGGTGCCCATCAAGACCGCCTGCGACCGCTTCAAACTCTGCTGATTCGCGGCTCAGCGCGGCGCGTGCCGTGCGGGTGTGGCCCCGACCACGCCCCCTCGACCCCGGCCCACCGGGCCACCCCGCGGGGACCAGCACAACTGGAGGAACGACATGTCCCAGCCACCCACCGGAGCGGAGGGGCACCCGCCCCAGCCGCCGGGCGGCACGGTCTACGGCAACCCGTACGGGAGCCAGCCCTCGCCCCCGCCGTACGGCCCGGCGCGCCCCGACCCCACCCGGCCCCAGCCGCCCGTGTCCGGCCCGGGCGACTACGGGTCCGGCCCGGGCGCGTACGGCTCCGGCGCGTACGGCGCGGGCGGTCCCGCCCCGGGCGGGCCCGGTCCGGGTGCCTACACGCCGGGCGCGGCCCCCGTCCCGGCGCAGCCGATGTCCGCGCCGCCGGTCTCCGGCGCCGGCTACCCCCCGCAGCCGATGTCGGCGCCGCCGGTCTCCGGGCCCGGGTTCGGCCCGCAGCCGATGTCCGGGCCGCCGGTCTCCGGGCCCGGGTTCGGCCCCCAGCCGATGTCCGGGCCGCCCGGCGCCGCGCCCCCGTACGGCCCGGCCGGTTACGGCACGCCGACGGGTACGCCGGCCGGCGGTGGCCGGGGCCGGGCCACGCTGATCCTCGCCCTCGTCGCCGGGCTGCTCCTCGTCCTCGGCGGCGTGATGACCGGTCTCTACGTCACCACCAACGGCAAGCTGACCAGCGCCGAGCGGCAGGTCAGTCAGCGTGACGGCACCATCTCGGCGAATCAGCGGGAGATCGAGAAGCTCAAGGGTGAGGTCAAGGCGGTTCAGGAGCGACTGGCCGACACCGAGCAGGACCTGACCGGCACCAAGAACGACCGGGACGAGCAGGCCCGGCAGAAGAAGGTCATCGCGAACTGCCTGAACAAGCTGACCACCGCCATCACCGCGGCGTCCCGTGGCGACAAGGCGGGCTTCGAGGCGGCCAACAAGGGGCTCGACAAGATCTGCGACGAGGCCGAGAACTACCTCTGAGCCCACCCACCTGATCGATCATGAAGTTGGGGGGGGGGGGGGGGGGGGGGGGGGGGGGGGGGGGGCCCCCCGGGGCCGCGGGCGGGGGGGGGGGGGGGGGGGGGCGCGACCACCCCCCCCCCCCCCCCCCCCCCCGCCCCCCCCCCCCGCCCCCCCCCCCGCCCCCCCCCCCCCCCCCCCCCCCCCCCACAAAAACACCATCGACAGGGCTGGTCGAAGACCCGGGTCAGGCGGCGCCGGCGGAACGGCGGGTGGGCAGCGCGGTTACCCCCGGCGGGGGCAGCCCGGCCGTCGAGGCCAGCAACGTGCACCAGCCGAGCAGGTGCGGCCCCAGATCGGCGCGGAGCGGCGTCCAGGAGGCGCGGATCTCGATGTCGCCGGCGGCGGGCGGCCCGGCCAGCTCCCCGAACCGGGTGGAGAGCGTCTGGGTGACCGTGCCGCCGATCGCCCGGTGCCCGGCGCCCTGCGCGTCCAGCGCGTCGGTCAGCCAGGTCCAGCCCACCCCGGGCAGCAGCGGGTCGCTGGCCAGGTCGACCTCCAGCTCGGCGGTGACGTATGTGACCAGGCGCAGCGTGCCCTGCCAGGCCTCGTGCCCGGCCGGGTCGTGCAGCAGGATCAGCCGGCCGCTGGCGATCTCGTCGTCGTCGCGCATGACCGCCGCGGAGAGGGCGAACGCGTACGGGGCCAGCCGCTGCGGAGCGCCGACCTCCTCCAGCAGGATCTCCGGCCGGGGTGTGGCCGACCGCAGTCCCGCGACCGCGCGGGCGAACGTTTCCGGGAGCGCGATCGGGGGGGCCATGCCGGCAGCCTATGCCGCCTCCACCGCGCGGTGGGTGACGCCGCGCCGGGCGCGTCGCGGTGTTGGAGGGGGCCCGCCTCTACCTGAGGCGTCAACCGGGGGCCCTTCCTTCTGCGTCACATATGCGGGCGGCGGGCGCGGGGGTCGGTGCGGGGCGTGGCACGATTGCGGCGATGACCACCGACACCACGGGCACTGCCGCCCGAGACGGAGAACCCCGCCGCGGCGGGCCGGCCGACTCACCGTTCGTGCGCGCCTGTCGGCGCGAGCCGGTCCCGCACACCCCGGTCTGGTTCATGCGCCAGGCCGGCCGGTCCCTGCCGGAGTACCGCGAGATCCGGGCCAGCGTGCCGATGCTGGAGTCGTGCCGCCGCCCCGAGCTGGTCACCGAGATCACCCTCCAGCCGGTCCGCCGGCACGGGGTGGACGCGGCGATCCTGTTCAGCGACATCGTGGTGCCGGTGGCGGCGGCCGGGATCGACCTGGACATCGTGCCCGGAACCGGGCCGGTGGTGGCCGAACCGGTGCGCACCGCCGCCGACGTGGAGCGGATCAATCCGATCGGCCGCGACGAGGTGTCCTACGTGGACGAGGCGGTCCGGTTGCTCGTCGCCGAGCTGGGCGACACCCCGCTGATCGGCTTCGCCGGCGCGCCGTTCACGCTGGCCAGCTACCTCATCGAGGGCGGGCCGTCGCGGACCCACGCGAAGACCAAGGCGCTGATGTACGGCGACCCCGACCTGTGGCACACGCTCTGCGCCCGGCTGGCCGACGTGACGCTGTCGTTCCTGCGGGTGCAGATCGAGGCGGGCGTCTCCGCGGTGCAGCTCTTCGACTCCTGGGCCGGCGCGCTCTCCGAGGCCGACTACCGCCGCTTCGTGCTGCCCCACTCGGCGTACGTGCTGGGCGGTCTGGAAAACGCCGGCGTGCCGCGCATCCACTTCGGGGTGGGCACCGGCGAACTGCTCGCCGCGATGGGCGAGGCCGGCGCCGACGTGGTCGGCGTCGACTGGCGTACGCCGCTCGACGTCGCCACCGGCCGGATCGGGCCGGACAAGGCGGTGCAGGGCAACCTCGACCCGACCGTGCTGCTCGCCGGATGGCCGGTGGTCGAGGCCGAGGTGCGGCGCATCGTCGAGCAGGGTCGTGCCGCGCCCGGCCACGTGTTCAACCTCGGCCACGGCGTCCTGCCGGAGACCGACCCCGACGTGCTGACCCGGGTGGTCGCGCTGGTGCACGAGCTGTCCGCGCGACCGGCCCGCTAGGGGAAGCCGTGGCGCGGCCGTGGCGGGTGGCGATCGTCGGTGGCGGGATCACCGGGCTGGCCGCCGCCGTCCGGTTGCGCGACCGCGCTCCCGCCGGCACCGAGATCACCGTGTACGAGCAGTCCGGCCGCCTCGGCGGCAAGCTGCGCACCGGGGAGCTGGCCGGTGGGCCGGTCGAGTTCGGGGCCGAGTCGTTCCTGATGCGCGACCCGGCCGGCGGGGAGTCGGCCGCGGTGACCCTCGCGCGCCGCCTCGACCTGGCCGCGCAGCTCGTGCACCCGACCGTCGGGCAGGCCGCCCTGCTCGTCGACGGCGGGCTGCGCCCGGTGCCGGGCGGCACGCTCGTCGGCGTACCCGGGGATCTGGCGAAGGTGGCGGCGGTGGCCCGGCCGGCGGCGGACGGCGACCGGGACGCGGGCCGCCCGCTGCTGGCCCCCGGCGAGGACCTCGCGGTCGGGCGGCTGGTCCGGGAGCGGCTCGGCGACGCCGTGGTGGACCGGCTGGTCGACCCGATGCTCGGCGGCGTGTACGCCGGCCGCGCCGACGACCTCTCCCTGGTCACCACCATGCCGGCGCTGGCCCGCGCGGCCCGTCGGGAGCACACGCTCGTCGGTGCGGTACGCGCCGCGCAGGCCGCCGCGCCGCGCGCCCCCGGCGCCCCGGTCTTCGGCACCATCGCCGGCGGGCTGAGCACGCTGGTCGACGCGGCGGCGCGGGCCAGCGGGGCGACGATCCGCCGGGACGCGGCGGTGCGGGAACTGCGCCGCACCCCGGACGGCTGGCGACTCACCGTCGGCCCGACCCGCGAAGCCGAACATGTCGAGGTCGACGCGGTGGTGCTGGCGGTGCCGGCCCGGCCGGCGGCCCGGCTGCTGGCCGGCGAGGCGCCCGAGGTGGCGGCGACCGTCGGCGCGCTCGACTACGCCAGCGTCGCGCTTGTCACGCTCGCGCTACCCGCGCCGGAGCTGCCGGAGCTGTCCGGGTTCCTGGTGCCGGCCGGCGAGGGCCTGCTGATCAAGGCGGCCACGTTCTTCACCACCAAGTGGGGGCACCTGCGCCGGTCCGACGGGTTGGCGCTGGTGCGCGCCTCGGTCGGCCGCTACGGCGACGAGACCTCGCTCCAGCTCACCGACGACGACCTGGCCGCCACCGTACGCCGGGAGCTGTCGGCGGCGCTGGGCACGGCGCTGCCCGAGCCGGTGGCCCGGCACGTGCAGCGGTGGGGCGGCGCGCTGCCGCAGTACCCGCCCGGGCACACCGCCCGGGTGGCCGGGGCACGGACGGCGTTGCGCGCCGCGCACCCGACGCTGACGCTGGCCGGGGCCGGCTACGACGGGGTCGGCATTCCGGTCTGCGTCCGCTCCGGCGAGACGGCGGCCGAAGAGATCATCACAGCACTGGGAGGATCGGCGACATGACCGAGCAGACCAACGCGGCCCGGCTGCGGGAGCTGAACGAGACCATCCGCTACACCATGTGGTCGGTGTACCGGGCGTCGAGCCCGCTGCCGTCGCTGCGGGAGAACGTCGTCGACGAGGTCGAGTCGCTCTTCACGGAACTGGCCGGCAAGGACGTCACGGTCCGGGGCACGTACGACGTGGCCGGGCTGCGCGCCGACGCCGACCTGATGATCTGGTGGCACTCGTCGTCGAGCGACGCGCTCCAGGACGCGTACCTGCGGTTCCGTCGCACCACGCTGGGCCGGGCGCTCACCCCGGTCTGGTCGCAGATGGCGCTGCACCGGCCGGCGGAGTTCAACCGCAGCCACATCCCGGCGTTCCTGGCCGACGAGCAGCCGCGCGCCTACCTCTGCGTCTACCCGTTCGTCCGCTCGTACGAGTGGTACCTGCTGCCCGAGGGGGAGCGGCGGGAGTTGCTGGCCGAGCACGGGAAGATGGCCCGCGGCTACCCGGACGTGCGGGCCAACACGGTCGCCTCGTTCGCGCTCGGCGACTACGAGTGGATGCTGGCGTTCGAGGCCGACGAGCTGCACCGCATCGTCGACCTGATGCGCGACCTGCGGGCGTCCCGGGCCCGGCGGCACGTCCGCGAGGAGATCCCGTTCTACACCGGCCGCCGCCGCCCCATCGCCGACATCGTCACCTGCCTGGTGTGAGAGGAGGGCTCCCTTTTGACGCCTGTGGTAGAGACGGGGCCCCCTCTCACACCGGAGTGTGAGAAGGGGCCCCTCCTTGCCTACGGGCTGACGGTCAGGCGACCGTCGTGCAGGAGACGATCCCGGGCACCGGGTTGGTCCCGCTCGACGAGCCGGTGAAGCCGAACGAGGTGCTGGCCCCCGGGGCGAGCGCGCCGTTGTAGGCCGCGTTGCGTGCGGTGACAAGTGTTCCGCTCGTGGTGACCGTGGCGTTCCACGCCGAGGTGACCTGCTGGCCGTTCTGGTAGTTCCAGCTCACCGACCAGCCGCGGATCGCACCGCCGCCGTTGGTGACCTTCACCTCGGCCTGGAAGCCGCCGCCCCACTGACCGGTGATCTGGTAGGTCGCGGTGCAGGCCCCGGCCGGGTTGGGCGTCGTCGGCCCGCCGGTGGGGGTGGCGGTCGGCGACGTGGTCGGGCTGGCCGTCGGCGACGCGGTCGGCGAGGTGGTGGGGGACGCGGTCGGCGACGGGCCGCTGCCGCCGAAGTCGACGTCGCTGCACAGGTAGTAGGACTGGTCCAGGTGGCTGGCCTGCCAGATGGTGTAGACGATGTGCCGGCCGGTCCGGCCCGGCGCGTTCGCCGGCACCTGGATCGACACGCCCGACGTCTCGGGCGTCCACTGGCTGGCCGGGGTGTTGCCGATCTGGCCGACCTGCTCCAGGTCGCTCCAGCGCAGCGGCGTGGTCAGCGCGTTGAAGCCCTGCTTGGTCACGTACACCCGGATGTAGTCGGCGCCGTGGCTGGCCTGATCGTACAGCTTGATCCGGAAGTTGTTGGAGATCGGCGTGGTCTTCCAGGCGCCGACCGTGTCGAGCGAGTTGTAGCGGCCGTTGGAGGTGTGCCCGCCGCTGCACAGCTGGCCGTCCGGGATGGCGCCCTGGTGGTTGCCGGCGACGCCCTCGCGGAACAGGCCGTTCCAGTTCCACATGGCGGCCGGGTCGGACTGCCAGGCCTGCCAGCACATCGGGTCCTGGGTGGCCATCGCCGGGTTCTGGAAGTCGCTGCCCCAGCGCTGCCAGCAGCCGTAGTTGCGGGAGGCCGGGTCGACCACCGACCCGTGCGCCGAGGCCGGGCCGGAGAACGCGGTGGTGAGCAGCGCCGCGACGACCGCGCAGACGCCGAGGATCGCCGCGCCGAGCGGTATGCGGCGACGGTACGGAGTGGACATGGGAAGCCTCCGGGGTGGGGTGTCGGTGCACGACGCCCGGACTGTCGGGAGTTGCCCTCTCCCGCGTGGCGGCTCGATCCGCACGCTGCCACAGAAAACGACATGCGTCAATTAGTTGGGATTCCGACGCATCGGGGTGTGCGGGATGCCGTCCTCGACGTAGCCGGGCCCACTCACCGTGAAGCCGTGGCCGGCGTAGAGACCCACCAGGTGCGTCTGCGCCTCCAGCACGCACGGCCGGTCACCCACCACGGCCAGCGCCTCGGTCAGCAGCGCGCCGGCCAGACCCGCGCCCCGGGCCGCCGGCGCCACCACCACCCGGCCGATCCGCGCCACGCCGTCGGGGTCGGCCAGGATCCGCAGGTACGCCGCGACGGCGCCGTCGCGGGCCAGCCAGAGATGGCGCGTGCCGGGCTCGACGTCCCGACCGTCCAGCTCCGGGTACGCGCAGGACTGCTCCACCACGAACACGTCGATGCGCAGCCGGAGCAGGTCGTGGAACGTGCGGGTGTCCAGCTCGGCGAAGCCGGCCTGGTGGAACTCGACGGACATGCCGCCAGGTTAGGCCGCGGGCCGCGGGTGATCCACGCCGGTCCGACCCGCCGGCCGGACGGTCAGCGCGCCGCCGCCCGCAGGCCGGCGCCGGTGGCGACGGCGGCCCGGTCGAACCAGGCCGCGGTGGCGGCGGTCGAGCGGGTCCACACCGCCACGCACTGGGTCACCCGCCCCGGTGCAGACAGCCGTAGCGGTGCGGGAAACGGGTGCCGTCGGGCAGCGTCATTCCGGGTTGGGTCGTCCGGTCAGGCGGGGCGGGCGCCGACCGCGTCGCGAATCTCGGCGCCCTGGTCGCCCTCGACCGCCCGGGCGCAGTGGGCGCAGCAGAAGAAGCGGCCGGAGACCTCGACGCCGTGTCCGACGATCTTGATCTGACAGTGTTCGCAGATCGGCGCCATCTTGTGCACCGCGCACTCGAAGCAGTCGAACGTGTGCCGGGCCCCGTCGACCGTGCGCACCTCGAACGCCATCCAGTAGTCGTTGCCGCAGACCTCACAGGCAGCCATACGAAACCCCCCGAAAACGGACTTGTGGTCCCAGGGTCGGCCAACGGACGCGCCGACGTGGCCGGAACGGCGAACCCGGGGTGACCCCGACGGCGTGTCGCTGCCGGCGTGTCGCGCGTTGACCCGGGTGGACGGCGAGAATCAGGAGGAACCGTGATCAAGCGCAACAAGCTCTTCGGCAACCAGACCCGGGTGACGTTCTCCCTGCCCCGCGACGCGCCGGCCGGCACGGTGAGCGTGGTCGGCTGCTTCAACGGATGGGAGCCGGGCCGGCACGAGCTGGTGCCACGCCGGGACGGCACCCGGACCGTGACCGTACGGCTCGGCCCGGGTGAGTACCGCTTCCGTTACCTCGCCACCGGCGGCGTGTGGCTGGACGACGACAGCGCCGACCGGGTCGACGAGGCCGGCAGCCTGCTGCGCCTGTAGGGCCGCGCGGTCAGCCGCCGCTCGGCTCCAGCCGTACCGAGATCGAGTTGACGCAGTGCCGGGTGTCCTTCGGGGTGAAGCCCTCGCCCTCGAAGACGTGCCCCAGGTGGCTGTCGCAGCGCGCGCAACGGATCTCCACCCGCCGCATGCCGAGCGTGTTGTCCGGGATCTCCTTGACCGCGCCGGGAATGGCGTCGTCGAAGCTGGGCCAGCCGCAGTGCGAATCGAACTTGTCGTCGCTGCGGAACAACTCGGCCCCGCAGGCCCGGCAGTGGTAGACGCCGGGGGTCTTGGTGTCGACGTACTCACCGGTCCAGGGCGCCTCGGTGCCGGCCTCGCGGAGCACCCGGAACTCCGCCGGGCTCAACCGGACCCGCCACTCGTCCTCGGTGCGGGGCAGTTCACTGTCGGAAAGACTCACCGCTCCACGGTACGTCGGCTGTCGGTGGCATCGCATATGGTCGCCTGATGGCGGGCAGCAGAAGCGCGGTCGAGGAGATCGAGGTCGCCGGTCGGGCCGTGCGGCTGAGCAGCCCGGGTCGGGTGATCTTTCCGCAGCGCGGCTTCACCAAGGCGGACGTCTTCCACTACTACCTGGCGGTGGGCGAGGGCATCACCCGGGCCCTGCGGGACCGGCCCACCACCCTGCAACGCTTCCCCGAGGGCATCGAGGGGGAGATGTTCTTCCAGAAACGGGTGCCCGCCCGTGGCGTGCCCCCGTGGATCCGCACCGCGGAGATCAGCTTCCCCAGCGGCCGGACGGCCCAGGAGCTGTGCCCGGCCGACCTGGCGCACGTGGCCTGGGCGGCGCAGATGGGCACCGTGGTGTTCCATCCCTGGCCGGTGCGCGCCGCCGACACCGACCGTCCGGACGAGCTGCGCATCGACCTCGACCCGCAGCCCGGCACCGACTTCACCGACGCGGCGACCGCCGCCGGTGAGCTGCGCGGGCTGCTGGACGAGCTGGGCGTGCCGGGCTGGCCGAAGACCTCCGGCGGCCGGGGCGTGCACGTCTACCTGCGCATCCAGCCGCGCTGGACGTTCGTCGAGGTGCGCCGGGCCACCATCGCGCTGGCCCGGGAGCTGGAACGGCGCCGGCCCGAGTTGGTCACCACCGCCTGGTGGAAGGAGGAGCGGGGCCGCCGGGTCTTCGTCGACTTCAACCAGATGGCGCGGGACCGCACCATCGCGTGCGCGTACTCACTGCGGGCCAACGGGCGGGCCACCGTCTCCACCCCGGTCGACTGGGACGAACTGCCCGAGGTCGACCCGGACGACTTCCACCTGGGCACGGTGCCGGCCCGGTTCGCCGAGCGGGGTGACCCGCACGCCGGCATCGACGACGCCCCGTGGGACATCACGCCGCTGCTGGAGTGGGCCGAGCGGGACGCCGCCGACGGTCTCGGTGACCTGCCGTACCCGCCGGAATACCCGAAGATGCCCGGCGAGCCGAAGCGGGTCCAGCCCTCCAAGGACCGCGACCGCCCGAAACCGTCCTGACCAGCCGTCCCTGCCCCGCATTCAGAGGAGCGCCCGGACGGACCTCCGGCTATGGTGCGGGCGGCGGTAGAGATCCATGGCGGTGTAGATCCGGATACGCCAGCCGTGCTCGGCCAGCCAGTTCAGCCGGGAGCGGTCGTGGTGCAGGCGGTCGGGGTCGAGGTGGGAGCGGCCGTCGTACTCCACGCCGACGCGCTGCCGGCGGTAACCCAGGTCGAGCCGGTACACCGGCACGCCCTCCTCGTCCGGCACCCAGAGCTGCGGCTCCGGCGCGGGTAATCCGGCGTCGATCAGCAGCAGGCGTAGCTGGCTCTCCTGCCGGCACTCCGCACGCGGGTCGGCCAGCTCGGCCAGCCGGCGAGCCTGGCGTACACCGCGCAGCCCGGCGTGCCGGGTCACCTCCGCCAACAGGTCCGCCCGGCGGCACGCGCCCACCCGTAGACACAGGTCCAGCACCGGTAGCGCGTCCGGCCGACGGAGCACCCGGGCCAGGTCGACGGCGCAGCGGGCGGCCGGCGCGCACGGCACCCCGGCGACCTCCACCACGTCCCTGACCGGCAGGACTGTCTGATGAACGGCCACGCCCCGGATGCTCGGCACCGGGCCTCCGGCCGGAACGACCACGTGCACCCTGTCGCCGGACACGGCACCGAAGCGGTGCAGCCGGGCACCGGTGTGGAACCCCGCCACGGCGTCGGGCGGCAACCGGCGGAAGAGCGCCCGTAGCCGGCCCGTCTCGTCGTCCGCACGTCCGTAGACACCTCTCGACAGCCGGCCCAGACGCCCCGCCTCCACGCGGTGTCGCACCGCCCCGCGGCTCACCCCGCCGGCCCGCAACTCCTCGTACCGCCACACCCCGCCACCCTCCCGCGCCTCCCGTCCCCCCGTCCGCCCCTGTGGACAACCCCGCGGGGCGGGCGGGGCGGGCGGGCGGGGGGCGGCGGCGGGTGGGGGCGGGTGGGGGCGGCGGGTGGGGGCGGGTGGGGGCGGTGGGGTAACGATCATGTAACGGGCGCGAACCTTTTCGTGGGGGTGGCGGGTCTTCCTGGTCATCGGCTCACCCGGGCCAGGGAAGGACGTCGGATGAAGCTGGTGTGGAGGCGGGCGGTCGAGGCCCGTGGGCTGCTGCTCGCCGCCGCGATCGCGGCGCTCGTTGCGGTCGGGCTGGTCACCGGGCTCTCCGACTACAACCGGCGGGCGGTCGAGGCGGGTGCCCGGGCGGTGCTCGACGCCGCCCCGCCCGAGGAGCGCAGCCTGCTGGTCAGTGGCTCCGGCGGCGCCGACGCGGCGGCGTTCGCGGAGCGGGACCGCGCGGTCCGGGCGCAGTTCGCCGGCCGGTTGGGCGGGGTGCCGGTCGCCGTGGCCGCCGCCCGCTACGGCACCGGGCGGGAGTTGACCGGCGACGTGGGCGCCGCCCGCACCGACGACGACCCGATGTTCGCCAACCTCGCCACCCTTGCCGACCTGCCGGCGCGCGCCGAGCTGACCGCCGGGACGTGGCCCACGCCGGGCGCCGCTCCGTTGCAGGTGACCGTGCCGGAGAAGGTGGCCGCGCGGCTCGGCCTGGTGGTCGGGGAGCGGGTGCCGCTGTTCGACCGGGCGGCGGAACGGCCCGGCGCGGTGACCGTCGTCGGCACGTGGCGACCCCGCGACCCGGCCGACGCGTACTGGCGGCTCGCCCCGGGCGTCGGCGACAGCCAGGGCGACGCGGCGAGCACCTCGTACGGGCCGTTCGCGCTGGATCCGGCGGACTTCGCGCGTACCTTCCCGGGCTCGGTCTCGGCGGCCTGGCTGGCCGTCCCGGACCTGACCGGCGTCGAGCCGGGCCGGCTACCCGCCGTCACCGCCGCGCTGGCCGACGTCACCGAGCGGCTGCCCACGGACACCGGCCTGGGTTCCTCCGCGCAGCAGGTGAGCCACCTGGACCGGCTGGTGGACCGGCTCGGCCGGGCCGACCTGGTGGGCCGGTCCGCCCTGCTCACCCCGCTGCTGCTGATCGTGGTGCTCGGTGGGTACGCGCTGGTGCTTGTCGCCGCGCTGCTCAACGAGGACAGGCGGGCCCAGACCGCGCTGCTGCGGGCCCGGGGCGCCGCACGTGGCCAGCTCGCCGGGCTCGCCGTACGCGAGGCGACGCTCGTGGTGGCGCCGGCCGTGCTGCTGGCCCCGGTGCTGACCGGGCAGGCGGTCCGGCACCTCGGCGCGGACCTGGGGCTGGCCGACGGCGGCGCGGCCCGGGTCTGGCTGGTGGCGCTCGCCGCCGCGGTCGGTTGCCTGCTCGCCATGGTGGTGCCGGCCCTGCGCCGGGCCGGCACCTACGTCGCCGACATGGCCGCCCGCTCCCGACCGAGTCGGGGCGCGGCCGTGCAACGCGCCAGCGTCGACCTGGCCCTGGTGGCGCTGGCCGTGCTCGCCTGGACCCAGCTACGGCAGTACTCGTCGCCGCTGGCCGGCGCGAACGGCAGCCTCGGCATCGACCCGCTGCTCGCCGCCGCGCCCACCATCGGTGTGCTGGCCGGCGCCGTGATCGCGCTGCGGCTGCTGCCGCCGGCCACCCGCCTCGCCGAACGGCTCGTCGACCGGCGACCGTGGAACGCGACCATGTTCGGCATGTGGCAGGCGGGCCGCCGCCCGCACGCCGGGCCGGTGCTGCTGCTCGCGCTCGCCGTCGGCGGCAGCACGCTGGCCTGGTCGCTGGTGGCGTCCTGGGAGCGGTCGCAGCGGGACCAGGCCTGGCACACGGTCGGCACCGACCTGCGGTTGACCGAACGTGACGGCACCGCCCCCGACGGCCGGGCCGCCGCGCTGGCCGCCGCCCCCGGGCTGGACCGGGTGCTGCCGGCCTGGCGGGACGACATCCGGGTGGGTCGGGACGCCCGCCCGGCCACCGCGGTCGCGTTGGACGCCGCCGCCGCGCGCGGGATGCTCCGGCTCGACGACGCCGACGGCGCGGCGTCCACCGCCGCGCTGCTGGATCGGTTGGCGGGCGGCCGGGGCGCGCCCGCCGGAACCCTTCTGCCGGCGGCGGCGCGCACGCTGTCCGGGACCGTCAGCACCCCGGTGGACACCAGGTACACGCCGCCCACGGTGGCCGTGACCGCGCTGTTCACCACCAACGCCGGTGCCGCCTGGCGGCTGCGGCTGGCCGAGGCCGACGGCGACGGCCGGCCGGTGCGCTTCTCCGTCGCGCTGCCCGACACCGGTGGCGTCCCGCTGCGGCTGGCCGGCTTCGAGGCCGACGGCGGCGACGTGGTCGGCCGCTCGTACCGGCTGCTGGTGGCGGGACTGCGGCTCACCGACGCCGAGGGCGTCGCGTTGCCGCTGCCCCTCGCCGGCGCCTGGCGGGTGGTCGATCCGGCGGCCGGGCCGCAGGGCGGCGCGCAGACCACCCCGACCACCGTGGACGCCACCCGGAGCTTCCGGGTGCCCGACGGGCTCCTCCAGTACGCGGGCACGCCGCCGTCCCGCTTCGCGGTGGTGCCCGGATCCGACGCCCCGCCGGTGCCGGTGCTGGTCACCCCGGGCGTGGCGGCGGCGCTGAGCGTCCGCACCGGTGACTCGCTCAAACTGTCGCTGGCCGAGGTGACGCTTGACGTCATCGTGGTCGGTCAGGTCGCCGCGGTCCCCGGCACCGAGGGCGACGGGGTGCTCCTCGACCTGCCCGCCGCCGCCGGCCAGATGCTCCAGCAGCGCGGCGGCGTACGGTCGGTAGCCGAGTGGTGGCTGCGGACCGGGCCGGGCGGGCACAGCGCCGCCGCGCGGGCGCTCACCGGAGCCGACGGCACCGTCCTGCACGACCGGCGACAGGTGGCCGAGGAGGCCGCCCGGGACCCGTACTGGCGGGGGGCCCGCACCGGGCTGCTCGCCGCCGCGCTCGGGTCGGTGCTGCTGGCCCTGGTCGGCCTGGCCGTGGACGGGTGGGCCACCACCCGACGCCGGCTCACCGAGTTCGCCGTGTTCACCACGCTCGGCGCGACCAGCCGGTTGCTGGCCCGCGCGTACCTGGCCGAGCAGACGTTCCTGGCCGCGATCGGGGTCGGCGTCGGGTTGCTGGTCGGAGCCGTGGTGGCGGCGACCATGGTGCCGCTGGTGATCCTCACCCCGGCGGCCGGCCGGCCGGTGCCCGAGGCGGTCTTCACGGTGCCCTGGCCGCCGGTCGGGCTGACCGCCGTCGGGCTGCTGCTCGCCGCGCTCGCGTTCGCCGCCGTCGTCACCACCGGCATCCGCCAGCGGATCGCCGCCGTGCAGCTTCGGATCGGGGGGGAGCAATGAGCGCGAGGAACGCAGCGCAGCGGAGTCCCGCAGTCGCGAATGAAGGTGAGCACCGATGAGGCTGCCAGGCGCCGTCGGGCGGGTCCGGGCGTACGGGGGGCAGTTCCTGCTGCTCGCCGTGCTGACCGCGGTGACCGCGCTGCTGATCACCGGCGTGCCGCGGGTCGCCGACCGGCTCACCGGCCAGGGGCTCACCGAGTACGTGGCCGGGCAGCCGGCGGCCCGGCGCGACGTCACGTACGCCACCGCGCCGGCCACGTTCACCGCCGGCGACCAGTTCGCCGCGCAGGCGACCCAGCTCGCCGCGATCGAGGACCGGATGCCCGACGCGGTCCGGGACGTCATCGGGCAGCGCTGGTACGTCGCGCAGGCCGTGCCGGGTCGGCTGCGCGGCCCGACGCTCTCCACCGACAAGGGGTTGATCGACCTCGCCCTGCGCGGCGGCACCGGGCTGCGTGAGGCGGCCACGCTGACCGGCGGGCGGTGGCCGGAACGCGGCGTCACCGAGGCCGGCGCTATCGAGGTGGCGCTGGCCGACCCGGTGGCCGCCGGGCTCGGCGTCCGCCCCGGTGACCGGTTCCGCATGTCGCTGCTCAGTCCGGACGGCAGCCCGCCCACGTCCCGCCCGGTCGAGTTGGTCGGGGTGTGGCGGCCGAACGACCCGGACGACGGGGTCTGGGACGCCCTGCCGTCGATGCTGCGACTCACCCCGCCCGAGGGGGACGGCGACCCGTTCGTGGCCGTCGCCTACACCGGTGACGCCGGCATCGACGCCGCCGTCGCCGCCGACTGGCCGGTCGCCTTCGGCTGGCGGTACCGGATCGCTCCGGACCGGCTCGCCGCCGGCCGGCTCGACGCGCTGATCGCCGGCATCGACGGGCTGGAGCGGACCCGGCCCGCCTCGGTCACGCTGACCCAGGGCGTGGACGTTCCGCTGCGCCGCTTCGCCGCCTCGCTCGCCGCCGCCCGTACGCTGCTGGCGGTCATCGCCGCCGGCCTGCTCGCCACGCTGGCCGGGCTCGCCCTGCTGGCCGCCCGGCTCGCCGCGCGTCGCCGCCGCGCCGAGTTCCACCTGATCCGGGCGCGCGGCGGCTCGACCGGCGACGTGCTGCGTCGCGGCCTGGCCGAGTCCGCCCTGGTGCTGCCGGCCGCGGCCGGAATCGGCTGGCTGCTCGCCGGCCTGCTGCCCGGCGCCGGGGCGTCGGCGCGGTGGGTGCTGGTCGCCGCGGTGCTGGCCACCCTGCTTCCGCCGCTGGCGGCGCTCGCGGTGGGCCGTCGGGTCGCCGGCCGCGCCGACCTCGGTGGCCGGTCGCCGGCGCTGCGGCTGACCGTCGAGGTGGTGGTGCTCGGGGTCGCCGCGCTCGGGGCGTTCCTGCTGCGTCGGCGGGGGCTCACGCCGGGATCGGTGGATCCGCTGCTGGTCTGTGTGCCGGTGCTGTTGGCGGTGGCCGCGGCGTTGCTGGCGCTGCGCGCGTACCCGTGGCCGTTGCGGCTGCTCAGCCGCGTGACGGCGCGGGCACGCGGCAGCGTCGCGTTCCTCGGCGCCGCCCGCGCCGGCCGGGCCGCCAGCACCGGGCCGCTGGTCGTGGTGGTGCTGGCGGTCGCCACCGCCGCGTTCTGCGGGGTGGTGGCGACCGGCATCGAAGCCGGCCGGGACACCGCCGCCGCCCGCGCCGTCCCCGGTGACCTGTTGGTCGACGGCGAGCGGTTCACGCCGGACACCACCGGTGAGTTGGCCGCGCTGCCCGGCGTCCGTGCGGTTGCCCCGCTGTTGACCGTGCGGGCCCAGCGTCCGTACGTCGACCGGGCCGGCCGGCTGGCCCCGATCCGGGAGCTGCGGGTGCTGATGGTCGACGGTGACCGGTTCACCGAGGTGGCCCGTCGTGCCGGCGTACCCGTGCGGGTGCCCGGCCCGCTGCGTGGCGGCGGCGACGGCAGCACCCCACTGCCGGCGTTGGTGTCCCCGACGGTCGCCGCGGAGCTTGCCGACGCGGGGCTGGCGGACGCCGAGGGACGCCGTCCCGCCTGGCTGGACGTGCAGGGCAACCGGCTGCCGCTGCGCGTCGCCGCCACCGTCGACGGGTTCGCGCTCGTCGACCGCGAGGCGACCCGGTTCGTGGTGCTGCCCTGGCCGAGCCTGCCGGCGGACGGCCCGCACCCGCTCGCCCCCACCGGCTTCGTGCTGGCCGGGCCCGGCGCGGACCGGGCCGAGGTGAACCGGGTGGCGACCGAGGGGCAGCGCCGCTACCTGCGGATCGGCACGGTGGAGAACGGGGACAAGGCCCGGCCGCCGCAGGTGACCACCCGCGCCGACCTTCGCGCCGAGCTGGGCGGCAGCGGCGTGAACGGGCTGCTGGTGTTCGGGTTCGTGCTCGGCGCCGGCGGCGGCGCGGTGCTGGGCCTGCTCGGGCTCGCGTTCGCGGTGCTCGCCGGCGCCCGGTCCCGGGGACAGGTGCTGTCCCGGCTGCGCACCATGGGCCTGTCCCGACGGCAGTGGCGCGGTCTGTTGCTGGTCGAGCTGACGCCGCTGGTGCTGGTGTCGGTGCTCACCGGGGCGGTGGTCGGCGCGCTGCTGCCGCTGCTGCTCACCCCGGTGCTCGGACTGCCCGCGTTCACCGGCGGGGTGACCGTGCGTCCGGCGTTCGAACCCGGCCTGGTGGCCGGGGTGTCCGCCCTGGCCCTGCTGGCCCTCGGCTTCGCGATCACCGTGGAGGCCGTGAACAACCGCCGGATGCGCCTCGGCGAGGTGCTGCGGCTCGGAGAGGAGAGCTGAGATGACCGCGACCGCCTCCGGCTCGGCGCGTCCGGCGCCGCGCCACGATCCCGGACCGCCGACGGCCGTGCCGGACCTGGCCGCCCTGCAACAGCGTGCCGCGGAGCGCGCCGCCGAACGGGCCGGCGGACGGGACCGGCTGCGCGGGCACATCGTCTGCGACGGGCTGGTGCGCATCTTCAAGACCGAGGGCGTCGAGGTGGTCGCACTCCAGGGCCTCGACCTGGTCATCGACCGCGGCGAGCTGGTCGCGATCGTGGGCGCCTCCGGCTCCGGCAAGTCCACCCTGCTCAACATCCTGTCCGGGTTGGACACCCCGACCGCCGGCATCGCCCGGGTCGCCGAGTACGACCTGCTCGCCCTCTCCAACCGGAAGCGGCTGGCGTACCGGCGGGACATGGTCGGCTTCATCTGGCAGCAGACCGGCCGCAACCTGCTGCCGTACCTGACCGCGGTGGAGAACGTGGAGTTGCCGATGCGCCTGGCCCGGCGGTCCGGCGGCCGGCGGGACCGGCGGGAGCGGGCCCGCCGGCTGCTCGACCTGGTCGGGGTCGGCTACTGCGCGGACCGTCGGCCGGGCCAGATGAGCGGCGGCGAGCAGCAGCGGTGCGCGGTGGCCGTGGCGGTGGCCAACGACCCGGAGATCCTCTTCGCCGACGAGCCGACCGGCGAGCTGGACGAGGCTACCGGTGCGGAGGTCTTCGCCGCGCTGCGCACCATCAACGCCGAGCTGGGCGTGACCATCGTGGTGGTCACCCACGACCACGCCGTGTCCGGCCAGGTCCGCCGGACCGTCGCCATCCGCGACGGCCGGACCGCCTCCGAGGTACGCCGGACCGCGCGGGTCACCGCCGACGGCGGCACCGAGCTGGTCAGCGAGGAGTACGCGGTGCTCGACCGGACCGGCCGGATGCAGTTGCCGGCGCCGTTCGTGGAGGCGCTGGCCCTGCGCGACCGGGTCCGGCTGGACCTGGAACCCGACCACGTCGAGGTCCGCCCGGGCGACCGGACGTACGCCGAGGAGAACGAGCGATGACCGACCAGGCTGTGGTGCTGCCGGCGACGCCGGTCGAGGACGTGGTCCGGGTCGTGGGGGTGAGCCGTACGTTCGGCCGGGGGGAGCACGCCGTGCACGCCGTACGGGACGTCTCGCTCACCGCCGGCCGGGGGGAGCTGGTCGCCGTGCGCGGCCGGTCCGGGGCCGGCAAGACCACGCTGCTGAACATGATCGGTGGCCTGGACCGGCCGGACGCCGGCCGGATCGAGGTGGCCGGGCACGACGTGACGTCGGCGGGGGAGCGGGAACTGCTGGCGCTGCGCCGGGGCACCGTCGGTTTCGTCTTCCAGACGTTCGGTCTGGTGCCGATCCTGTCCGCGGCGGAGAACGTCGGGGTGCCGCTGCGGCTGGCCAAGGTGCCGGCGGCGGAGCGGGAGCAGCGGGTGGCGGTGCTGCTGGAGCTGGTCGGGCTGGGCGCGCACGCGGCGCAGCGCCCGTACGAGTTGTCCGGCGGCCAGCAGCAGCGGGTGGCGGTGGCCCGGGCGTTGGCGAACGAGCCGGACCTGCTCATCGCCGACGAGCCGACCGGTCAGCTCGACTCCGAGACCGGCCGCTCGATCATGGACCTGATCCGTGCCGTGGTGCACGCCCGGGGCATGACCGCGCTTGTCGCCACGCACGATCCGGCGCTGATCGAGCTGGCCGACCGAACCCTGGTGCTGCGTGACGGCCACCTGGTGACCGACTGAGTCGAGCCCCTCACCCCTGTCGCGCAGATTCACGGAAAGCGTGGTCATTCGGGCCCGGATGGCCACGCTTTCCGTGAATCAGGGCGCGAAGGTGTCGGGGGGCGTGGGGTGTGCGGCGGTGGTGGTAGGACCAGGTGACGGCCAGCAGCAGGGGGCCCCAGAGCACCAGCGGGGCGTAACAGCCGACCAGGAGCGCGAAGCCACCGGTCGGCAACCCCAGGTCGTTGCCGTGCAGCAGCGCGCCCCACATCGCGTACCCCCAGATCGCGGTGAGCGCGACGGCGCCGGCGGTGGCGGCGGTGACCGCCAACGGCGGCGGCACCCGCCGGCCGCCGAGCCACGGGAGCCGGCGGGGGAACACCTCGCCCCACGGGCGGACCAGGCCCAGCGCGAGCAGCGCCAACCCCTCCGAGACGAGGCTGAGCGCGACGATGTAGACGCTTTCGCCGAACCCGGGCCGGATCGGGACGCCGGCCACCACGGCGCCGATCGGCAGACCGGCCACCAGCGCGATCCGCCACAACCCGGACGGGAGCACGACGAGCGGGATCAGGTGGGCGGCGCGGACCGCCCACCGTGGCGGCGGGTGGCCGTCGCGGGGGTGGACGGCAGGCGGGGACAGCGTGTCGGCGGGCATCGGACCTCCTCGGCGGTGGATGCCCCCAGCCTGGTCTGCGGCCGGCCGCGTTGCCTCCCCCGACGGCGGGAGCCGAGCCCCCTACAGGGCCAGCTTCATCCCCTCGTGGCTGGCCACGAAGCCCAGGTCACGGTAGAAGCGGTGGGCGTCGGCGCGCCGCTTGTCGGTGGTGAGCTGCGCCAGCGCGCAGCCCCGCTCGCGGGCCCGGTCGATCGCCCAGCGCATCATCGACCGGCCCAACCCCCGGCCGCGCCGGTCGGAGCGAACCCGCACGGCTTCGATCAGCGCACGCTCCGCGCCGTGCCGGCCCAGCCCCGGGATGTACGTGAGCTGGAAGCAGCCGACCACCTCGCCACCGTCGTCGGCGACGATCAGGTGGTTGCGCGGGTCGGCGTCCAGATCGGCGAACGCCCGCTCGTACGCGGCGTCGACCTCGGGCCGGTCGCGGGTGCGGCCCAGCACGTCGTCGGCGAGCAGGGCCAGCACGTCGGGCAGGTCGGCGCGGACCGCCTCCCGGAAGATCACCTCGGTCATCCGACAAGCGTGGCACAGCGACGGGTGGCGATGGCCGTGCAGCATGACGCCATGGATCTTCTGCTGCTGCCGTTCCGCTGGATCTACCGGGGGCTGGTCTGGTTCGCCAACTCGCCCCGGACGCTGATCACCTCGTACCTGTTGATGATCGTGGTGGCCGGGGTGCTCTACAGCCACGCCGAGCACAAGGGCGCGGCCGACTCGGTCTGGTGGGCGGTGGTGACCGCCTCCACCGTCGGGTACGGCGACATCTCCCCGACCACGTTCGCCGGCCGGTTCCTCGCCGCGCTGCTCATCTCCACCATGGTGCTGCTGGTCATCCCGCTGATCACCGCGCACTTCGCCAGCCGGCTCATCGTCGACGACGACGCGTTCGAGCACGCCGAGCAGGAGGAGCTGAAGGCCGACGTCCGGCGGCTGCGGGCGCTGGTGGAGGAGATGGCCGCCCGGCAGGGCGTCGTGCTGCCCGAACCGCCCCGCCCGACGCCCGAGACCGGTCCCGGTGGGCCCCGGGTCCGGCGCCGCCGCCGGTGAGGCCGGTGGGTCAGCACCCGTCCAGCCAGCTCCGCAGCGCCCACCACCAGTGCACGGTCTGCGGCACCGTGCACCGCGCGCCCTCCTCGACCGGCGGTCCGCCGGTCACCTCCCGGAGTCGGCGCAGCCGGTACCGCACCGTGTTCGGGTGCACGTGCAACGCCGCCGCGGTCTGGTCCAGCCGCTGGCCGTGATCCAGCCAGGCGAGCGCCGTGGTGGCCAACTCGCGATGGAACTCGTCGGTCGGGTCGAGCGCGCCGAGCAACGCGTCCCGCAGCAGCCCGGCCAGTGCCGGCTGGGCGGCCAGCGCGGTCTCCCCGGCCAGGTCGGTCACCCGACGCAGGCCGCGCAGCCGGCGACGCGTCGCGGTGCGCAGCGCCGCCAGGCAGAGCGCGTACATGGTCGGGGCCCGCTCCAGCGGTTGCGCGGGCGCCACCAGCGCCAGCAGGCCGGCCGGGGCGGCGTCGGGCAGCCGGGGGAGCAGGCCGGCCAGCCGGTCCTCGACGGTGCCGACCAGGCCGCCGTGCCGGGTGAGCTGCCGGTGCAGGGTGTACGACCGCACCGGGTCGGGCTGCGCGGTGACCAGGCAGTGGTAGCGCCCGTCCGGCCGTAACCCGAAGCGGGCCAGCTCGGCCGGGGCCGCGCCGGCCGGCCCGTCGAGCAGCAGCCGGCGCAGCAGTCGCGCCCGGACCGCCGCGCCGGCGCCGGCCAGTTCCCGCTCGGCGGCGCGGTGCCCGTCCACCACCGCCCGCTCCACCGCGGCGGCGTACCGGCCGATGACGAGCAGCCCCTCCAGCAGCACCTGGTCCGGGATGCCGGCGGCCCGGCCGTGCCGGACCACCAGCTCCACCGCCCGGTCCCGGCCGGCCTGGACGCCGCGCAGCAGGCCGGCGACGGAGATGCCCTGCGCCGCCCGGTCCGCGCCCAGCCGGCGGGCCTCGGTGAAGTCCCGCCCGGCCGGGTCCTCGTGCCGTTCCAGCGCGCCGAGCCCGCTGGTCAGCAGCAGGACCACCTGGCGGCGGACCTCGCCGGCCGGCAGGCGGGCCACCTCCGGGGAGTCCGCGCGGGCGGCCCGGGCCACCTCCTCCACGGCGGCCGGGTCGCCGGCCAGGTCGCGCAGCAGCGCGCCGAACGTGGGGGCGTCTCCGGTCCGGGTCATCGGCGCCCGCTTCCCGTTGTCGTCGCGGCACAACCGGGCCGGTCGGGCGTTGGCGTCCGGTTCCTAGCCGCCGTGGCCGGCCGGTTGCTCTCCTGGTTGTTACCGCAAGGTAACACCGATCGAGCCACCGAGAAACGTCGATGTCCCACCGGCCGTCAGGAGGCGTCCATGACCCCCGTGCCACCCCGCCCGTCCCGATCCCGCCGTCGCGCGGGCCTCGCCGCGCTGGCCGCGCTCGCGCTGGCCCTGCCGACGCCGCTGGCCGCCATGCCCACGCCCGCCGCCGCGGCCGTCGCGCTCCAGGAGGTGATGTTCGTCGGCAACAACTGGGACGGCACCGCCGACGTCATCCGCTCCCGCGGCGACTACGCGAAGCTCGGCCGGATCAACGTGATCCCGGACCGGGAGGCGCGGCTGCGCGAGATCTACCTCAACCCGATCAAGCTGGCCTACTTCCTCGGCATCCGGCAGGGGCCGGGGGAGGGGCACGACCAGTTCGTCGACGACATGTACACCACGCCGGACGGCGCCGCGCTCGTCGCGTCCCGGCCCAGCTTCGCCGACGTGGTCTCGATCGACCTGGCAACCGGCGCGGTCCGCTGGCGGTTCCCGGTCTCCGGCTACCGCGCCGACCACATGGCCGTGTCGCCGGACGGCACCCGGGTCGCGGTCTCCGCCTCCACCTCCAACACGGTGCACGTGCTGGACATCCGCACCGGAGCGCAACTCGGCTCGTTCGGCGCCGGCGACAAGCCGCACGAGAACATCTTCACCCGCGACAATCGACTGTGGAACATGTCCATCGGCGAGGTCGACACCGCCCTGGACGCGCCCTGGCTCGACTGGACCAAGGGCGATCGCCGGATCACCGTCGCCGACGCCACCACCTACCAGGTGGTCAAGGTGATCGACATGCGGGAGCGGCTGGACGCCGCCGGCCGCCGCGACCTCTCCGACGCCGTCCGCCCGGCGGTGTTCACCCCGGACGGCAGCCGGCTCTACTTCCAGGTGTCCTTCTTCAACGGCCTGGTCGAGTACGACGTGGCCGCCGACCGGGTCACCCGGGTCGCCACGCTGCCGAAGAACCCGGCCACCAGCGACGACCGCACCACCTGGGTGAACGACTCCCGGCACCACGGGCTGTCGGTCAGCCCGGACGGCTCGCGGCTCTGCGTCGCCGGCACCATGGACGACTACGCGACGGTGGTGGACCGGGCCACGCTGCTGCCGGGGACGCTGGTGCCGGCCAGCAAGCCGTACTGGGCCACGGTCAGCGGGGACGGCCGGGACTGCGTGATCTCCGAATCCGGCGCCGACCAGGTCACCGCCATCAACTTCGCCACCGGGCAGAAGGTGGCAAGCGTCGGAGTCGGGGACCACCCGCAGCGGGTCCGCATCGGGCACCTGCCGGTCGACTGGACGCCCCCGGCCGCCGGCTGACCGGCCGCCGCACCGTCACCGGGCGGGGCAGCGCAGCCCCTCCCGGGGGACGGTGAGCGAGATCAGGTACGCGTCGACGGCCGCGTTCACGCACGCGGTCTGCGGGTACGCGGTGTGCCCCTCGCCCTCCCAGGTGAGCACCCGGCCGACGCCCAGCATCGAGGCCAGCGCCCCGGTCTGTTCGTACGGCGTGGCCGGGTCGCCGGTGGTGCCGACCACCAGGATCGGCGGCGCGCCGACCGCCCGCCCGGTCGGGTACGGGTCCCGCGCGCCCGGCCACTCCACGCAGCCGAGCATCCCCACCGCCAACGCCGGGCCGAACAGCGGATATTTCTGCCGCCACTGCGACTGCAACGACCGGACCTGCTCCCGGGTCGGCTTCTCGGTCTCGTCGGCGCAGTTCACCGCCAGGTTGGCGTCGAACAGGTTGGAGTAGCGCCCGTTGTCCTCGCGACCGGCGTACGCGTCGGCGAGCTTGAACACGCCCGCCGGGTCGCCGCCCTGGAGGTCGTCGATCGCGCGGGCCAGCTCCTGCCAGCCCTGCTCGGTGTAGAGCGACGAGATCACCGCGTAGAAGACCCAGCCGGCGGTGGCCTCCCGGCCGCCCGCGCCACGGACCGGGGAGGCGTTGGCCTTGTCGATCGCGGCGGTGACCGCGCCGCGGGCGTCCGGCGCGATCGGGCAGCGGCCGGCGTTCGCCGCGCACCACGCGGAGAAGTTGTCGAACGCCCGCTCGAAGCCCCTGGCCTGGCTCTCCGAGCCGGCGACGAGCTGCTGCCGGGGGTCGACCGCCCCGTCGAGCACCAGCGCGCGCACCCGCTGCGGGTAGAGCTGGGCGTAGGTCGCGCCGAGCAGCGTGCCGTAGGAGTAGCCGAGGTAGCTCAACTTCTCGTCGCCGACCGCCGCGCGCACCGCGTCCATGTCCCGCGCCGCCTGCTCGGTGCCGTAGAGCGGGAGCTGGTCGGCGTACTTCGCGCCGCACCGCTGACCGATGCGCCGGTTGAGGTCGACGAAGCCGTCGAACGACGCCTGGCTCTCCGGGTCGGGGTCGTAACCGAAACTGGCGTCCAGGTCGGCGTCCGGAATGCACTTCACCGGGCTGGACCGGGCCACCCCGCGCGGGTCGAAGCCGACGATGTCGAACCGTTCGGTGACCGCCGTCGGCAGCCCGCCGAACGCCGGGCCGAAGGAGAGGTAGACGGCGGTGTCCACACCGGACGCCCCGGGGCCGCCCGGATTGACCACCAGCGAACCGATCCGGTCGCGCTGCTTGGTGGACCGGGCCCGGATCAGCGCGATCTCGAACGTCTCGCCGGTCCCCGGCCCCGCCGTCGCGCCGGTGGCTGCCCCGGCGCCCCAGTTGCGGGGCACCGCGATCCGGGTGCACTCGTAGCGCATGTCGGGCGCGCCCCGGCCGACCAGCTCACCCGGCACCTCGGGGCAGGCCCGCCAGGTGGGCGCGCTGCCGGGAGGGGCCGCCTCGACCGCGCCCCCGCTCTCGGCGCGCGGCGCGAACGCCGGCAGCGTGCAACCGGCGGTGAGCACCAGCGCCGCGACGAACGCGGCCAGCGCGGGCCGGACCCGGCGGGGCCGGTCGGTCAGACGGGTCACGTGGGCGCCTTCCATGATCGGGTCGACCGCCAGGCTACGCCCGGCCGCGGGTGTCGCTCACCGTCGCCGCCGGATCCCCGCGCAGCACCTCGTCGACGTCGTAGCGGATCGGGCGGTCGAGCTGGCCGTAGCCGCACGAGCGGGGATCCCGGTCGGGACGCCAGCGGAGGAACCGGGCGGTGTGCCGCAGCCGGTCGCCCTCCATCGCGTCGTAGGCGACCTCGACCACCAGCTCGGGGCGTAACGGCTCCCACTCCAGGTTCTTGCCGCCGGTCCACCGGCTCACCCCACCCGGGATGCGCTGGCCCCGTTCGTGGTCGCCGTGCGCCCACGGGTGCTCGTCGCCGACCTCGCGGTAGGGCTCCAGCTCGTCGAGCAGCTCCTTGCGCCGGGCCATGGTGAACGAGGAGCTGACGCCGATGTGGTGCAGCACCCCGTCGTCGTCGTAGAGCCCCAGCAGCAGCGAGCCGACCACCGGGCCGGACTTGTGCCAGCGGAAACCGGCCACCACCGCGTCCGCGGTGCGGGCGTGCTTGACCTTGAACATCAACCGCTTGCCCGGCTCGTACGGCAGGTCGGCCGGCTTGATGATGAGCCCGTCCAGGCCGGCGCCCTCGAACACCTCGAACCAGCGCCGGGCGGTGGCCGGGTCGGTGGTCACCTGCGTCACGTGCACCGGCGGCCGGACCCCGGCCAGGGCCTGCTCCAGCCGCTCCCGGCGCTGCGGGTAGGGCAGGTCGGTGAGCAGCTCGTCGTCGAGCGCCAGCAGGTCGAACGCGACGAAGTCGGCGGGCGTGGTCTCGGCCAGCATGGTCACCCGGGACTTGGCCGGATGGATCCGCTGGGCCAGCAGCTCGAAGTCGAGCCGCGGCTGCCCGTCGGGACCGTCCCGCCGGATCACGATCAGCTCGCCGTCGATCGCGCACCGGCGCGGGAGCTGGCGGCGTGCCTGCTCGACCACCTCGGGGAAGTAACGGGTCATCGACTTGCCGCCGCGACTGGCCAGCTCGACCTCGTCGCCGTCGCGGAAGACGATGCAGCGGAAGCCGTCCCACTTCGGCTCGTAGGTCAGGCCGGGATCGGTGGGCAGTTCGGCCAGGCTCTTGGCGAGCATCGGCTCGACCGGCGGGTTGATCGGCAGGTCCACGGCGACCAGTCAACCAGACCCCGCCGACACCCGTGAGCCATCTCACCGCCGCCCCGGGTGCGGCGTGTCCCGTCGCGAGCCCTTCGTCACCCGCGACCGGATGGCGAAACCGCAGGTCAGAGCTACCGTCGCGGCGTGCCGGAGTGGAGCTGCGGATGCTGCGGTCGCTGGCGGGTCAGTGTGGAACTGGTCCGGGGGCGGTACCGCTACCGTCTCGTGCACCGCTACCCGGCGTCGCACGGCGGCGGCGCGAACGTCGTCGGCGAGGTGGGCTCCGTGGCCGAGTTGGAGCGCCTGCTCCGGCGGTACGCGCCGGTCGGCCTGGCCGACCTCCACGAGGCCGCCTGACCCCGCGCCGGCCGCGGAGCACAGGCACTCAGCCGGCGCTGACCTTCTCCAGGAACGCCAACCGGTTGCCGTTCTCGTCCGGCCGGTGCGCCACCACCCGGTAGCCGCGCCGGGCGTACAGGCCCAGGTTGTCCGCGCTCTGCGCGCCGGTGAACAAACTGAACCGCGCCACCCGGCCGGCGCAGGCGTGCTCCACCGCGGCCAGCAGCCGCCCGCCGATGCCGCGTCCCTGCTGGTCCGGGGCGACCGCCAGGCGGCCGACGTGGGCGGTGTCGCCGTCGAGGCGGGCCCGCACCGAGCCGACCAGGCGGGTTCCGCGCCGGGCGGCGAGCACCACGACCGGGCCGGCCAGCGCCGCCCGGACCTCGTCCAGCGTCTCGGTCAGCGGGGGCAGGAACACGTCCCGGTACCGCTGCGCCTCCACCAGGTACGCGGCACGCTGCACGGTGAGGATCTCACCGGCGTCCGCGACGACGGCGGGGGCGATGGTCACGTCGTCGGTCACCGGGTCAGCTCACCACATCCGCCCCGGGCGGTCGTACCCTGGCTGGTGTCCCCGCGCGAGGAGGTGGCCGACGTGCCCGAGTTGACGTACCCCGAGGTGGGCGCGACCCGCGACGGTGGCCGGCCGGCCGGCTACCACCACCTGCGCCACCGGGTCCGGCTGCCGGACGGCGCGTTTCCGGTCGCGGCGGACGCGGTGCTCGGCTGGCGGCTGCACCGCGCCGCCGGCGTGGTGATGCGCGCCGACGCGCCGCGCGCCGCGCCCGGGGTGCGGGTCACGCCGGGGCTGGGCGTCGGGCCGGCGCGGATCTGGGGGCCGACCGAGGTGGTCTGGGCCGTGGACGAGCCGGACCGGGCCGGCTTCGGCTACGGCACGCTGCCCGGGCACCCGGAGATCGGCGAGGAGGCGTTCCTGGTCACCCGCGACGCGGACGGGACCTGGTTCGAGGTGACCGCGTTCAGCCGACCGGCCCACTGGTACGTGCGTGCCGCCGGGCCGGTCACCCGGGGCTTCCAGCTCGGGTACGCGTGGTGGCTGGGCCGGACGCTGCGTCGGCTCTGCGCCGGGCGGTGATCGCCGCTCAGTAACGGGCGAACGAGCGGATCGGGGCGCGCGGGCCGTACTTCGGCGCCTGCACGCCGGCGGCCTCCAGCAGCACGCACACCCGCCCCCGGTGGCCCCGGAACGGCTCCAGCAGTGCCAGCATCCGGGCGTCGTCGCCGCGCGGCTCGCCGGCCAGCGCCCAGGCCACCGTGTTCGGCACGTGGTAGTCGCCGACGCTCACCGCGTCCGGGTCCCCGTACGCGATCCGGACCACCTCGGCGGCGGTCCACGGCCCGATGCCGGGGATCGCGGTGAGCCGGCGGGTCGCCTCCGCGGCGTCCGCGCAGCGTTCCAGCCGGTCCGCGACGGCGGCGGCGCGGCGCAGCGTGTCGGCCCGCCGCTGCTCCACCCCGAACGGGTGGAACACCCAGTACGGCGTGGCGGCCACCGCGTCCGGCGTCGGCGGCAGCAGCAGCGGTTGCAGCGGCCCCGGCGCCGGCTCGCGGAAGTGCCGCACGGTCGCCGCGTACGCCCGGTACGCCTCCTTGCCGGTGACCTTCTGCTCGAAGACGGCCCGCAGCAGCCGGGGGAACACCTGGCCGGTGGCCGGCATCCGCAACCCGTGGTGCTGGTGGGCCAGCCGGGCCACCAGCGGGTGCGTGGCGGCCAGCGCGGCGAAGCCGGTCAGGTCGTCGGCCAGCCCGGCCACCCGGTCGGCGCGGTCGACCACCCACGCCGCGCCCGGGCCGTACCCCTCGGCGACCAGCTCGCCGGCCTCGGGGCGCAGCGCCAGCGTGGCCGGACCGTCCGGGGTGCGGGTGGCCCACCAGAAGGTGCCGGCGGCGATCCGCGCGCACGGGTCGTACGGGCTGAAGGTCAACGCCCGCACCGAGGCGGCCAGCCGGTAGCCGGCCGGGGGGCGCAGCGGACGGCGGGCGGCGGGCGAGGTCACCCCGCCACTCTGCCACGCGGCTCCGCCGTGACGACGGACACCGCCGGGCACCCTCGGGCGCGAGGCGGTGGGTCGGTGCCGGGAGGCGGGGCGATGCCGGTACGCCCCGCCTCCCGGGTCCACGACGGTGACCGGCCGCGCCCTCCCCGGCGGCGGCCGGTCACCGTGTCCGGTGCGGTCAGTACGAGTAGTCCGAGCCGCCGCCCGAGTCGCCGGAGCCGCCCGACGCCGGCGGGGCGACCGGCTTCGGGGTGCCGGTCGGCAGGCAGGTCAGGTTCTTCTTGCCGTTCGGGTCCACGACGAACCAGGTGCCGCCGACGCCCTGGCCCTTCCACTGGCCCGGCTTCTTGTCCCCGATGTAGCGGTAGACCGGCCAGTCCCCGATGGTGATCTGCCGGGTGCCGTCCTGGCGGGTGACGGTGCCGACCTTGTCGTCGGAGACGCCCTGGAGCTGCGGGTTGCCGTCGGTCAGCGCCGGCGGCCAGACCTCGGCGCACTTGTCCACGCAGTTGGACTGCGCCGGGTTCGACGAGTCCTTGTCGAACCGGTACAGCACCCAGCCGTCCTGGTCGGTGACGACCTTGCCCATCCGGGGCAGCTTCTTGCCGACCAGCTCGTCGGTGAGTTTCACGTCCGACGGGGGCGCCTGGTCGGCGGCGGGCGTCTCCGGGGGGGCCGACGCCTCCGGCTCGGCCGCCGCGGTGGGTTCGGCCGCGGCGACGGCGACCGGCTCCGCCGCGCTCGAGTTCGCCCCGTCGTAGCCTGCGGGGGCGCAGGCCGTAAGTGCGACCATCGCGCTCGCGACGATGACGGTCGTCCGCATGTGGTGTGCCACGTGCCCTCCTCGTTCTTGGCAGTTCGCCGGGTAGTACGGGCCACGGTGCTGTCAAGGTTGAAGTCAAAAGGGTGGGCCATTTCACAGTGGACGGATTGAACCGATCCGGACCGCGGCCCGTGCGCCACCACGACGGGGCGGAACGGTTCGGAAACGACACGACGGCGCCGGACGGCAGTGGCCGTCCGGCGCCGTCGGCGCGGTGGGGTTCAGAGGTCGGAGACGGTCACCAACGGGCTCGCCACGCCGTTGACGTCCACGGACTGCACCTGGACCTTCTCGATGTCGGCAAGTGGCGCCGAGGTCGACGCGCTCAGCTCCAGCGCGAGCGGGTTCTGGTTGGTGCCGTAGCCGCCGCCCGGCACCGACCAGGTGCCCACCACCTCGCTCGTGGCGTTCTTGCGGGTCACCACCAGCCGGCAGGTGCGCGGTCCGGGCAGCCGGCTGAGCTGCACGGCGATCTGCGTGCCGTACTCCTTCTTCGCCAGCCACATCGTGGTCGTCACGCCGGTGCCCGGATCGGTGGCGTTGTGCTCGTCGCCCTCGATGTCCTTCTCGCCGCCGACGCCCGGCCGGTTCGGATCGGTCGGCTCGCTGCTCGGCGCCGCGGTCGGCACGCTCTGCGTCGGCCCGGCCTGCGGCGTCTGCGGCGGGTCGTCGCCGAGGAACCCGGCCGCGACGCCGCTCAGGCCGCCGAACACCACCACGGCCGCCGCGGTGGCCAGCAACTGCCGGACCCGGGTACGCCGCCGGTCCCGTCGTACCGCCACCAGCGTCCGGTCCAGCAGCGCCGGATCGGTGTGGGTCTGCTCCAACGCGGCCATCGCCTCGCCGTCGATGCCGGAGAGCAGCCCCACCACCGGGACCATCGTCTCCAGCTCGGCCGCGCACGCCCAGCAGGTGGCCAGGTGCTCCTCGAACCGTTCCATGTCCTGCGGATCCAGCACGCCCAGCGCGTACGCGGCGACGTCCATGTGGTCGGCCCGGCTCATTCCGTCACCCCCCTCTCCTGCAGAGCCGTGCGCAGCGCGCGCAGCGCGTAGTAGACCCGGGACTTCGCGGTGCCCAGCGGCAGGCCCAGCTCCTCCGCCGCCTCCGGCACCGTCCGACCCCGGAAGTACGTCGCCACCAGGATCTCCCGGTGCGACTGGCTGAGCGTACGCAGCGCGTCCGCCACGGTCATCGTGCGCAGCACCCGGTCGGTGCTGTCCGACTCGGCGAACGCGGTCAGGTCCCGGTCGTACGTCTCCGCCGGGCGGGCCTGTTCGCTGCGGTGCTCGTCGATGGCGATCCGCCGGGCCACCGTGACCAGCCAGGGCCGCAGCGAGCCCTGACCACCCTGCACGCCGAGGCGGTGCGCGTTGCGCCAGGCCCGCAGCAGCGTCTCCTGCACGATGTCCTCGGCGCGCTGCCGGTCCCCGCCGGTCAGTCGCATCACGAACATCAGCAGCGGGCCGGCGTGCTCCGCGTAGAGCAGCCGGATCAACTGGTCGGAGTGGCTGGCCTCGGCGGAGGTCGCCTGGTGGCGTCCGGGAGCGGGTCGAGGCGGCACCGGGTCATTCTGGCGATCGGCGGGACGGGCGTCGACCCCCCGACCCGAACGCGACGCGCGGGAGTGTGGCTGCGCCCGGGCGAACATCCACTCGGGCCGCGCCACCTCGCCGTGCCAGCCGGCCGCCACCGCATGCATGCAGACCTCCGGTGTCCAATGACATCAGCCGGCCCCCCACGGGCATGGCCGCCCGGTGATACGCAGCGCCCCGCCGAACGGATCAACGTTTGACGGAAAAAATTCCCGGTGGCGGCGGGGTGGAGTCCACCGCGTCCGCGTCGGAGACCACCGGGACGCCGCCGGCGAACCGGTCCAGCTCGTCGCCGGCCACCACCCGGCCCGGGAACCAGTCGCCGGCCGCGCGCCGGGAAAGCTCCGGCACCGGCGGTTCCACCCGGGACGCCACCAGCACCAGGTTGCCGTACCGCCGGCCGCGTAGCACCGCCGCGTCGCCCACCAGGCAGGCCCGGGGCAGCACGGTCCGCACGGTGGCGACCTGCCCACGGGCGTGCCGCAGCGGCGGGCCGTCGGCGACGTTCGCCAGGTAGCAGCCGTCCGGCGCCAGCACCCGGGCCACCTCGGCGGCGAACTCCACCGAGGTCAGGTGCGCCGGGGTGCGGGCGCCGGCGAAGACGTCCGCGACGATCACGTCGTACCCGCCGTCCCGGCTGGACGACAGCGTGGCGCGGGCGTCGGCCACCCGCACCCGCAACCGGGGATCGGCCGGCCAGGGCAGCTCCCGCCGGACCAACTCCACCAGCGCGCCGTCCACCTCCGACACCCGCTGCGTGGAACCGGGCCGGGTGGCCCGCACGTACCGGGGCAGCGTCAGCGCGCCGCCGCCCAGGTGCAGCACCCGCAACGGCGCGCCGGCGGGCGCGACCAGGTCGATCGCGGCGGCCAGCCGCCGGACGTACTCGAACTCCAGGTGCGTCGGATCGGTCAGGTCCACGTGCGACTGCGGGGCGCCGTCCAGCAGCAGCGTCCACGAGCCGGGACGGTCCCGGTCCGGCACCAGCTCGGCCTGCCCGGTGTCGACGTCCGCCACCACCCGGTCGGCGTCCCGTCGCCGGCCCATCAGCGCCGCATCCCACGCGCCGCCGCGGTGAGCACCCGGTGCAGCAGCCGCGCGTCGCCGAGCATCCCGCGCAGCTTGCGCTCCAACCCGGCGATCGGCACCAGGTTCTGCGGGGCCCGGGGGTCCTTGTACGGGGTGGACGCGAACCGGGGCAGCGTGACCAGGGACAGGTCGGCCAGCGCGACCGCCTCCGGCACGGTCAGCTCGGCCGAGCACTCCATCCGGACGATGCCCGCCCACGGCGCACCGGCGGCCACCGGCAGTCGCAGATACCACGACCAGCCGCCCCACGCGGTGCCCAGCCGGAACACCGGGCAGCGCTGGCCCGGCGCCAGCCCGGTCACCACCGCGGTCAGCCGGGCGTCGAGATACTGGCTGTGCTGGGTCTTGATGTAACCCAGGGTGCGGGGGAGGTTCCGGCGGCTGCGCAGCGGACCGTCCACCACCAGCAGGTCACCGTCGGCGCGGACCGCGTCCGAGACGGCCACCTCCAGCGCGGTCAGCGGGCCCTGCACCGCGGCCGGCAGCTTGCTCAGCTCGCCGGTGCCGCCGACCCGGTGCACCGGATAGCGGACCGAGCCGGCCACCACCTCCTGCGCCGACGGGCTGGCGGTGAACAACCCCCGGCCCACCCGGGCGCCGGCCAGTTCGGCGGCGCCCCGGTCCAGGTCGCAGCGGACCACCCCGGCCGCGTACGAGGCGGCGATGCCGGGGAACGAGCCGCCGTCCTCCTCGGCGGTCCAGACGCTGGCGTCGATCCGCCGGACGCCGTCGACGAGCAGCACCACGTCCGGCGACCGCACCCCGGGACGGGGATCGATCGCCCGCCAGTCGGTGACCGGCAGTTCGACGTCGGCCTCCACCTGGGCGCTGCTCGGCGTCGCCGGCCCGGTCCCGCCGGCCGACTCGAACGACGCCCCGTACGCCGGGTCCCACGAGTCGACGAAGAACCGGGCGCCTCCGCTCACAGGCCGGTCCGCTCGATGCGGGCGGTGCGGGCGTCCTTGCGGACCTCGAAGCGGACCGGGATCCGCTCGGCCAGCGCCGGCACGTGGGTGACCACCCCGACCATCCGGTCGCCCCGGGCGGCCAGGTTCTCCAACGTGGCGGCGACCGTGTCCAGCGTGGCCGCGTCCAGCGTGCCGAAGCCCTCGTCCAGCACGATCGACTCCAGGCTCGCCGCGCTCGTCGACATGCCCGCCAACTGCTCCGACAACGCCAGCGCCAGCGCCAGCGACGCCTGGAACGTCTCCCCGCCGGACAGCGTCCGCACCCCGCGCCGCAGCCCGGCGTCGTGGTGGTCGACCACGAAGAACTCACCCTTGTCGTGCACCAGGTCGTACTGCCCGCCGGACAGCTCCCGCAGGATCCGCGACGCGCCGTCGACCAGCAGGTCCAGCGCCTCGGTGAGCAGCCAGCGCTCGAAGTTGTTGGCCCGCAGGTGGCTCGCGAGCGCGCGGGCCACCCGCGCCTGCCGCTCGTGGCCGGCCCGCTGCTCCCGCAGCTCGGTCGCCTGCTCGCGACGCTCGGTGAGCCGACGCGACTCCGCCTCGGCCCGCTCCACCGCCACCGCGGCGTCGCGCAGCGGATCGTCCGGCGCATCCAGCCCGGCGGCGGTGAACAACGCGCCGATCCGGTCGGACACCTCGGCCGCCGCCCGCCGGGCCGCGTCCACCGACCCGGCCAACCCGCCCCGGTCGGCCCGTCGCCGGTCGGCCTGCTCGCCCGCCCACCCGGCCAGCGCCGTCCAGGCCGACGCCACGTCGTCCCGGTCGGCGGCCGGGGGGCCGAACCGGGCCAGCCCGTCCCGCACCGCGTCGAAGTCGCGCCACGCCCGGCGCAGCCGGTCCTGCGCGCCGTCGAGCGTGCCCCGTGCCCGCCGGGCGGCCTCCCGGCCGGCCCGCACCGCGCCACCCGCCTCGTCCAACGCCGTCCGGAGCCGGGCGTGCTCGGCCAGCGACCGGCGCAACGCCTCCGGCGCGGCGGCGTCCGCGAGCTGCCCGTCCAGCTCGGCCAGCCGCGCGGCGAGCCCGTCCTGCTCGGCCCGGACGCGCAGCAGCACCCGGTCCAGGTCACGGGCGGCGGCGTCGCGCTCGGCCACCACCCGCTTCGCGGCGTCGCTGGCCGCCCGCGCCGCCTTGCCGGCCGCGAGCGCCCGGCTCACCGCGGAACCCTTCGGCACCGCCGGCACGGCGAGGACCACCTGCTCGCACACCGGGCACGGCGCGCCGTCGACCAGGTGCGCCCGCAGCGCCACCGCCTGGTCGGCGGCCTTCGCCTCGTCGTGCGCCCGGAACGCCGCCTCCAGCTCGACCTCGGCCCGCTCGGCGGCGGCCCGCGCCGCGTCCAGCGCCGCGACCGCGGTGTCGTGCTCGGTCCGCGCCGCGTCGACCGCCGCGCGGACCGTCGCCGCCTCGCCGGTCAACCGCTCCCGGTCGGCGTACGCCCGCAGCAGCAGGCGCGCCGCGCTCTCGTCGCCGGCCGCGGCCAGCTCGCCGCGCAGCTTCTCCTCGCGCTCCTCGGCCAGCCCGACCGCCGCGGTCGCCTCGTCGACGGCCACCCGGGCCGCGGCCACCGCGCGGGCCAGCTCGGCGGTGCCGTCCGGCGGCCGGACCCCGGCCAGCACGCCCAGCTCGGCGTCGAGCGCGGCCAGCGCCGCGGCCCGCTCACCGGCCGTGGCCCGGGCCCGTTCCAGCTCCGGTACGGCCGCCGCGACCGCCCCGGCCAGCTCCCGCACCGCCTCGACCCGCCCCTGGGCGTCGGCCAGCCGCGCGTCGTCCACGTCGGCGAGACCGCCGAGCACCTTATCGACCGTCTCCAGCTTCGCCTCGGCCTGCCCGGCGCGCTCGACCGCCTTCTTCTGCACGTCCTCGTAGACGCCCAGCCCGAGCAGGTTCACCAGGATCTGCTGCCGGGTGGCCGGCTTCGCGTGCAGGAAGTCGGCGAACTGCCCCTGCGGCAGCACCACGCACGAGGTGAACTGCTCGTACGGCAGCCCGACCGCGTCCAGCACGGCCTGCTCCATCTCGGCCGGCGTGCCGGCCACCACGTCGCCCAGATCCTCCGGGCTGAGCCCGGTGTCCAGCTTGGTCACGTCGAATCCGGGTGGCATGAGCTGGAGCCCGGCGTTGGCCGTCTTCACCGTGCCCCGGCCGTCGCGGCGGACCACCCGGGTGGCGACGTACCGGTCGCCGGCGGACTCGAAGACCAGCCGGACCCGCGCCTCGGCGGCCGACGGGGCCAGCGCGTTGGCCAGCCCACGCGTGCCGCCCCAGCGCGGCACCGTGCCGTAGAGCGCGAAGCAGATCGCGTCGAGCACCGTCGACTTGCCCGAACCGGTCGGCCCGACCAGCGCGAAGAAGTCGGCGTCGGTGAAGTCGACGGTGGTCTCCTCGCGGAACACGGTGAAGCCGGCCATGTCCAGCCGCATCGGCCGCATCAGTGCTCCACCTCCTCGAGCAGCTCGTCGAAGAGTTCCCGTACGCCGTCGTCGGCGTGACCCCGGCTGCCCAGGTAGTCGGCGAACAGCTCACGCGGCGAGCGGCCGGCCCGCTGGGCGGTGCGGGCGCCGCTGCCCGGTGTCGGCATCAGCTCCGGGTCGATCCGGATCTCCAGCGCGCGGGGGAGCAGCTCCTGGACCTCCTCGCGCAGCCCGGCCCGGGGTTGCTCCCGGACGAAGACCCGCAGCCAGCCGTCCGGCGGCTCGATCTCGGCGAGCTGCGCGAGGGTGCCCCGCACCGTGCGCAGCGGCACCGCGCCGGGCACCGGCACCTCCCGGATCCGGGCGGCGGTGGTGGCGGTGACCTCCACGATCGTCACCGAGCCGACGTTCTCCTGCTCGCCGAAGTCGACCGCCAGCGGGCTGCCGCTGTAGCGGATCGGGCAGGGGCCGATCACCCGCTGGGAGCGGTGCAGGTGGCCCAGCGCCACGTAGTGCGCGTTGCCCGGGAAGACGGTCGCCGGCACCGCGTAGCCGAGCACGGTGTGCGCGTCCCGCTCGCCGCCGCCGGTGCTCGCCCCGACCACGGTGAGGTGCGCGGTGACCAGGTGCACCCGGTCCGGCTCGGTGAACCCCTCGGCCAGCTTGTCGAGCACCCGGCCGAGATGGTCGGCGTAGGTCTGGTTCGCCTCGGCCGGGGTGAGCGCGTACATCTCCACCGCGCGGACCGCGTAGCGCTGGGACAAAAACGGCAGCGCGGCCACCCGCCACCGCTCGCCGTCGCGGGTCACCCCGTCGACGACGTGCTCGGCCGGATTCTCCCGCACGCTGCCGCGCAGCGTGATCCCGGCGGCGTCGGCCCACGGGCGCAGCGCGTCGAGCGCCGCGCCGTTGTCGTGGTTGCCGCCGATCGCCAGCACGTCGGCGCCGGTGCGGCGCAACGCGGTCAGCGCGCGGGTGACCAGCCGGGTCGCCTCCGGCGTCGGCGCGGCGGTGTCGTAGAGGTCACCGGCGACGATCACCAGGTCGGGCCGCTCCTCGCGGGCGATGTCGATCACCTGGGCGAGGACCTGCGTGTGCTCCTCGGCCCGGGACTGCCCCTTGAGGACCTTGCCGACGTGCCAGTCGGAGGTGTGCAGGATCTTCATGGTGGGTCGCCGCCTAGAACGGGATGTCGTCGTCGGAGGTGCCGGAGCCGACCACCGCGAACGGGTCGGCGGCCTGCGTGATCGACCGTAGCGTCTCCGACGGGGCGCGGCCCGCCTCGGAGACCCGGGTGGCCCACGCCGGGAACGGGAACTCCAGGCAGAGCGGCACCGGAATGTCCGGCTGGTTGACGAACATGGTGCCGGGCTTGGCCAGCAGCGCCCGCTGGCGTTGGGCGGGCGGCAGGAAGCCGTACTCCGGGCGGGACGCCTCGGCCGGGTCGAGCCGGCCGACCACCCGGATCGCCGAGTTGGTGACGATCCGCCGCTCCACCTCGCTCGCGGTCTGCTGCGCGCCGACCAGGATCACCCCCAGTGAGCGACCCCGCTCGGCGATGTCGAGCAGCACCTCCTTGATCGGGGAGGAGCCCTCGCGGGGCGCGTACTTGTTCAACTCGTCGAGCACGACGAAGAGCAACGGCTTGGCGGTGCCGGCCTTCTCCTTGCGCTCGAACTCGCTCTTGAGCGTCACGCCGACCACGAAGCGCTGCGCGCGGTCCGGCAGGTTGTGCAGGTCGACCACGGTGACCTGGGCGCTCTCCGCGGTGTTGATCGAGTGCGGGCGGCGGGTGGCCAGGTCACCGCGGATCAGCCGGCCCAGGTCCTTCTTGCTGCCGATGAGCCGGCGGGCGAACGCGTTGACAGTGCCCAGGCCGACCGCGCTGCCGGCCCAGTCGCCCCGGGTCTCGTCGTCGTTGAGCTGCTCGACCACGTGGTCGACCAGGTCGGCGTAGGAGCCGAGGCGGACCCCGTCGATGCTCACCCCGCCGTCGGCGGGCTGGGCGTACCGGGCCAGGTGGGCGGCGACCGAGTGGACCACCATGGTGTATTGCTGGCGCTCGTCGTCGGCGTCGGCGAACACGTAGGGCAGCAGCCGGTCGGCGCAGAACTCGCTCAGCGTCCAGTAGAAGCTGTCCACGCCGGTGAGCCGGCTGCTCACGTCCGGCGTGCCGGAGGAGTCACCGACCCGGGGCGGGGCGTACACCCGCACGTCGGGGAACGCGCCGGCGTCCAGACCGAGCTTCGCGTACGCCGCCCGGGTCGGGTCGTCCAGCCGGGTGTTCGGGTGGTCGAGGAAGAGCAGGTCCTCGCCCTTGACGTTGAAGATCAGCGCCTTGGCGTTGACCGCGTCGCCGCCGAGCACGCCGGAGCGGAACACCGAGTAGAGCAGGAAGGTGGCGAAGCTGGTCTTGGTGGCGACGCCGGAGATGCCGGAGATGGAGACGTGCGCGCCCCGGGTGCCGTCGAGGAAGTCGGCGTTGAGGTAGACCGGCACGCCGTCGCGGCCCATCCCCATCGGGATCCGCCGCTCCATCCGGTCGAAGTGCAGCGCCCGGGCCCGGGCGTCACCCTCGGCCCGGTGCACCACCGCGCCCGGCGTGGGCGGGACGTAGAACTCCGGATCGACCCGGGTGGTGGTGATCTCGGCGGCCTCCTGCACCTGCGCCGGCAGCGTGCCGTCGGCGATGGCGAAGACGTCGGAGTCGAACTGCGCCCCCTCGTGCCGGGCGCGCACCTGGGTCACCACGCCGGCGATGGTCACCGGCTCCCGGTCGGGCAGCTCGCGTCGGGTCACCACCACGTCGTCGAGTTGCAGGTAGCTCCCCGGGGCGACGGCCGTCCAGAAGGTGAGCGGAGTGGCGTCGGCGGTGCCGAGCACCCGGCCGACCCCCTCGCCGGGGCCGTCGAACTGGTCGTCGGTCATCGGCGGTCTCCGGTCGGCTGGTCGTCGGATTGGCGGCGCACGTCCTGCATCCTGCCCGAGGGATGCGACAGGTTGCCACGCGACGCGTCGGACGCCACGCCGGCCGGTCGCCGGGCGGATCGGGGCGAACACGGTACGTGCGATTCCGCTCCCGAGGCGCCCCTCGGGCCGGCCGACTGCGCGCTGATTCACGGAAAGCGGGCCTGTCCCGGGCGAGATAAGGACTCTTTCCGTGAATCAGCGCGCAGTCGGCGGGGGTGGGGGTGGGCGCGCGGGGCGGGGGGCGGGGGTGGGGTGGGGTGGCTCAGGTGGGCGGCGGGTCGGCCGGGTCGCGGGCGTAGCGCAGCATCAGCACGCCGTCGGCGGCGGCCAGTACGTGCCGCAGTGGCAGGTGGCGTGCGGTGCTGCCGGGTCCGGCGGTGATCCGGCCGGGGCCGGCGCCGGCGAGCAGTGGCGCCACGGTGAGGCACAGCTCGTCGACCAGGTCGGCGGCGGTGAGCGCGCCGAACAGGTGCGGGCCGCCCTCGCAGAGCACCTGGCCCAGCCCGCGTCGGCGCAGCTCGGCCAGCCCGGCGGTCAGGTCGACGTGGTCGGTGCCGCAGCGGATCAGGTCGGCGACCTCGGTGAGCCCGGTCGGTGGCACGGCGCCGGAGCGGGTGAGCACCAGCGGCCGGACCGGGGCGTCGGCGAAGCAGCCCTGCGCCGGGTCGAGGTCGAGCGAGCCGGAGACCACCACCAGCGTCGGGAACTCGGCCAGACCCCGCTCGCGGCGCCAGGCGCGGCGGTCGGCGCTCAGCCGGACCGCGCCGTAGCCCTCGTGCCGCAGCGTGCCGGCGGCCACCAGCAGGCCGTCGCAGAGCATCCGCAGCAGCCCGAAGACGCGCTTGTCCGGCTCGCCGGAGAGCCCGGCGGAATAGTCGTCCAGGGTGACCGCGCCGTCCGCGCTGGCGACGAAGTTGACCCGCAGGTGCGGCTGCGTCGCCCGGTCGTAGAGCGCGGTGAGCTGCGGGTCGGTGAGCGGACCGGTGCCGGGTGCGGGCCAGACCCGTGCGATCGGGGTGCCGCCGCTCATTCGCCGGCCGGCCCGGTGACCGGCGGCGTGGGCCCGGGTGCGCGGTGTTGGCAGTCGCACCACGTCCGGCCACGGCAGTCGCGGTGCCGCCGCTCCCGGCAGGCTCGGCAGATCATGCTGGCAGCCTATGCCGCGCCGGGACGGCGGAGCGCACGCGGTAACGAAATGGGAACGCTCCCAGCGGCCTATTGACACCCCTGTTACCTGCCGGCAATCTCATGGGAGCGCTCCCGGCAGTGGTGTGAATCTCTTTCCTGCCCGCTCCGGCCCAGCGCCAAACGCAACCCCCCACCACAGATATCTCGCCTCACCACCGAAAAGAGGGGTCTGAAGATGAGCGTCCCGATTCACCGTCGGCGCTTCGCGGCCATCGCACTCGCGTCCGCCATGGTGCTTGCCGGCGCCACGGCCTGCGGCAACGACGACGACTCGTCCGGCGGCGGGGACAGCGGCGGCCCGGTCACCCTGGTCGTCGACGTCTTCGGCGACCAGGGCTTCGGCTACGAAGACCTGTACAAGCAGTACGAAGCCGAGCACACCAACGTCAAGATCCAGGAGCGCGGCAAGGGCCTCGGGCTCGGCGACTACAACACCCGCCTGACCCAGCAGATCACCGCCGGCTCGGGCGCCGGTGACGTGGTGGCCCTCGAAGAGGGCACGATCGTCCAGTTCTACGCGCAGGCCGACAAGTTCGTGAACCTGGCCGACCACGGCGCGAACGACCTCAAGGGCAACTTCCTGCCGTGGAAGTGGGAGCAGGGCACCACCCCCGACGGCAAGGTGCTGGGCCTCGGCACCGACGTCGGCTCGATGGCGCTGTGCTACCGCAGCGACCTGTTCAAGGCCGCCGGCCTGCCCACCGACCGCGAGCAGGTCGGCGCGCTCTGGCCCACCTGGGACAAGTTCATCGAGGCCGGCCAGAAGTTCGCCGCCGCCGACAAGAAGCACAAGTTCGTCGACTCGGCGACCAACTTCTACAACGTGGTGCTGATGCAGATCGCGGGCCAGGGCACCGGCTACACGTACTACGACAAGAGCAACAAGCTGGTCATCGACCAGAACCCGGACGTGCAGGCCGCGTACCAGCTCACCACCAAGATGATCGCCGCCGGGCTGTCGAACAACCTGCAGTCCTTCTCCAACGAGTGGAACGCCGGTTTCAAGAACGGCACCTTCGCCACCATCGCCTGCCCGGCGTGGATGACCGGTGTGATCAAGGGCCAGGCCGGCGACGCGGCGGCCGGCAAGTGGGACATCGCCAAGGCCCCCGGCGCGGGCGGCAACTGGGGCGGCTCCTTCCTCGGCGTGCCGAAGTCGAGCAAGCACCAGAAGGAGGCCGCGGAGCTGGCCAAGTTCCTGACCAGCGCCAAGGGTCAGATCGGCGCGTACAAGGCGGTCGGCAACCTGCCGTCGAACCCGCAGGCGCTCACCGACCCGGCCGTGGCCGACTCGACCAACGACTACTTCAGCAAGGCCCCGGTCGGCAAGATCTTCGCCGCCGGCGCCACCGACCTGAAGCCGGTCTACCTCGGCCCGAAGAACAACGCGGTCCGCACCGCCGTGGAGAACACGCTGCGCGCCGTGGAGCAGGGCAAGTCCGCCGACGAGCAGTGGCAGGCGGCCTTGAAGAACGGTGCGGCCGCCGGTAAGTGATCCGGCTGAGCCGCTCGCGGGTGGCGTCGGCAGCCCCGTGCTGCCGGCGCCACCCGCGGTGCCCGCAGAGCCCGGCGCCGCCCGTGAGGCGGGCGACGCCGGCCGAGGAGAAGGACTCCTGATGAGCCTCGACCTGCACGCCACGGCGCCGCCCGAGCCCCGCCCGCCGCGCGCCCGCACCTCGCACCGCCGCGCCAGCTCGGCCACCAAGCTGGACCTGAAGTACTCGCCCTACCTGTACGTCCTGCCGTTCTTCCTGCTCTTCGCCGTGTTCAGCGCGTACCCGATCGTGTACACGGTCTGGATCGCGTTGACCGACCGGTCCCCGCTCAACGCGACGATCTCCTTCGTCGGGCTGGACAACTTCGTCGAACTGCTCACCGACGACCCGCAGTTCTGGAACGCGGTGGTGAACACGTTCGGCATGTTCGTGCTCTCCACCGTGCCCCAGCTGATGCTGGCGCTTATGCTGGCCAACGCGCTGAACCGGAAGCTGCGCGCGCAGACCTTCTTCCGGATGGCCATCGCGATGCCGATCATCACCTCGACCGCGGTGGTCGCGCTGATCTTCTCGATGATCTACGCCAAGGACTTCGGCCTGATCAACTGGCTGCTCGACGCCGTCGGCCTGGACCCGATCGACTGGCGGGCGAACCGCTTCGCCTCCTGGTTCGCCATCTCCACCATGGTCGACTGGCGGTGGGTCGGTTACAACGCGCTGATCTACCTGGCCGCCATGCAGTCGATCAGCAAGGACATGTACGAGGCCGCCGCGCTCGACGGGGCGTCCCGGCGCCGCCAGTTCTGGTCGATCACGGTCCCGCAGCTGCGCCCCACGATCATCTTCACGCTGATCATCTCGACCATCGGCGGGCTCCAGCTCTTCACCGAGCCGCTGCTGTTCACCAGCGGCTCCGGCGGCCTCTCCGGCGGCTCCGAGGGCCAGTTCCAGACCATCACGATGTACCTGCTCGACGTGATGAACCAGCGCTTCCGGTGGGGTTACGCCGGGGCGGTCGCGCTCGTGCTCTTCGTGCTCATCGCACTGATGTCGACGGTCAACTACCTGCTGGCCCGTCGCATCAGCTCCGACAAGTGAAGGTGACGAGATGACGACCACCACACTCCGTCCGCCCACCCGGCCGCCCGCGCCCGCCAAGGTCAAGGCCACCCACCAGGCCGAGCGGCTCTTCAAAGCCAGTCCGCTCACCTGGTTCGGGCTGGTCCTCGGCGTGTTCCTGTCGCTGTTCCCGTTCTACTGGATGATCGTCATCGCCTCGCGGACCAACGACGCGGCCAACTCCTGGCCGCCGCCGTTCCTGCCCGGCGGCAAGCTCGGCGAGAACATCGAGCGGGTGCTGGCCAACGGCGACGCCAACGTCGTCAAGGGCCTGATGAACTCGTTCCTGGTCTCCGGGACGATCACCATCGCCACGGTGTTCTTCGGCTCGCTGGCCGGCTTCGCGTTCGCCAAGCTCCGCTTCCGGGGCAAGAACGCGCTGCTGCTGATCATCCTCGCCTCGATGATGGTGCCGATCCAGCTCGGTGTGCTCCCGCTCTACATCCTGATGGCGAAGCTCGACTGGCTGAACACCATGCCGTCGGTCACCGTGCCCTTCCTCATCGGCGGCTTCGGGATCTTCATGATGCGCCAGTACGCCGAGCAGGCGGTCCCGAACGAGCTGATCGAGGCCGCCCGGGTGGACGGCTGTTCGACCTGGCGGGTGTACTGGCACGTGGTGATGCCCGCCCTGCGGCCCGCCGCCGCGGTGCTCGGCCTGCTCACCTTCATGGAGCAGTGGAACCAGTTCTTCTGGCCGTTCGTGGTGCTGGCCGACCCGTCCAACCCCACCGTCCAGATCTCGCTCCGTAGCCTCAACACCGCCTACTTCGCCGACAACTCGCAGATCTTCGCCGGTACGTTGATCGCGACCCTGCCCCTGTTCATCGTGTTCGTTCTGTTCGGCCGCCAGATCATCGGCGGCATCATGGAAGGCGCCGTCAAGTCGTGAGCAACCCAGCCAGCCCGCCCGCCGTCGGCGTTCTCGACGAGGGCCCGGCCGTCACCTTCCCGCCCGGCTTCCTCTGGGGCGCGGCGACCGCCGCGTACCAGATCGAGGGCGCCGCGGCGGAGGGCGGCCGTACGCCGTCGATCTGGGACACCTTCAGCCACACCGAGGGTCGGACGGTGGCCGGGCACACCGGCGACGTGGCCTGTGACCACTACCACCGGATGTCGGACGACGTGCGGCTGATGGCCGACCTGGGACTGCGGTCCTACCGCTTCTCCGTCTCCTGGCCCCGGGTCCAGCCGGGCGGCGCCGGCGGGGTCAACCAGGAGGGGATGGACTTCTACCACCGCCTGGTCGACGAGCTGCTCGGGCACGGCATCGAGCCGTGGGTGACGCTCTACCACTGGGACCTGCCCCAGCCGCTGGAGGACGCCGGCGGCTGGCCGGCCCGGGACACCGCCGGCCGGTTCGCGGAATACTCGGCGCTGGTCGCCGACGCGCTCGGCGACCGGGTGAAGTACTTCACCACGCTGAACGAGCCGTGGTGCTCGGCGTTCCTCGGCTACGGCTCCGGCGTGCACGCGCCGGGCCGGTCGAACGGCGCGGACGCGGTCCGGGCCGGGCACCACCTGATGCTCGGGCACGGCCTGGCCGTGCAGGCGGTGCGGGCGTCCCGCCCGCAGGCGGAGCTCGGCATCACGGTGAACCTCTACCCGGTCACCCCGGCCACCGGGTCGGCGGCGGACGCCGACGCGGCCCGCCGCATCGACGCGCTGGCCAACCGCTTCTTCCTGGACCCGGTGCTGCGCGGCGCGTACCCGGCCGATCTGGTCGCCGACCTGCGGAGCGTCACCGACTTCGGGCACGTCCGCGACGGCGACCTGGCCACCATCTCCACGCCGTTGGACATGGTCGGGGTCAACTACTACAGCCGGCACGTGGTCGCCGCGCCGGTCGAGGGCGGGGAGCCGGAGCCCTACTGGCGGGCGCCGTCCTGCTGGCCGGGCAGCGAGGACGTCCGGTTCGTCACCCGGGGCGTGCCGGTGACCGACATGGACTGGGAGATCGACGCCCCGGGCCTGACCGAGACGCTGGAGCGGGTCCACCGGGAGTACACCGACCTGCCGCTCTACGTCACCGAGAACGGCTCGGCGTTCGTCGACACGCTGGCCGACGGGCGGGTCGACGACCCGGACCGGCTGGCCTACTTCGCCGCGCACCTGCGCGCGGCGCACGCCGCGATCGAGGCCGGGGTGCCGCTGAAGGGCTACTTCGCCTGGTCACTGATGGACAACTTCGAGTGGGCCTGGGGCTACACGAAGCGGTTCGGCATGGTCTATGTCGACTACGACAGCCAGGCCCGGATCGCGAAGTCCAGCGCCAGGTGGTACGCCGACGTGATCCGACGCAACGGCCTGGCCGCACAATAAGCTGGGCCAGCCAGTTACGGGTGGTGCCCGGCGCCGGGGCCTCAACCGGTGCCGGGCCCGCCCGACCGTCGGAGGAGCACAAGACGATGACAACGCAGCGCACCCGCTCGCTCGGGCGCCCGACCCTCGACGCGGTCGCGGCCCGCGCCGGCGTCGGGCGCGGCACGGTCTCCCGCGTGGTCAACGGCTCGCCGCAGGTCAGTCCGGAGGCCCGGGCGGCCGTCCAGCAGGCCATCGCCGAGCTGGGCTACGTGCCGAACCGGGCCGCCCGGGCGCTGGTCACCCAGCGGACCGACTCGGTGGCCCTGGTGGTCTCCGAGTCGGGGGAGCGCGTCTTCACCGAGCCGTTCTTCGCCGCGATCGTCCGGGGCGTCAGCTCCGGGCTGGTGGAGACGCCGATGCAGCTCTGGCTGGCGATGGTGCAGTCGCCGATCGAGCGGGAACGGGTCGAGCACCACCTGACCAACCAGCACGTGGACGGCGTACTGCTGCTGTCCCTGCACGACTCGGACCCACTGCCCACGCTGCTGGAGGAGCGCGGCCTGCCGGCGGTGCTCGGCGGCCGGCCGGCCCGGATGCTGCACCCGAACGCCCAGCCGGCGTGGTTCGTCGACGTGGACAACGTCGGCGGCGCCCGGCAGGCGGTGGAGCACTTGTTCGCCCGGGGGCGGCGGCGGGTCGCCACCATCGCCGGCCCGCAGGACATGGGCGCCGGCCTGGCCCGGCTCTCCGGCTACCGGGAGGCGGTGCGCGCCGCCGGGGGCGTGGTCGAGAACGGCCTGATCGCGTACGGGGACTTCAGCGAGGGCAGCGGCACGGCCGCCATGCGTCGGCTGCTGGACTCCTGCCCGGATCTGGACGCCGTCTTCGTCGCCTCCGACCTGATGGCCTTCGGCGCGTTGCGCGCGCTGCGGGAGGCGGGTCGCCGGGTGCCCGAGGACGTGGCGGTGATCGGCTTCGACGACGCCCCGATCGCCCGTCAGGCCGAGCCGCCGCTGACCACGGTGTTCCAGCCGGTGGAGGAGATGGGCCGGCAGATGGCCCGCCTCCTGGTCTCCCGCATCCGCGGCGACGACGTCCCCTCCCCGCACGTCCTCCTGAACACCGAGCTGATCCACCGCGCCTCCGCCTGACGCACCCCCACCCACCCCCCACCCCCACCCCCACCCCCACCCACCCGCACGATCCGCGCTGATTCACGGAAAGAGTGGTCATTCCGCGTGCGATGACCACTCTTTCCGTGAATCAGCGGGCGTGGGGAGGGGGTGGGGTGGTGGGGGAGGGGAGGGAGTGGGGTGGGGTGGGGGTGGGTCAGGGGCGGGGGTGGGTCAGGACCAGCGGCGGAGTTCGCGGCGGGCGAGGGACGCGCGGTGGACCTCGTCGGGGCCGTCGGCCAGGCGCAGCGTGCGGGCCTGGGCCCAGAGCGCGGCGAGCGGGGTGTCCTGGCTGACGCCGGCCCCGCCGTACGCCTGGATCGCCTTGTCGATCACCCACTCGGCCATCGCCGGGGTAGCGATCTTGATGGCCTGGATCTCGGTGTGCGCGCCCTTGTTGCCCACGGTGTCCATCAGCCAGGCGGTCTTGAGCACCAGCAGTCGGGCCTGCTCGATCCGGACCCGGGACTCGGCGATCCACTCCCGCACCACGCCCTGCTCGGCGAGCGGGCGGCCGAACGCCACCCGGTCCAGGGCGCGGCGGCAGAGCAGCTCCAGCGCCCGTTCGGCCATGCCGACCAGCCGCATGCAGTGGTGGATCCGCCCCGGACCGAGCCGCGCCTGGGCGATGGCGAAGCCGGTGCCCTCGGCACCGACCAGGTTCTCCACCGGCACCCGGACACCCGTGAAGTCGATCTCGGCGTGCCCGCCGTGCGGGGCGTCGGAGTAGCCGAAGACGGTCATCCCGCGGCGTACCGTCACGCCCGGGGTGTCCCGGGGGACCAGGATCATGCTCTGCTGGCGGTGCCGGTCGGCGTCCGGGTCGGTCTTGCCCATCACGATGAAGATCTCGCAGCGCGGGTCCATCGCCCCGGACGACCACCACTTGCGGCCGTCGACCACGTAGTGGTCGCCGTCGCGGGTGATCCGGGTGGCGATGTTCGTCGCGTCGGAGGAGGCGACCTCCGGCTCGGTCATGCAGAAGGCGGACCGGATCGTGCCGTCCAGCAGCGGCGCGAGCCAGCGCTCCCGCTGCGCGTCGGAGCCGAACTCGGCCAGCAGCTCCATGTTGCCGGTGTCCGGCGCGGCGCAGTTCAGCGCCTCCGGGGCCAGGTGCGGGCTGTGGCCGGTCAGCTCGGCCAGCGGCGCGTACTGGAGGTTGGTCAGGCCGGCGCCGTAGCGCGCGTCCGGCAGGAACAGGTTCCACAGGCCCCGGGCCTTGGCCTCGGCCTTCAGCTCGGCCATCACCGGCGGTCGGGCCCACGGGTCGCCGGCGGCGAGCACCTGCTCGTGGTGCACCGGCTCGGCCGGGTAGACGCACTCGGTGAGGAACGCCTCCAACCGCTGCCGCAGCTCGACCGTGCGGTCGTCGTACGCGAACTCCATCACTTCTCCCTCACCGCGTGCAGACCGTGCGCGACCAGCGGCGCCACCATCTCGCCGATCCGGTCGAAACCCTCGCCCAGCGTCTGCCCGAGGGTGTGCCGGTAGTGGATGCCCTCGCAGATCACCGCCAGCTTGAAACAGCCGAGCGCCACGTGCCAGTGCAACGGGCCGACGTCGACGTCGCTGCGGCCGGCGTAGCGGTCGATCAGCTCGGCGCCGGTGGGGAAGCCGGCCCGGGGACCGATGCCGTCGGCCACCGGGTTGCCCTCGGCGTGGTCGCTGTCGCCCAGCACGTCCCAGTAGGTCAGCAGCAGGCCGAGGTCGGCCAGCGGGTCACCCAGCGTGGCCATCTCCCAGTCGAGCACCGCCCGCACCGTCACCGGGTCGACGGCGGCGAGCAAATTGTCCAGCCGGTAGTCGCCGTGCACGATCCGGCCCGCGTTCGCGCCCTCCGGCACGCTGCCGGCCAGCGCGTCGCGCAGCTCGTCGATGCCGGGCAGCGGGCGGCTACGGGAACGGTCGAGCTGCCCGGCCCAGCGCCGGACCTGCCGGGCCAGGTAACCCTCGGGGCGGCCGAAGTCGGCCAACCCGACCTCGGCCGGCTCCACCCGGTGCAGCGTGGCGAGCGTGTCCATCATCGCCATGGCGAGGTCACGCCGCTGGCCGGCGGTGAGCGCGTCGGTCTGCTCGCGCCGCCGGTAGACCTCGCCGTCGACGTGGGCCATCAGGTAGAACGGCGCGCCGATGACGCTCTCGTCGGCGCAGAGCAGCAGCGCCTCGGGGACCGGCACGCCGGTCGGGGCCAGCGCCGAGATCACCCGGTGTTCCCGGGCCATGTCGTGCGCGGTGGCCAGCACGTGCCCGAGCGGGGGCCGGCGCAGCACCACCTCGCGGTCGCCGGCGCGCAGCAGGTAGGTCAGGTTGGACTTGCCGCCGGCGATCAGCCGCGCGGAGAGCGGCCCGGCCAGCTCGGGCCGGTGGGTGGCCAGGTGGGCGGCGAGTCGGTCGAGGTCGAGCCCGCGCGGGGCCGGACCGGTCGGTGGCCGGGGGGCGTCGACGGCCGGATCGGTCATCCGGATAGTCGACGGCAGCTCAGCTTTGTTGTCAAGGTCGGATTTTCCCGGCGGGACATGCCGCGGCAACGGGGACGAAACGGCCGGCCGGCAGGCTGGGAACAGCCTGCCGGCCACGCGCCGGCCCGCCGAGCGGAGGGGATCAGACATGCTGCTGAGAGTTCGGGTGACCCTGCCCGACCGACCGGGCACGCTCGGCCAGGTGGCCCGGACACTCGGTGTCTCCGGGGCGGACATCGTCCAGGTGGTGGTCCTGGAGCGGCTCGGTGGGCGGGCGGTCGACGACTTCACCGTGGTCTGGCCGGGCGCGGCGCGGGTGGAACGGCTGCTCGCCGGGCTGGCCGCGATCCCCGGCGTCCGGGTGGACGGGGTGTGGCGGGCGATCGGCACGCCGACCACCACCGGTCAGGACGCGGAGCTGCTGGCCCAGGTGGCGGCGAACCCGATCGACGGCGTGGCCACCCTGGTCGACGCCGTGCCCGGCCTGCTCGCCGCGGACTGGGCGGTGGCCGCCGTGGTGCCGCTGGACTGGGCCGCGCGTCCCGGTGGGGCCGGCTCGGCCACGGTCGGGCACGCGAGCTGGCGGACCCCGACGCCGCCCCGGTTGCCCGAGGTGACCCCGCTGCGCGCCCGCGCGCTGACCAGCCCGGAGGGGCACCACTACGCGGTGGCGCCGTTCGGCCGGGCCGGGCTGGTGCTGGTGGTCTCCCGCGACCACGGCGAGCCACTCTCGGCCGCCGCGTTCCACGCCACCGAGGTGGACCGGCTCGCCCAACTCGTCCGCGCCAGCGCGGTGATCCTCGGTGACCGGCTGGACCTGGTGGGCGCGCCGCCGGTGACCACCGTCACCTGACCCGGTGGCGGGGTGTCACCCCGGGGCAACGGGCACGCAACAGGCGACCGGCATGGTCGGTGGTGAGGAAGGGAGACAACCATGGCGCTGTGGCGGATCCGAGCCACCGTGGACGACCGGCCGGGTTACCTGTCGGTGCTCACGGCGAGCCTCGCGTTGCGCGGGGTCAACATCCTCACCGTGCAGGTGCACACCACCGAGGTCGGCGCCGTCGACGACTTCCTGGTCGACGCGCCCGAGCAGATCACCGAGGCCGACCTGCGGGCCGCGGTCGAGCGGGGCCGGGGGCGGGACTGCTGGGTGGCCCGCAGCGAGGCGCGTGGGCTGGCCGACGAGCCGACCCGGGTGCTCGGTCTGGCCGGTCGGCTGCTCCGCGATCCGGAGGGCCCCGGCGCGGCGCTGCGGACGCTGCTGGGTGCCGACGCGGTGACCTGGCGTCCGACGTCCACCGCCGCGCCGGGCGGCGTGGGCGGCACCACGATGCTGCTCGCCGACCCGGCGGGCGGCGCCTACGAGCTGCGCCGTCGGGAGCCGAGCTTCACCCCGGCCGAGTACGCCCGGGCGCAGGCCCTGGTCGAGCTGGCGGCGACGCTGGACCGCCGGGACACCCACCGGGTCACGCTGGTGCTGCCGGACGGCGGGGAGGTGTCGGTGCGCCCGGCCACCGCCGACGACGTGCCGGCCGTACGCGAACTGCACGTCGGTTGTTCGGAGCGGAGCCGGCAGCGGCGCTACCTGAGCGGCGCGTACCCGTCGCCGGCCCGGCTGCGTCGGCTGCTCGAACCGGCGCGGGGGGTGACCCTGCTCGCCACGGCGGGCTCCGGCGGGGCGGCGGAGCCGGTCGTGGCGATGGCCAACCTGCTCGGCGAGGGCGACGAGGCCGAGGCGGCGCTGCTGGTCCGGGACGACTGGCAGCGGCGGGGCCTCGGCTCGGCGCTGCTGCGTCGGCTGCTCGGGCACGCCGGCCGGGCCGGTTGCGCAGCGGTGCTGCTGCACGTGCAGGCGGAGAACACGCCGATGTTGCGGACGCTGCGCCGGCTGGACCGGCCGGTGACGCTGGAGCGCGACGGCGGCGTGCTGACCGCGACGTTGCCGCTGACCCCCGCCGGCCGGGTGGGCGTGCCGGCCGGCCGAGGGCCGGAAGCCGTCCGACCGGCGTGGCCCGGCCGGGACGTCGTGGCGGGCCTGCCGGCGCAGCGGCCGGGTTAGAGCTGACGGCAGCCCGGCCGGGTCCACTCGGCGAGCCGCAACGGCGCGGCACGTCGACGGGGCCCGGCGGGGAGCCGACACCGGCGCCGATGCGGCGCCACCCTGACCGACCTCCGATGCGGGGGACGGTGACACGAACGGGGCCTCCGGTGCGGGGGCCCCGTTCGTGTCCCCGGCGGGCAGGTAGCTGACGTTTCGTCCGCCGCTACCTGCCCGCCGAGAAGACGCCGCCAGCCACCAGGCTCGGCGGATGCCGACGTCGGCGTCCGCCTGACATGGCAGAGCGCCCCAGGCCGTACGGGTCCGGGGCGCTCTCGGAGCCGGTTCGGTCAGCCGCGCTCGGCAACCTGGGGTCATGTTGTCCATGTCTTCCTTGATCACGCCTGCGGGGGCTCCGCTGGGCGGACAAGCGGTGGGACAGAGAGGTGATCATGAAGTTGGCGGCGTCAACGGAGATCAACACCGCCGTCAACCTCATGATCACCCGCTCGACTCGGAAGTGCGGCGGGCTCAAGTTGAGGGCTTCGTCGATCATGGACTTGTGGTGCCAGGAAATGTCCGATCCGGTGTGAAATCGGATGTGCCACAAGTCCAAGATCGGCAGAGGTTCGCCGCTTCCTGAAGTATGTCGGGGTCAGCCGGGATGAATGCTTCTGGCAGCCCGGATTGGGTGCCAGCGGACAGCGGCACGCGATTGAATATGGGGCTGCTCCGCGCAGGTCATCAGGTGCTCGACCTGCTCGGCCATCACGCCGGAGCACCGCAGGCCCGGCGGCAGGGCGCCCCGGGCCGCACGGGTCCGGGGCCGCTCTCGGGGCCGGTTCGGTCAGCCGCGCTCGGCGATCTGGGCGACGAACGCCCGCCAGGACGCCGGCTCGAAGGCGAGCGTCGGGCCGGTCGAGTCCTTCGAGTCCCGTACGCCGACGACGCCGGGAAGATTGTCGGCGACCTCCACGCAGGCCCCACCGTTGGTGGACGAGCGGGACGACTTCCGCCAATGAGCACCCGTCATGTTGTCCATGTCTTCGCCGCCTCCTTGAGTATGTCGAGTGTCTGCCCGAGCGGGAGGGCTTCGCCCCGAACCGCGTCCCACGACAATCCCAGGCCAACAACTGGATCCGGCTGACCTGCGATCTGCGCTGCCAACTGATTGTCGACGTAGCCGGCCCGCGATCCGTCGGGTAGGTCAGCCAGGATGAACGCTCCGGCCAGCCCGGAGTAGATGCCAGCGGACAGCGGCACGATACGCAACTGAATATGGGGCTGCTCCGCGCAGGTCATCAGGTACTCGACCTGCTCGGCCATCACATCAGCACCACCGCAGGCCCGGCGGACGACCATCTCGTCCAGAACCACGAAGAGCTGTGGAGCTGGCACGCGGTCGAGGACATTTTGCCGCTCCAACCTCGCCGACACGCGCTGGTCAAGCTCCGGCAGCGGCACTCGCGCCGCGCGGAATGTCGCCTGCGCGTACGCCTCGGTCTGAAGAAGGCCGGGCACGAAGGCGTGTTCGTACCAGCGAAGCGCCGTCGCTTCGCGTTCAATCTCGATCCACTCGCGGAGCCATACCGGCGCAGCATCGCCCTTGACCAGCTCTTCCCAGAGCGTCGCGAAGTACCCACCCGTCGTCAACGCCTCATCTACGGCGGCAAGGAACGGCAACGTCGGCGGCTTCGTGCCTGTCTCGATCGCACTCACCTGCGAGTCCGAGCAGAAGATCCGCTCGCCCAGTTGGGCCTGGGTCAGCCCGGCGGCCGTGCGCCGCCGCCGTAGCTCGCGTAGTAGGTACTCAGACGGCGAGATTCCCACGGCTTCCACGCCCTTCCGCAATGCTCCACGCATTTCTTCGGGAACCCGCGTCCGGCCCCCACACTCCGCGATCAGGCAATCACTATTCCGGGCGTAAGGGGTGTGCGTCCAGGGTGGAAGGACAGACGGCGCGGCCGGCAGGGACCCCGAGACCCGGCGACCGTGTCAGTCAGGGGACCGCCTCGGCCGGCAGGCGTCAGCGCGGGGCGGTCCTCTTCCATTTCCACCCGAGAGGAGGGCGTGTCCGTGCCCGAGGAGAAGCCGACCCCCAACCCGCAGCCGACCCCGCCGCCGGTCCGGCCGCACCGCGTTCCGTCGTCGCGCTGGCTGTCGTCGCCGGCCGCGACGACGCTCTTCCCGCGACCGGGCGAGAACCGGTGACCGCGCCGCGCCGCCGCCGGCCGGAGGTGCCCGCGCTGCGCGCTGGCGACGTCCTGCACCTGACCGGGGAGGCGTCGCCGCAGTTCGCCCGGCCGATCACGGTCCGGCTGATCCGGGTGCTGGACTGGACGACGTACGACGGTTGGTTGTGGGCCGACGTCTACCAGCTCGGCCCGGACGGCAACGCGACCGCCCGCCGGTCTCTGTTCCTGCGGTGGGGCGGAGTGCGCGTGCTGACCCCGCCGCCGCCGGTGTCGCAGCGCCGCCCGCGCGTCGGCGCTCTCGTGTGATGGCCCGCCGCCCCGGCCCCGCCGACCACGTCCCGTCGCGGCCCACCTGGCGCTGCCGCGCCTGCGGGGTGGCCTGGCCGTGCTCGACGGCGAAACTGAACCTCCTCGCGCGCTACCGCGAGCGGAAGGCCGAGCTGCGGGTATACCTCCTGGCCCTGCGGGGGACCGCGGCCGAGGAGCTGGCCGAACTGGACGGCGGCCGGTGCCCGGCGGACCTCGAAGACCGCTTCACCGCCTGGGCCGAGCTCCGCGGCTGACCTTCCGACCGACCCGCCTCGCTCCCGGCCGTCTTCCCAAACCGGCGGCGGCGAGATTACATTGTCAACCATCCATGGGAGCGCTCCCGCGCCTCCACGGTCCACCCCACCACCACCGCCGCACGGCGGCCGACCGGCAGCGTTCTTTCGCCGCGTCGTGCCGCCGTGCGGCAGCCCATCGCCCACAGGAGCTCGCCATGCCCCGACCGACCCCGCCGCCGCGCGGTCGCCCGTCCCGCCGGCTGCTCGCGGCCGGCGCCGCGCTGGTGGCCGCGTTGGCCACCACCGTGCCGCTGCCGGCCGCCGCCGCGCCGGCTGCCGCGTCCGCCCCGACCGCGCAGGCCGCGGCCACGTACAACTACGCCGAGGCGTTGCAGAAGTCGCTGTTCTTCTACGAGGCGCAGCAGTCCGGCCGCAAGCCGTCCTGGAACCGGGTCTCCTGGCGGGGCGACTCGGCGTTGACCGACGGCGCCGACGTCGGCGTCGACCTGACCGGCGGCTGGTACGACGCCGGCGACCACGTGAAGTTCGGCTTCCCGATGGCGTTCAGCACCACCATGCTGGCCTGGGGCGCGGTCGAGTACCGGGACGGTTACGTCGCCTCCGGCCAGCTCACCCACCTGCTGAACAACCTGCGCTTCGTCAACGACTACTTCGTCAAGGCGCACCCCGCGCCGAACGTCCTCTACGGCCAGGTCGGCAAGGGCGACGACGACCACAAGTGGTGGGGGCCGGCCGAGGTGCTGCCGATGGCGCGGCCCGCGTACAAGATCGACGCGAGCTGCGGTGGCGCGGACCTGGCCGGCGAGACGGCGGCGGCGATGGCCGCCTCGTCGATGGTGTTCCGCCCCACCGACGCCGCCTACGCGGACAAGCTGCTGGGCCACGCCAAGCAGCTCTACACGTTCGCCGACACGGTGCGGAAGTCGTACAGCGAGTGCATCACCGACGCGGCGTCGTTCTACAAGTCCTGGAGCGGCTACCAGGACGAGCTGGTCTGGGGCGCGACGTGGCTGTACCGGGCCACCGGCGACGCGACCTACCTGGCCAAGGCGGAGAGCGAGTACGACAAGCTCGGCACCGAGCCGCAGTCCACCACCCGCTCCTACAAGTGGACGATCGCCTGGGACAACAAGCAGTTCGGCGCGTACGTGCTGCTGGCCAACCTGACCGGCAAGCAGAAGTACGTCGACGACGCGAACCGCTGGTTGGACTACTGGACCGTGGGCGTCAACGGGCAGAAGGTGCCGTACTCGCCGGGCGGGATGGCGGTGCTCGACTCGTGGGGCGCGCTGCGCTACGCCGCCAACACCGCGTTCGCCGCGCTTGTCTACAGCGACAAGACCACCGACGCGACGCGTAAGGCGCGCTACCACGACTTCGCGGTCCGGCAGGTCAACTACGCGCTCGGCGACAACCCGCGCAACTCCAGCTACCTGATCGGGTTCGGGACCAACTCCCCGAAGAACCCGCACCACCGCACCGCGCACGGTTCCTGGTGGGACAGCCAGACGGTGCCGGTCGAGACCCGGCACGTGCTCTACGGCGCGCTGGTCGGCGGCCCGTCGGCGGCCAACGACGCGTACACCGACAGCCGGTCGGACTACGTGATGAACGAGGTGGCCACCGACTACAACGCCGGCTTCACCTCCGCGCTGGCCCGGCTGACGAACGAGTACGGCGGCAGCCCGCGCGCCGGCTTCCCGACCGCCGAGACGCCGGACATGGACGAGCTGACCGTGGAGACCACGGTGATGCAGGCCGAGCCGCGGGCCACCGGGCTCAAGGCGATCATCTACAACAAGTCGGCGTTCCCGGCCCGCGCGCTGACCACCGGAAAGTTCCGGTACTACTTCCGGCCCGACGGCACCGGCCCGGTGACCGTCACGCCCGGCTACACCCAGGGCTGCCCGTCGCCGTCGACGGCGAAGCAGTTCTCCGGCGACATCTGGTACGTCGAGGTCGACTGCACCGGCTACACCATCGCGCCGGCCGGGCAGTCGCAGCACCGGATGGAGGTGCAGTTCAAGATCGGTGTGCCGGAGGGCGGCACCTGGGACCCGACGAACGACCCGTCGTACCAGGCAACCGCCGGGCCGAACCGTAAGGTGCCGCTCTACTCCGGCGGCGTGCGGGTGTGGGGCGACGAGCCCGGCCCGGCCACTCCGGACACCACCGCGCCGACCGCCCCCGGCACCCCGGTCGCCTCCGGCGTCACGGCCACCGGCCTGACGCTGACCTGGGCCGCCGCCACCGACACCGGCGGCAGCGGCCTGGCCGGCTACGAGGTGACCCGGACCTCGGCCGGCGCCGACCCGGTCGTCACCGCGGCCACCGGCGCCACGCTCGCCGTCAGCGGGTTGACGCCGGAGCGGACGTACCAGTTCACCGTGCGCGCGGTCGACGGCGCCGGCAACCGGTCGGTGGCCTCGGCGGCGCTGGCCGTCACCACGCCGGCCGCCCCGGCGCCGGACACCACGCCGCCGACCGCGCCCGGCACGCCCACCGCGTCGGCGGTCGGCCCGACCGGGCTCACCCTGACCTGGGGTCCGGCCACCGACGCGGTCGGGGTCACCGGGTACCGGGTCTACCGGGGCGGGACCGTGCTGGTCGGCTCCACCACCGGCACCACGCTGGCGGTGACCGGGCTGACCGCCTCCACCGCGTACACGTTCACCGTGGTCGCGGTGGACGCGGCCGGCAACGTCTCGCCGGCCTCGCCCGGCGTCACGGTCACCACCACGGCCGCGCCGACCGGCGGCGGCTGCGCGGTGACCTGGACGGCGAACACCTGGGACACCGGGTTCACCGCGAACGTCACGGTCACCAACACCGGCACCAGCGCGATCAACGGTTGGACGCTCGCCTTCACGTTCCCGAGCACCGGGCAGAAGGTCGGGCAGGGGTGGTCGGCGAACGTCACCCAGAGCGGCACGGCGGTGACCGCCTCGAACCTCGCCTACAACGGGACGCTGGCGGCGGGGGCGTCGACGAGCTTCGGCTTCAACGGCACCCACACCGGCACGAACCCGAGGCCGACCGGCTTCACGCTCAACGGGAGCGCCTGCACCGTCTCCTGACCACCGGTCCGGCGTGCGCGGTCGGTCATCACATGTGGTGACCGACCGTGCACGCGGTCCGGAAATCTACCGAAACTTTTCCGAAACATATTGTCCGCCCGCTCGGTCGATGAAAACATCGAAGGAATTAGATACCTCAACCTTGACGTCCAGTCGTCCCCGCCCAGACGGCTCGGGTGTTGGCCAGTAAGGAGGCCACGGTGGCAATGAGCCCATCCGCTGCTCGCGGCGGGACCCGACGGCGGCGGTCGCCCGCCGTCCGAGCGCTGCTCGCCGGAGCGGTCAGCGTCGTGACGGTGGCCGCGGTCGCGGTGATGATGCCGTCGGCGAACGCCGCGGCGAGCACGCTCGGCGCGGCCGCCGCGCAGTCGGGCCGGTACTTCGGCACGGCGATCGCGGCCGGCCGGCTCGGTGACTCGACGTACAGCACGATCGCGGCGCGTGAGTTCAACATGATCACGGCCGAGAACGAGATGAAGCCGGACGCGACGGAGCCGAACCAGAACCAGTTCAACTTCAACTCCGGCGACCAGATCTACAACTGGGCCACCCAGCGCGGCCTGAAGGTGCGCGGTCACACGCTGGCCTGGCACGCCCAGCAACCGGGCTGGATGCAGCGGTTGAGCGGCAGCGCGCTGCGCAGCGCGATGATCAACCACATCAACGGGGTGATGGCCCACTACAAGGGCAAGCTCGCCGCGTGGGACGTGGTGAACGAGGCGTTCAACGAGGACGGCAGCCGCCGCAGCTCGAACCTCCAGGGCACCGGCAACGACTGGATCGAGGTGGCGTTCCGCACCGCGCGGGCGGCCGACCCGTCGGTGAAGCTCTGTTACAACGACTACAACATCGAGAACTGGTCGTACGGCAAGACGCAGGGCGTCTACCGGATGATCCAGGACTTCAAGTCCCGGGGCGTGCCGATCGACTGCGTCGGTCTCCAGACCCACTTCACCGGCGGCAGCTCGCTGCCGAGCAACTTCCAGACCACGCTGTCCAGCTTCGCGGCGCTCGGCGTGGACGTGGCGCTCACCGAGGCCGACGTCACCAACGCCTCCACCAGCCAGTACGCCGGCCTGACCCAGGCCTGCATGAACGTGCCGCGCTGCATCGGCATCACGGTGTGGGGCGTGCGCGACAGCGACTCGTGGCGCTCCGGTGAGAGCCCGCTGCTCTTCGACGGCAGCGGCAACAAGAAGGCCGCGTACACCTCGGTCCTCAACGCGCTCAACGCGGCGGCCCCGACCACCTCGCCGACCGCGACGCCGACCTCCGGGCCAACCACCCCGCCGCCGTCCGGTGGCAGCGGCCGGATCGTCGGCGTGCAGTCGGGCCGGTGCGTCGACGTGCCCAACGCCACGCAGACCAACGGCACCCGGGTCCAGCTCTACGACTGCAACGGTCAGTCGAACCAGCAGTGGACCTACACCAGCAGCAAGCAGCTGATGGTGTACGGAAGCAAGTGCCTCGACGCGAACGGCGCGGGCACCGCGAACGGCACCGGCATCATCATCTACGACTGCAACGGTCAGCCGAACCAGCAGTGGAACATCAACTCCAACGGCACCATCAGCGGCGTGCAGTCCGGCCGCTGCCTGGACGTCTGGGGCACCGGCAACGGCCAGCAGATCCAGCTCTACGACTGCCACGGGCAGACCAACCAGCAGTGGCGGACCGACTTCGGCACCACCACGCCGCCGCCGACCACGCCGCCGCCCACCACCACGCCGCCGCCGAGCGGCTGCGCGCTGCCGTCGTCCTACCGCTGGTCGTCGACCGGCGCGCTGGCGAACCCGGCGAACGGCTGGGTCTCGGTCAAGGACTTCACCAACGTGGTCTACAACGGCAAGCACCTGGTCTACGCGTCGAACGTCAACGGCAGCGGACAGTACGGCTCGATGAACTTCGGCCTGTTCACCAACTGGTCCGACATGGCCTCGGCCAGCCAGACCGGGATGAGCCAGGGCACGGTGGCGCCCACGCTGCTCTACTTCGCCCCGAAGAACATCTGGGTGCTGGCGTACCAGTGGGGCCCGACGTCGTTCAGCTACAAGACGTCCAGTGACCCGACCAACGCCAACGGCTGGTCCGCGGCGCAGACGCTCTCCACCGCGACCCTCCCCGACGCCCCGTACGGCGTCATCGACCAGACGCTCATCGGCGACGACCAGAACATGTACCTCTTCTTCGCCGGGGACAACGGCAAGATCTACCGGTCGAGCATGCCGCTCGGGAACTTCCCGGGCAGCTTCGGTTCGAGCTACACGACGGTCATGACCGACTCGACGAACAACCTGTTCGAGGGCGTCGAGGTCTACAAGGTGCAGGGCCAGAACCAGTACCTGATGCTCGTCGAGGCGATCGGCAGCCAGGGGCAGCGCTACTTCCGCTCGTTCACGGCCACCAGCCTGGGCGGTTCGTGGACCCCGAACGCGGCCACCGAGAGCAACCCGTTCGCGGGCAAGGCCAACAGCGGCGCGACGTGGACCAACGACATCAGCCACGGTGACCTGGTCCGCAACAACCCCGACCAGACCAAGACCGTCGACGCGTGCAACCTCCAGTTGCTGTACCAGGGCAAGAACCCCAGCGCGAGCGGCGACTACAACCTGCTGCCGTGGCGGCCGGGTGTGTTGACCCTGCAACGCTGACGGATCGCTGACCACCGGGGCGTGCCCGGCACCGTGCGGTGCCGGGCACGTCCGTCGGTGTGGCGCCGCCGGCTCAGTCGGCCAGGTCGTCGGCGAGCAGGTCCATCAGCAGGGCGTCGTGCCAGCGCCCGTCGGCGCCCCGCTCGTAGCGCCGCATGATGCCCACCGGCCGGAAACCCACCTTCGCGTACGCCCGGATCGCGGCCGTGTTCGCCGCCGCCGGGTCGATGGTGAAGCGGTGGTGGCCGTACTCGTCGGCCAGGTGCCGGGCCAGCGTCCGGATCGCGTCCCCGCCCAGCCCGGCGCCGCGTGCCTCCGGGTCGAGGAAGATGTCCAGGCTGGCATGGCGGTAGTCGGGGTCGGTCTCCGCGTACCACTGGATCGCGCCGACCAGCCGGCCCTCGTGCTCGATCACGAAGACGGCCAGCGCGTCGTCGGCCAGGTCGGCGCGGACCGCCTCGGCCAGGTCGTCGCCGCCCCGCCACCAGCGGCGCACCTCCGGGGTGGCGCGGATCGCGGCCAGCGCGACCACATCGGCGTCCGTCGCCGGCCGCAGCGTCACCGTCCGCCCGCGCAGCATCGCGTCAGCCCCGCCGCTCGCCGTGCTCGACACAGACCGCCGACCATCCGGCCGGCACGACCTGCACCTTCATCCGCCGGCGGCAGGACGCGCACCAGCGCGGCGGCTCCCACGCCCGCGCCGCCGCGCAGGCCGGGTGCGGGCCGGCGGCCACCGACTCGCCGCACCGGTCACACCAGCGCGTCACCGCGCCGGCGTCGTCGGCCGTGTCGGCGCGGTGGGCCGTGCCGGCGCGGTGGGCCGCGTCGGCGTCACCGGCCGCCGGCGCGTCGGGTCGGACCAGCTTCGTCACCGTCGCCTCACAGGGTCGCCGAGAGCGCCTTCACCGGCATCTTCAGGTCGGTCAGGAGTTGCAGGTCGTCGGTGGCCGGCCGACCCAGCGTGGTCAGGTAGTTGCCGACGATGACCGCGTTGATGCCGCCGAGCAGGCCGTCGCGGGTGCCCAGATCCCCCAGGGTGAGCTCGCGACCGCCCGCGTACCGGAGGATGGTGCGCGGCATGGCCAGCCGGAACGCGGCGATGGCCCGCAGCGCGTCCTTGCCCTCGACCACCGGCCGGTCACCCAACGGCGTGCCGGGGCGCGGGTTGAGGAAGTTCAGCGGCACCTCGTGCGGGTCCAACTCGGCGAGCTGCGCGGCGAACTCGGCCCGCTGCTCCACCGTCTCGCCGAGCCCGAGGATGCCGCCGCAGCAGACCTCCATGCCGGACTCGCGGACCATCCGCAGCGTCTCCCAGCGCTCCTCCCAGGAGTGCGTGGTGACCACGTTCGGGAAGTAGGAGCGGCAGGTCTCCAGGTTGTGGTTGTACCGGTGCACGCCCATCGCGGCCAGCTCGTCGACCTGCTCCTGGGTGAGCATGCCGAGCGAGGCGGCGACCTGGATGTCGACCGCTTCGCGGATCGCGGCCACGCCGGCGCGCATCTGCGCCATCAACCGGGCGTCCGGGCCGCGGACGGCGGCCACGATGCAGAACTCGGTGGCCCCGGTCGCGGCGGTCTGCTTCGCGGCCTCGACGAGCGCCGGGATGTCCAGCCAGACCGACCGGACCGGCGAGGTGAACAGGCCGGACTGGGAGCAGAAGTGGCAGTCCTCCGGGCAGCCGCCGGTCTTCAGCGAGACGATGCCCTCGACCTCGACCTCCGGGCCGCACCACCGCATCCGGACCTCGTGGGCGAGTTGGAGCGCGGCCGGCAGGTGCTCGTCGGGCAGGTTCAGCACGGCGAGGATGCCGGCCTCGTCGAGGCCGACGCCGTTCTCCAGCACCCGGGTCCGGGCCTGGTCGAGGATCTCTGGCATGGCTCGTAACCTAACAGGCCGCCGGAAGCGCGGGAAACCGTCGTGAGCGGCCCGGCGAGCCGGGACCACGCCACGCCGGGGTCGCCCGCCCGGGTGGTAACTTCGCCCGGCGGAAGCGCCCGGCGGGGCGGGCGGTCGGCGGGAGGGGACGGTGCGGTGGCGGACTGGCTGGCGGCTCTCGACCGCAGCGCCGAACAGCGGGCCGAGGCGGGCCTGACCCGCACGCTGCGTCCCCGCACGGCCGACGACGACGTCGTCGACCTGGCCGGCAACGACTACCTCGGCCTGGCCACCCACCCGGAGGTCACCGCCGCCGCCGCGACGGCCCTGTCCCGGTACGGGCTGGGCGCCACCGGGTCACGACTGGTGCGCGGCTCCACCGACCTGCACCACGCGCTGGAGGACGACCTGGCCGCCTGGCTCGGCGTCGACCGGGCGCTGGTCTTCTCCTCCGGCTACCTGGCCAACCTCGCCGCCGTCCGGGGCCTGACCCAGCCGCGTACGCTGCTCGTCTCCGACGCGCACAACCACGCCTCGCTGATCGACGGCTGTCGGATCTCCCGCGCCGAGACGCTGGTGACGCCGCACCGGGACGTGGCCGCGGTGGCCGCCGCGCTGGCCGCCGCGCCGGGCCGGCCGGCCGTGGTGGTGACCGAGTCGGTCTTCTCCGTCGACGGCGACGTGGCGCCGCTCGCGGAACTGCACGCGGTGGCCCGCCGGCACGGCGCGTTGCTGCTCGTCGACGACGCGCACGCGCTCGGCGTCACCGGCCCGGCCGGCGCCGGCGGGGTGGCCGCGGCCGGCCTGGCCGGCGCGCCCGACGTGGTGGTCACCGCGACCCTGTCCAAGGCGCTCGGTGGGGCCGGCGGGGTGGTCGCCGGGCCGGCGGAGTTCGTCCGCCACCTGGTGGAGACCGGCCGCACGTTCATCTTCGACACCGCGCCGCCACCGGCGGTGGTGGCCGGGGTGCGGGCCGCCGTGCGGCTGGCCCGCGACGGCGACGCGCTCCGCGCCGAGCTGACCAACCGGGTCGCGCTGGCGGTGCGCCGGCTGGGCGCGGCGGGCCTGCCCGTGTCCGCCCCCGACGCGGCGGTGGTGTCGGTGACCGCGCCCGGCCCGGAGGCGGCGACCGCCTGGGCGGCGGCCTGCCGCGACCGGGGCGTGGCGGTCGGCTGCTTCCGTCCGCCGTCCACGCCGGACCGCCGCTCCCGGCTGCGCCTGACCATCGGCGCCGGAGTCGACCGGGCGGACTTCGAACGGGCCCTGGACGTGATCGTGGCGTGTGCCCCGCAGTCCCGGACGGAGGACTCATGAGCGACGGCTGGACCGGCGCGGTGCTGGTGACCGGCACCGACACCGGGATCGGCAAGACCGTGGTGACCGCGGCCGTCACCGCCGCCGCCCAGGCGGCCGGGCTGCGGGTGGCGGTGGTCAAGCCCGGTCAGACCGGCACCGCCACCGGCGAGCCCGGTGACGTCGACTCGGTGACCCGGCTGGCCGCCCCGCTCACCGGCCGGACGCTGGCCAGCTACCCGGACCCGCTCGCCCCGCTGGCCGCGGCCCGGGTCGCCGAGCTGCCGCCGCTGGAGCTGTACAACGCGGTCGACGCGGTCCGCGAGGAGGTCGACAAGCACGACCTGGTGCTGATCGAGGGAGCCGGCGGGCTGCTCGTGCCGATGGGGCTGCGGCCGTCCGGCGAGCCCTGGACGGTGGCCGACCTGGCGGTGTCGCTGGGCGCGCCGGCCGTGGTGGTGGCGCGGGCCGGGCTCGGCACGCTCAACCACACCGCGCTGACGCTGGAGGCGCTGGAGCGGCGGGCCGTGCCGGCCGGCGTGGTGATCGGCGCCTGGCCGACCGAGCCGGAGCTGGTGCACTGGCTGAACCTGTCCGAGCTGGTGCCGAACCTGCTCGGCGCGGTGCCCGCCGGCGCCGGCGGGATGGACCCGGGCGTGTTCCGCAGGTCCGCGCCGGGCTGGCTCACCCCGGCGCTCTACGGCGTCCTCGACGACTGGCGGGCCTGGGCCGAGGAGAGCGGCTGAGCAGTAAGGCGGGCCCCTCCTTAACGCCTCCGGTCGAGGCGGGCCCTCGCCTAACGCCCCGGCAGGCGTCAGCGGCGGGCGCCGGGCGGGTTCGGGTCCAGCTCCCACACGGTGGTGTGCTTGACCCGGACGCTCTCCAGCGCCTCGGACACCGGCACGTCGTACCCGGCCAACCGGTGGAAGCGCTCGCGGGGCAGGAACGCCCGGTCCGGGTCGCCCACCAGCACCCGCGCGCCGGACCGGGCGGCCCGGAGCAGGAAGCGCAGCATCCGCCGGGCCATCGCCTCGCTGTAGAACACGTCGCCGGCCAGCACCACCTCGGCGTCCCCGGCGTCGGCGTCGAGCACGTCGCCGAACTCGGCGTCGACGCGTACCCCGTTGGCCTCGGCGTTGAGCGCGACGGCCGCGACGGCCCGCTCGTCCACCTCGACCGCCCGGACGGCGGCGGCGCCGGCCCGGGCGGCGGCGATGGCGACCAGACCGGAGCCGGCGGCGAGGTCGAGCACCCGGCGGCCGGCGACCAGCTCCGGATGGTCGGTCACGTACCGGGCGAGCGCCTGCCCGCCGGCCCAGGCGAAGGCCCAGAACGGCGGCGGTTGGCTGCTGCGGAACTCGCCCTCGGTCAGCTCCCATAGCCCGATCGGCTCGTCGGCCTGGTGCAGCCGCACCTCGGGGACAAAGGCGACCGGGGCGAGACGCGCGTGCAGCCGGACGAAGGCGGCGGACAGCTCGGACACCCGGAGATTGTGTCGCACGGCCGATCCCGGGCGTGTCGGCGGGCGGTCGTGACCGGTTCACCACTGTCGGTGAAACGACCCCCCGATGTTGACGTTGGGTGCGAACACGCCCGTCTACCGGCCGACCGGGGCCGCTCCTAGCGTTGCGGGTGGACGCGACCGACCGAGGTGAGGAGTCCTGGTGAGCGGGTGGCGGCACGCGCTGCGGATCGGGCTGGTGCTGACCTGCCTGGCGGGTTCCGGGTTCGCCGGGGCCGCGCCGGCCGGGGCGGCGGCGGCCTTCTCCACGGAGCTGAGCGGCCTGCCGGACGAGTTCACCGGCGGCAACCGGGTGGAGACGCTCTCGGCGGTGGTGTCCCGGTCCGATCGGGGCGCGCGCTCCGACTGCGTCAAGGTGCGCTGGTCGATGCTGCTCCAGGTGCAGGGCCTGCGGCTGGACCAGGTCAAGGTGGACCGGGTGGAGGAGACCGGCTCGTTTCCGCTGGAGATCCGCACCGAGGGCGACACCGCGCGACTGACCGACCGGGAGTTGGACCCCGGGGTGCTCTGCCCGGGGCGCACGGTGACCGCCCGCTACCGGGTGGCGTTCGCCGAGGACGTGGGACGCGGCCGGGTGAGCATCGCCGCCGAGGCGTACGACCCGCAGTTGCGGCTGCTGGCCCGGCGGACCGCCTCCCGCCAGGTGGTGGGCGAGGCGGTCGAGCCGACGCCGGAGCCGACGCCGACCAGCGCCGAGCCGACCGACCCGCCCCGCGAGGAGCCGCCCACCGAGGAGCCGGTGGCCGACGAGCCGACCGACGCGACGGTGGTGGAGCCGCCGCTGCCGGGCGCGGCCGGGCGGCCGGTCGCCGAGACCGGCGGCTTCGGAGTGGTGCAGGCCGCCTTCGGGCTCGGTGGTCTGCTGCTCTTCCTCGGGGCCGGGCTGTTGCTGCGGATGCGACGCCTGCTCCGCCCCGCCGGCGAGCCCGCCGATGGTCCGGCCGGGGGCCCGGCGCCGTCGTTCGCACGGCGACGGACCCCGCGACGGTGGCGGTGACCGGCCTCAGCCGGCGGCTGCGGCCTGCGCGTACGCGGGCGCGGCGTCGACGGGCGGGGGACGCAGCGCCAGCACCGTGCCGAGGCCCGGCACCTCCTGCCGGTCGACGGTGAACTCGGCCGCCAGCGACCGGTGCAGGTACGCCAGCGACTCCGGGTCGACGGCGCACATCTCCGGCGCGCTCTCGTCGGTGGCGACCAGGTGCACCTCGCCGGCCAGCAGCAGCGACGAGTTGACGAACTGGCACAGCTCCGGCCAGAGCAGGTAGCGCCAGAAGTCCACGCTGACCACCGCGTCGAGGCTGCCCGGCGCCAGCGGCGGGGCGAGGCCGATCAGGTGGAAATTGGTCGGCCCGACCGGCGCGCTGTGGTCGAACGTCAACGCCTCCGGAGGCAGCCCGGCGTCGGCGCTGCCGTTGCCCACCCAGAGCACCCGGGGTCCGGGCAGCCGACCGGCGAGCCCTGTCACGGCGGGGCCGATGGCGCACGTCGCCCGCGCCACGGACGCGCGTACCAGGGAGCGGAAGAACAGGATCCGCTTGACCGCCTCCGGGCCCACGATGACGCTGAGGAACTCCCACTCCAGGCAGGGGTAGAGCGCCATGATCGACCGGGTGTTCGCCATCATCTCGGCCCAGTTGCGGCCCATGTTGCGGTGGTGCGGCAGGTGGACGACGCGGGCGTCGTCGTCGTACCCGAACGTCGCCCCGGCCTGGTCGACCCGGTAGAACAGCTCGATGTCCTCCATGCCGTAGCTGAGCGCGAACTCCTCGCGGAAGCCGCCGACCCGCTCGAACAGTTCGCGGGGCAGCGAGATGTTGTGCGTGTAGGCGACGGTCCAGCCGACCGCCAGCCAGTCCCGGCGCTCGTCCGGCACGCCGTCGGGGGGAAAGCGCATGTCGCCGGCGTACGGCGAGAGGCGGGGGATCGCCGCCGGTTCGTCGCGCAGCACGGCGGGCAGGTGGGCCAGCCCGATGTCGTCCCGGCGGCCGATCAGCACCGGGGCCGCGCCCGGCGTGCGGTGGTGGGTCAGGTGCCGCTCCAGCAGGTCGGGCATCGACCAGGAGTCGGCGTCGAGGAAGACGATCAGGTCCGCGGCGGCGTGCCGTACGCCCTCGTTGCGCACGCCGGAGCGGCCCCGGCGCTCGGCCAGCTCGATCAGCCGCAGGCGCAGGCCGGCGCCGGCGGCCAGCGCCTGCGGGTAGCCGTCGGACGATCCGCCGTCGCGCACCACGACGACTTCGAAGCGGTCCGGTGACAGCGTCTGGCGGGCCAGCGCCCGCAGGGTCAGTTCCAGGCAGTGCGGGTCCTGGTAGGTCGGCATCACCACGGTCAGCTCGGGGGAGCCGGGGGGCTGCGACGACATGCGCGTGATCTCCGTTCGTCGGTCCGTGGCGGACGTGCGCCACCGGGGCCACCGGCGCGGCGGGGTTCGTTGCGGACCGCCGGCGCGGGCGTGCGGGGGAGGGGCCGGCCGGAGGGGTGGAGGCCGGAGAACGCTGTGATGAGGATGATTCACGATAACCGTACGCATAGGTGGCAGTCACTGAAGGCAGGGGTTGGTAGGGGTGGTTCGGTTTACAAAAACTTTTCCCTTGTAAAACACGCTGGCGGCTGACACAGTCGGGGCAGGAGCAACCGATCGGAGTCCGACGATGCGTACCGACACCGTTCCGTGGCGGGACCCCCGCAGGCCGCTCTGGCCGCTCGCGCTGCTCGTGCCGACGCTGCCGTTCCTGGCCTGGTCGCTCTGGCAGGCCACCGGGTCCGGCTGGGCCTGGTGGCTCACCCCGGCGGTGGTTTTCGGCGCCATCCCGCTCGTCGACCTGATGATCGGCGACGACCGGGCGAACCCGCCCGAGGCGGCGGTGCCGGCGTTGCAGGCCGACGGCTACTACCGCTGGCTCACCTACCTCTGGCTGCCCGCCCAGTACGCGGCCCTGGTGCTCTGCTGCGCGGTGTGGGCCGGCGGCCGGCTCTCCTGGCCGGCCGCCGCCGGCCTGGTCGCCACCGTCGGGGTGGTCGACGGCATCGCCATCAACACCGCCCACGAGCTGGGGCACAAGCGGGAGCGGGCGGAACGCCGGCTGTCGAAGATCGCGCTGGCGCCGACCGGGTACGGGCACTTCCACGTCGAGCACAACCGGGGGCACCACACCCGGGTCGCCACGCCCGAGGACCCGGCCAGCTCGCGCCTCGGCGAGTCGTTCTGGGCGTTCTGGCCGCGCACCGTCGCCGGCAGCCTGCGCTCGGCCTGGCGGTTGGAGGCCGGCCGCTTCCGGCTGCGCGGGCGCAGCCCGTGGACCTGGCGCAACGACGTGCTCAACGCCTGGGCCCTGACCGTGCTGCTCTTCGGCGTGCTGGCGACCGTGTTCGGGCCCGGCGTGCTGGTCTTCCTCGTGCTCCAGGCGGTGGTCGGCTTCTCCCTGCTGGAGGCCGTCAACTACCTGGAGCACTACGGCCTGGCCCGGCAGCGCACCGCCGCCGGCCGCTACGAGAAGGTCGACCCCCGGCACAGCTGGAACAGCGACCGGGTCGTCACCAACGTCTTCCTCTTCCAGCTCCAGCGGCACAGCGACCACCACGCCAATCCGCTGCGCCGCTACCAGGCGCTGCGCAGCTTCGACGCGTCGCCGCAACTGCCGGCCGGTTACGCGACCATGGTGGTCGCCGCGCTGCTGCCGCCGGTCTGGCGGCGCGTGATGGACCACCGCGTGCTGGCCCACTACCGGGGCGACCTGTCCGCCGCGAACGTCCACCCGCCGGCCCGGGACCGGGTGCGGGCCCGCCTGACCCGGGCCGGCGCGGCGGAGCCGTCCGCCGGCTGAACTCCGGGCCCGGCCGTCCCTCACCCCCTGGTAGACGGCCGGGCCCGGCCGCCGGTCCGATCCAGCCGGCCGGCCTGCTGTCGGGCCCGCTGTCGGGCTCGTTCAGCCGGCCGGGGTTGGTGCCGGCTCAGTCCAGTTGGCCGGGCTCCAGGCTCAGCTCGCGGGCGGCGACCAGGCGGATCCACTCGGCGATCTGCCGGCGGGTGATCACCCGTTCGTGCACCGAGAGCTGCACCGCCAGGCCGTCCATCACGGCACTGATCCGCCAGGCCGCGCCGGCCGGGTCGGGGCAGGCGAAGGTGCCGTCGGCGACCCCGTCGGCGATCACCGTCGCCAGGTCCTGCCGCCAGCGCAGGTCGAGGCGGCGGGAGAGCTTCTCCAACTCCGGCGTCCGCAGCGACTCGGACCAGCCGTCGATCCAGATCGACCAGGATGCGGCGCGGCCGGTCGGCGCGTAGAGGCGCAGCATCCGGCGTAGCTTCGCCAGCGGCGGCGCGGCGGAGCGGAGCACCGCGTCCAGGCGGGCCAGATCCTGCTCGACCGCGTACGCGAACGCCTGCGCGAGCAGGCGGTCCTTGGTGGCGAAGTGGTAGAAGACCAGAGCCTGGCTGACCCCGGCGGCCTCCGCCACGTCGGCGGTACGCGTGTTGGCGAGCCCTCGTTCCGCGATCACCTCACAGGCCGTGCGCAGCAGCGCGTCCAGGCGGATCTCCGCGGCTCGTCTCGTCACGCCGCTACGGTAGCGAATGACCACGCGGAGTTACCGTAACGCGGTCGGCGGTCAGACAGTCGGATGCCGGACACTCGTTCTTCGGCCAGGATTCGCAGGTGGGCCGGCCTGAGATCGGCTCGTCGACCCCCACCCAGGCTCCTAGGATGCCTACTGAAGATCGCGCACCGCTCACCCACCGACGCGCCGGAAACGGGGATCCGATTTGGCAACGTTCCCTCGCTCGGCTAAAGTTCTCATCCGTCACCGGGAAACACCGGGGGCGTGCGGACGTAGCGCAGCTGGTAGCGCATCACCTTGCCAAGGTGAGGGTCGCGGGTTCGAATCCCGTCGTCCGCTCGGAGAATGCCGCCACGCAGTTCGGGGGCAACCTCGGTGGAGTGGCCGAGAGGCGAGGCAACGGCCTGCAAAGCCGTGTACACGGGTTCAAATCCCGTCTCCACCTCGGCAGTTGACGAGGGCGATTGGCGCAGTGGGAGCGCGCTTCCTTGACACGGAAGAGGTCACTGGTTCAAACCCAGTATCGCCCACCATCGGAAAGGCCGTGTCGATCACTCGACACGGCCTTTCTCGTCGAGTGATCGACACGGCCTTTCCCGTCGGGCGCGGGGCACCGGGAGGGCCCCGCGTGGCCGAGACTGGCCCGGTGAACGAACAACAGACCCGAGCCCAGCAATTCCGCAGCCTGCACGTGCCCGGCGAGCCGTTGGTCCTGGTCAACGCCTGGGACGCGGCCAGCGCCCGGATCGTGGCCGCCGCCGGCGCCCGCGCGGTCGCCACCACCAGCGCCGGCGTGGCGTGGAGCCGGGGCGCGCCGGACGGCGACGCGCTCACCCGCGAGACCGCCGTCGACGTGATCCACCGGGTCGCCGCCGCGGTGCCCCTGCCGGTCACCGCCGACATCGAATCCGGGTACGGCGACACCCCCGACGAGGTGGCCGCGACGGTGACCGCGGTGCTCGCGGCCGGCGCGGTGGGCGTGAACATCGAGGACGCCCGGTACGACGCGGGCCCGCCCCTGCGTCCGGTCGACGAGCAGTGTGCCCGCCTGGCCGCGGTCCGCGCCGCCGCCGACCGCGCCGACATCCCGCTGTACGTCAACGCACGCGTCGACACGTTCCTGTGCGGCGTCGGCGGTGTGCCGGAGACGGTGGCGCGGGCCGAGGCGTACCTGGCCGCCGGCGCGGACGGCGTCTTCGTGCCGGGAACGGTCGACCCGGAGACCATCACGGCGCTGGTGGCGGCGCTCCCCGCCCCGCTGAACGTGCTGGTCGGGCCGGGTGCCCCGGCGGTTGCCGAGCTGGCCCGGCTCAGAGTGGCCCGGATCAGCCTCGGGTCGACCGTTTTCGGGGCGGCGTACGCGGTGGCCCAACGGGCGGCGAGCGAGGCGCTCGACGCCGGGACGTACGACGCGCTGGCCGGCGGGCTCGGCCACGGCACGCTCAACGCGCTGATGCGGGACTGACCCGGGTACGCGGACGGGGGCGCCCGGCGGCGCCCCCGTCCCGGCCCGGCCGGGGACCGATCAGCTCCGTCGGCCCCCGGGGGTGTGTGTGCGGTCGGATCACATCGGCGGGGCGACGTCCCGGCGCTCCTCGACCCGGCGGTACTCCACCGGCTGGTCGACGGTGGTGACCACCTGACGGCGACGGCCCCAGACCAGCGTGGTCATGATCAGGCCGAGCACGCCGGCCGCCATCAGGATCCAGCCGACGACGTCGAGGTCGACACCGCCGACGTTGGCGTTCAGCGCGAACGTGAGGATCGCGCCGACCGCGATCAGGAAGATGCTCGTACCGATACCCACGACAGCCTCCTTCAGGGGGATGATTGTGCTGTCGCCCCGCTCTGTACCCCGGCGACGAGCAGCGCAACCACGGGCCCGCGGGGGGTCGCCGCGCGGCGATCTTGGCATCGGGTAGAGTTTCCCTCGTCGCCGACGCGAGTCGGCGACGGTGCGGACGTAGCGCAGCTGGTAGCGCATCACCTTGCCAAGGTGAGGGTCGCGGGTTCGAATCCCGTCGTCCGCTCGCGAACTGCCCCGGGCGATTGGCGCAGTGGGAGCGCGCTTCCTTGACACGGAAGAGGTCACTGGTTCAAACCCAGTATCGCCCACCGAAGAATCATCTTTCTGCCGCCGGTTGACCGGCGGATATCCCCCACCGGCGGCCGGCACCGGCCACATCGGCCACCCGTTCGCCCCGAGGGCCGGGTGAAGATCAACCGTGCGGGTTATGGGCCGCCGGCTCGACGCGTGTCAGGGTGGGGCCCGACACGCAGGGAGGCGGTCACATGCGGACGATCGGGCAGGGACGATGGCGGCGTACGGTCGCCCGGGCAGGCGTGGCGGTGGTCGTCGCGGCGGCCGGGGTGACGGTGGGCGGCGCGCCCGCGCAGGCCACCGCGACCCGGACCGTGGCGTTCTGGAGCATGGACGAGCCGGCGTCGTCGACCGTGCTGACGGACAGCAGCGGCAGCGGCCGGCACGGCGCGGTCGGCGACGAGGTGGTCACCGGCGCGATCTACGCCGGGGCCACCGGCCACCGGTTCGCCACCCACCTGCCCACCGACCAGGAGTACGTGCCCGGCCATGTGGACCTGGTGCCGCACAGCACCGACCTCAACCCGGACGCCGGGGACTTCTCGGTGACCATCCGCTACCGGACGACGTACTCGTTCGGCAACATCCTCCAGAAGGGACAGGGGAACACCGCCGGCGGCTACTGGAAGTTCGAGGCGCCGGGCGGCAAGCCGAAGTGCCTGTTCCGCGGCGGCGACGGCGCCTCGCGCACCGGGTACACCGACGTGCCGATCGCCGACGGCCAGTGGCACACCGTCACCTGCAACCGCACCGCCGCGTACGTGGAGATGTACGTCGACGGCGTCCGCACCAGCCGGCTGTCCGGGCCGACCGGCACCATCGCGAACTCGTGGCAGCTCTCCGTCGGCGGCAAGAGCCAGTGCGACGGTACGAAGGTGACCTGCGACTACTTCGCCGGTGACATCGACTACGTGAAGATTCTGAAGGGTTCCGGCGGGCCGGCCAACCAGGTCCCGGTGGCCGCCCTGACGCCGTCCTGCGCCGGGCTGGTGTGCACGTTCTCCGGCGCCGGTTCCACCGACGCGGACGGCGCGATCCAGGACCACCGGTGGGCCTTCGGTGACGGGTCCGACGCGGACACCGTCTCCGTGCCGACCACGTCGCACACGTACGCCGCGGCCGGCACCTACCCGGTCACGCTGACGGTCACCGACGACCGGGGCGCCACCGGCGCCACGACCGTCGACGTCACGGTCGCGCCGGTGCCGGAACGGATCTCGTTCGTCGGCCAGGCCACCGCGAACGCCAACTGGACCAGCCACACGGTGAGCGTCCCGTCCGGCGTGCAGCCCGGTGACACGCTGCTGCTCCTGCTCGGCCAGAACACCCACACCGGCACCGGCGAGCCGACCGGGGTGACCGGCTGGACGCGCCTCGACCGGTTCGACGGCGGCTACGCCACCACCACCGCCTGGTGGAAGACCGCCACCGCCGGGGACGCGGGCACGGCGGTGCGGGTGGCGCTGGACAGCCAGGCGAAGGGCAACCTGGTGGTGGCCGCGTACCGGGGGGTCGCGCCGGGCGCGCCGGTCTTCGCCCGGGCCACCGACCCGGCCAGCACCGCCACCCGGACCACCCCGTTCGCGCCGGTGACCGCCGCGCAGAGTTGGGCCGTGTCGTACTGGCTGCACGGTGACGCCACCTCCACCGTGCTCACCCCGCCGGCCGGCGTCGCGGTCCGCAGCAACAGCTCGCAGACCGGAGGTGGTCGGGTGACCGGCCTGCTGACGGACTCGGCGAGCAGCGTTCCGGTCGGCAGCTATGGTGGGCTGGTCGCGACGGGTGCGGCGGCGAGCACGACCACCACCACCTGGACGTTCGTCCTCCCGCCGGCCTGACCCCGATTTTCCGGTACGCACGCGAAGGCCGGCACCCCGGTTCGGGGTGCCGGCCTTCGTGGTGTCTTACTTGGTCCAGTGCTGGTTGACGAGGTCGGTGGCCTGCTTCTCCCACTGCGCGTACGCGTCCGGGTAGGCCGACACCTGCACCGTCTGCGCGGCCTTGGTCAGCGGCATGTCCTGCCAGCCGTCGACCTGCTTCAACCCCTTCAGGAACGCAAGCGTCGAGTACTCCGGATCGGTGATCTGCTCCGGGGTGCCCCAACCACTGGACGGTCGCTGCTGGAACAGACCCAGCGAGTCGTGGTCGTTGCGGTCACCGAGGTGACCCAGGTTCTCCAGCTTCGACTCCTGCAACGCCGTCGCGATCGAGATGACCGCGGCCCGCTCCGGCAGCCCGGCCTTCTTCGTCGCCGCGACGATCGCCTTCACGTTGGCGCTCTGCTCGTCGTTCAGGCTGATCGTCGACTGCTCACCCTGCACACTCGCCACCGCGACCGGCTTGCCGGCGGTAGCGGCGTGCGCGGACTCGACATGACCGGCGACCGGACCGGCGAACACACCACCGGCGAAAGCCAGACCAGCAATACCCAGCACACTCTTACGCAGCATCGTGTTCACGGGGGGCTCCATTCGGGGTCAACGCACCCGGGGGGTGCGGGCACCGTCAGGCGCACAAGACAAGTTCTGGCTGCTCGCGGGGCGGGGGCCTCATCGCGGCGCCGGAAGTGAGTGCAACGACCGGGGACCCACCATCATTCCCCGGGCGGGGGCCGACGGCGGGGGCCGCTTGCCTTCCTCGGCCGTGCACCGAGATACAACGCCGCCACCCCGTCGACGATTCCGCCGCGAGCGTGCCGCCCACCACCCCGAAACCGGACAAACCACCCCACGCGGGAGCATCCCGACACCCCGGCCGCCGATCTTGCAGTTACGGACCGCCCAATCGGTGCGAAACCGACGTTCCAGGGGCGGCAAGCGCAAGATCGACGCAGGGAAGGTCGGGCGGGGGAGCGGGTCGGGGAGAGCGCGGGTGGGGAGGAACGGGTGGGGAGGAACGGGTGGGGAGGAACGGGTGGGTTCTGCCGTTGGCAGATCCGCTCACCGTGAACAGGTCCTCCCGGCCCGGGGTTCCGGGGGCAGGGTGGGGCGATGCGACTGTTGATGCTGGGTGGCACGGGTTTTGTCGGTGGGGCGGTGGTGACCGAGGCGGTCCGCCGTGGCTGGGCGGTGACCGTCTTCAACCGGGGGGTGCACGGCGAGGTGCCGGCCGGCGTACACCGGTTGCGGGGTGACCGCGACGAGCCCGGCGGGTTGGCGGCGCTCGCCGGCGGCGAGTGGGACCTGGTGGTGGACACCTGGGACGGCGCGCCCCGGGCCGTGCGGGACGCGGCACGGGCCCTGACCGGTGCGGTGCCGCACTACGTCTACGTCTCCAGCGGCTCGGTGTACGCGCCGACGGCCGGGCCGGGCACCGGGGAGGAGGCGCCGACCATCGCGGCCGAGCCGGACGCGGACGACGGCGACTACCCGCGCAACAAGGCCGGCGGGGAGCGGGCCGCCGTGCAGGTGTTCGGCGAGCGGGCGTTGCTGGTGCGGGCCGGCCTGATCCTCGGGCCGGGGGAGGACATCGGGCGGCTGCCGTGGTGGTTGCACCGGGTCGCCCGGGGCGGGGACGTGCTGGCCCCCGGGCCACCGGATCTCCCGGTGCAGTACGTGGACGTCCGCGACCTGGCGGGTTGGCTGCTGGACCGGGGCGCCGAGGGCGTCGGCGGGGCGTACAACGTGGTGAGTCGGAGCGGGCACACGACGATGGGTGAGCTGCTCGACTCGGTGGTGGCGGCCACCGGCTCGGACGCGACGCTGCGGTGGACGCCGCCGGCGCCGATCCTCGCCGCCGGCGTGGAGCCGTGGAACGACCTGCCGATCTGGATCCCGCGCGGGCACGAGTACCGCTGGTTGCAGGAGCGCGACGTCGAGCGCGCGTACGCGGCGGGTCTGGTCTGCCGGCCGGTCGCCGAGACGGTCGCGGACACCTGGCGGTGGCTGCGGGAGGTGGGTCGGGTGCCGGCGCGGGCCGGTCGACCGGCGCGCGCCCCGGTGGGTCTGGCTCCGGAGCGGGAGGCGGCGCTGCTGGCCACCCTGCCGGCCTGAACCACGACGCGGGCGCGGCGCACGGCCGGCCGACCCGCCGCCCCCGCCGGGGGCGGGGCGGCCCCGGGGGGGGGGGGGGGGGGGGGGGGGGGGGGGGCGGGGGGGGGGGGGGGGGGGGGG
>NZ_JBITFD010000013.1:0-222331 GCF_044455765.1 Micromonospora sp. NPDC051141
CCGCGCCCGCCGGCCCGCGCCCCCCCCCCCGCCCGGCCCGCCCGCGCCCGCCCCCCCCCCCCCCGCCCCCCCCCCCCCCCCCCCCCCCCCCCCCCCCCCCCCCCCGCGGCACCGAACGACCGCCTGCCGCCCGCGGGACACGGAACAGGGCCCCGACCCGCGGAAGCGGACATCGGGGCCTTGCTCGTCGGTGCGCCGGCCCGGGGTCGGCCCGGGTCGGCCCGGCCCCGGGCGGTCGGTCAGGTGCGAAGGCTCCACTGCTGGTTCGCGCCGCCGTTGCACGACCAGAGGATGATCTTCGTGCCGTTGGCGGTGGCGGCGCCGTTGGCATCGAGACAGAGTCCGGACTGGACGTTGGTGACGGTGCCGTTGGCGTTGACGTTCCACTGCTGGTTGGCGCCGCCGTGGCAGTCCCAGATGATGACCGTGGTGCCGTTGCTGGTGCCCGCGCCGTTCGCGTCCAGGCACTTGTTGCCGTACACGGTCATTTGCTTGCCGGCGGTGTAGGCCCACTGCTGGTTCGCGCCGCCGGCGCAGTCCCAGAGCTGGACCTGCGTGCCGTTGGTGGTGGCGGAGTTCGGCACCTCGACGCACCGGCCGGACTGGCCGCCCACGAGCCGGCCGCCCTGCTGGCCGGTGCCGGTGCCCTGCTGCCGGACGATCGAGCTGGACTCGGCCGACCGGTTGCCCTGCGCGTCGAGGACGTAGAGCCGGTACTCGCCCTGCGACGTCGGTACGGCGATGGACGTGTCGGTGCCCCCGGCCCTGGTCATCGTCGGGCCGGTGGCGAAGGCGGTGGTGCCGGCGGGAGCCAGCCAGACCGCCCTGGTCGCGTCCCCGGCGCTCCGGATCGGAATCGATGCCGTCCCGCTCGTGACGTAGGTGCTGGCCGGCAGGACGTGGTTCGGCAGGGACAGGTTGGCCGCCGGGACGATGTCCCGGAACGCGTCCTCCAGGCCGGAGTTGACCGCGATGCCGTACGCCGGCGCCGGCCAGACGTAGTCGGCGGAGACGATGATGTCGTTGATCGTGCTGTTGGGCAGGTTCTTGTTCGAGACCTTGTTGATGGGGCCGTAGGTCTGCGTGATGCTCAGGTCGTGCTTGCGCCCGAAGTCGTCGGAGTTGATCATCCAGGTGATGTTCTTGTCCACGCTCAGGACGTTGTCGCGGAAGGTGAGGTACGCCGATCCCTCGTCGGGGTGGAGGCCGTACTTGTGCCCGGACGGCACGCCCTGGAGATAGTTGTTGGTGATCGTGGTGCCGGGTTGGCTGCCCAGCGTGTAGATGGGCGCCGTGTCGCTGAGGCGCTGCACCGTGTCGACGATGTGGTTGTAGCTGATGGTGTTGTTCCGCGCCGTCGTGGTGGGTCGGTTGGGCGCGATCGAGCCCGATGATCCGTCGAAGTTCCACCAGCCCCAACCGAGCGTGATGCCCGCCCAGGGCGACTTCTCGATCCGGTTGTGCTGCACCGTCAGGGTGTCGACGAAGTACGCCGAGATGGGGCTGTGCCCGTTGAACAGCACCGCGCTGTCGTAGAGGTAGTTGTTCCTGATCGCGATGTTCTTCGGCAACCCCTCGACCTGTGGGGACCACTTCTCGCGGTTGGTCGACGTCCCGTCGCCGATGTAGACGTGCTGGGGATGGCCGACGGTGACGGCGGAGCCGGCGATGTCGTTGGTGAGGTTGCCGACCAGCTGGCTGTTCTGCACGTCGTTGACCATGTTGATGCCGTCGGCGCCGGTGTGCTGGATCCGGTTGCGTTGCAGGAGGATCCCGTCGGCGTTCTCCACCTGGACGATGCCCGGGGTGACGTCGACGTTGCGGTAGTAGTAGTCGTGGAAGTTCCGCTTCGCGTACGCCTGCGCCCCGAGATTGCCCTGCTGCGCCTGCTTGAACGACGAACCGGCGACGGTGAACAGGTTCCAGTCGGAGTGCTGGACCGTGAGACCGGAGAACGTGATGTTGCGAGCGTGACTGCTCGTCGAGGTGCCGGCGACCCGCAACAGGGTGGTCACGTTGTTCGGCGCGAAGACCGACGCGGTCGCCATGTTCTCGGAACTGCTCTTGTAGTAGTAGAGCGTCCGGCTGCCCTTGTCGAAGTAGAACTCACCCGGCGCGTCCAGGAACTCGTAGGCGTTCATCACCTTGTGGCTGCCGCCGGTCTGGGCGTTGCCGTTGAACGCGCCCTGGGCGATGGCGGCGCCCGGCTGCTGGAACAGCGCCACCCGGTTGGCGCCGTCGGAACTCGTGGTCACCTGGCGGACTCCCACGATCGCCGTGGTCCAGGTCGTCCCTGTCTCGATCTCGATGTCGTCGGAGTTGCGGGCGACGGCGGGGAAGTCGTTCAGGTTGTACTTGGCGCCGTCGCACTGCGACCCCGACTCCCAGGCCCACGCGGCCTGCCCGGCCGTAATGGTGTACGTCCCGTAGCAGCCCGCCGAGCCGATCGTCTTCGACGCCATGTACGCCCGCTTGTCGTTGACGTAGAGCGCGCGCAGTTTGTTGGCACGGTCGAGCGGCGCCTTCCAGATGTTGCCGCTGTGTTGGGTCCACCCCGTCACCCGCACCCCACCTTCGAGAACGGGGGTCTCGTCGGGATAGGCGGAATAGCTGACCCGATATCCGTTGGTGCCGGAGTCACCGGCCCCGAACTCGATGGTGCTGTTCACCGGGTAACTTCCACCACGCAGGTAGACCTGGATGTCGCCGGTCATGTTGGAATTCACCGTACGAACGGCGTCCCTGGCGCGTTGCAGGCTCCGGAACGGCGACTGGAGCGTTCCCGGGTTGGCGTCGTTTCCGTCCGGGGCGACATAGTAGGTCTGTTGGACGGCGGCCGAGGCCGGCAGTTGACTCGCGACCACTGCCGGGACCGTGGCGGCGACGGCCAGCACGACTGCCAGCAGTGACCTTCGAACGGTAGATACGGCTGGTTTCACGGACCATTCCTTTCGCATTACCGCCGACAGGACTTGTTCGCTGGACAATCGTCCTCGGGGCGCGACGGTGGACCACCGCGCGAATAACCGCCGACGGAGGGGGAGCACGGGGAGGTTCCGACCATGGTGGGCTCTGACAAGAAGCGGCAGGAACAGCCGCGAGGCCACGTGCGCTTCGAGCGAGACGTACCGCCCGACTGCACCTATCGTGCCGTCGGTAACGCCCGATGCCCGCTCACACCCGCTTGCCCATGGTCACAGAATGCTGCCTTGCAGCGTAGACGTCAGACGTTTACCGCGCAACCATCGGATCGTCCGCCGACTGTGCCTATCGCAATCGGCCCAGCCGTCCGACCTCTGGGGCGGAGATCGACAGGAGGCTCCCGACCGCGCCCGCCGGCCACCTCGGCGGCAGCCGGCCCGGCCACCTGTCGTCCGGATGCCGCCCGCACCGCCGAGCCGGCGGGCCGAGTCACCACCGGCGTACGCGAAGAAGGCCCCGACCGGCGCGGAGCGCCTTTCGGGGCCTTGCTGCTGGTGCGCCGCCAGGGACTCGAACCCCGAACCCGCGGATTAAGAGTCCGCTGCTCTGCCAGTTGAGCTAGCGGCGCTCGCTGACAACGGGAAGAACCTTAGCATGCCCGCCGAGCGGGGTTCCAATCCGATACCGGGGTCCACCCTTCGGACGAGCTTAACCGGCAAAACCGACCGAACCCGACAGCCGAGCCCCTACGGGGACGGGCGTCCTGGCGTCGATGGGGCACGATGTCCGCCAGGCACGCTACGACAGGGGTGGGCATGGGCAGGTTCGCGCGGTCCGGGGCGATGGTGGGCGTCCTGGTCCTCACGGCGTCGCTGGCACTGACCGGGTGCGGCGGCGACGAGGAGAAGCCGGCCTTCGTGCCCGGCCAGCAGCAGCAGGTCGGTGGCGTCTCGTCCACCGCACCGGATCCGACGGCCACCCCGTCGGGTGACGGGGCCCCCGCCGCGTCGCCGCTGTCGGTGAGCCCGGCCGACGGCGCGACCGGCCGGCCGGCCAGCACCGAGATCAGCGCCCGGGTCCCGGGCGGCGGCACGGTGTCGAAGGTCGTCCTGACCACCGCCGACGGCACGGCGGTCAACGGGCGGATGCGGCGCGACGGCTCCAGCTGGGTGCCGTCCTCCCCGCTGAAGTACGCCACGAAGTACACCGCCACGGTCACCGGGACCGGCCCGGACGGCGCGACCCACCAGGGCACCAGCACGTTCACCACGATGGCCAAGCCGAAGTCCACCATCGGCTCCGGCCTCTACCTGTTCAGCGACAAGACGTACGGCGTGGCCATGCCGGTGGTCGCCGAGTTCTCGCCGGGCATCCCGAAGAAGGACCGGGCGGCGGTGCAGAAGCGCATGTTCGTGCAGACCGATCCGCCGCAGCCCGGCGCCTGGTACTGGGTGGCCAACGGCACCCAGGCCTACTACCGCGCCCCGGAGTACTGGAAGACCGGCACCACGCTCACCGTCCGGCTGGCGCTGGCCGGCATCCCGCTGAGCAACGGCCGCTACGGCAACGTCGACCGGAACGCCACCGCGAAGATCGGCCGCGCGTTCGAGATGACGGTGGACAACGCCACCAAGAAGATGACGGTCTCGGAGAACGGCGCGGTGATCCGCACGCTGCCGGTGAGCCTGGGCAAGAAGAGCACCCCCTCATCCAGCGGCACCATGGTGGTGATGGAGAAGAAGGAGTCCACCGTCTTCGACACCCGCGACGAGCCGGACCCGAACAACCAGTACGTCACGAAGATCGACTTCGCCCAGCGGCTCACCTGGGGCGGCGAGTACATTCACGCCGCGCCCTGGTCGGAGGGGGTGCAGGGCCGCCGGAACGTGTCGCACGGCTGTGTCAACGTGTCGATGGCCGACGGTCGGTGGCTGTTCGGCAAGACGCTCGTCGGCGACCCGATCACGGTGAAGGGCACCGAACGGCGGCTGGCGCCCGGCAACGGCTGGACGGCGTGGAGCCTGAGCTGGTCGGAGTTCGTCGCCGGCAGCGCCCTGCCGGTGCCGAAGGGCGGGCAGGGCGCGCCGTTCTAAGCGGCGTACCGTTGTCGGACGCCGCCGCCTGCGGCGGCGCCGGGACTCGTCCCCAGCAACGAAGCGCCGGACGACGACAGAATCGTTACACCGTCACCGGGGTGTTCCGGTTCACTTCCGGCAACGAGTACCCGGTCCGACGCGTCTGACCAGAGACGATCGGGACCGCGCAGCACACTTGTGAGGGAATCATGCGAGCTGGCCAGGACGAACCGATCCGGGGCGGGAGCGCCCGTCGCGGCGGGCGCCGCGCATTCGCCGCCGTGGTGCTCGTCGCCACCATGGCGCTGACGGCCTGCACCGGCGGCGGCGACAAACCGTCGAGCTGGCAGGGCGGCGGTGACGGCGGCGAGAAGGCCCCGAAGGCGGCGGCCACCATCAGCGAGCCGGCCGCCGACGCCAAGGACGTCCCCGCCACCACCGCCATCACCTTCACCACGAAGGACGCGCAGGAGACCGCGGTCGAGCTGAAGGACGCCACCGGCAAGGCGGTCGAGGGCACACTCGCCGCCGACGGCAAGAGCTGGGAACCCGCCGCCGCGCTGGACTACGCCCAGACGTACACCGCGACCGTGACGGCGACCGGCGACGACGGCAAGCCGGCGACCGCCACCAGCACGTTCACCGTGATGGCGAAGCCCGCCAAGCAGGTCCGGGTGACCAGCTTCCTCGGTGACAACCAGGTCGTCGGCGTGGGCATGCCGCTGATCGTGAAGTTCGGCCGGGCCATCCCGGAGGACTACCGCGACGACATGCAGCGCCGGATGACGGTGACCGCGCAGCCGGCCCAGGAGGGCATCTGGCGCTGGATCAGCCCGACCGAGGTGCACTACCGGCCCAAGACGTTCTGGAAGGCCAACAGCACGGTCTCCTACCAGGTGCGGGCCAACGGGCTGCCGCTTGGCGACGGCTGGTACGGCCGTTCCGATCTGACCGTCGACGTGAAGATCGGCCCGTCGTTCGTGATGACGGTGGACAACCGCACCAAGCGGATGACCGTCACCAAGGACGGCAAGGTCGTCAAGACGATCCTGGTGAGCCTCGGCAAGAAGAGCACCCCCTCGTCCAGCGGCACCATGGTGGTCATCGAGAAGCTCCGGCACACCGTCTTCGACACCATGGAGGAGTTGGGCCCGGAGGAGGGCTACCGCACCGAGATCGACTACGCGCAGCGGCTCACCTGGGGCGGCGAGTTCATCCACGCGGCCCCCTGGTCCGAGGGCGTGCAGGGACGCTCGAACGTCTCGCACGGCTGCGTCAACGTCTCGATGAAGGACGGCAACTGGCTGTTCGCCAACACCCGCCTGGGCGACCCGATCACGGTCAAGGGCACCGAGCGCAAGCTCCAGAACGGCAACGGCTGGACCGACTGGAACATGAGCTGGGACGAGTACGTCAAGGGCAGCGCGCTGCCGTACGAGCCGCCGGCCGAGCCGGGCGACGACACCAGCCCGGACGCCGGGACGCCCAGCGCCGAGCCGACCGCCTGACCGACCCCGTACGCGACGAAGCCCCCTCCCGGAGGAGGGGGCTTCGTCGTTGGGGTGACTGATGGGAATTGAACCCACGACAACCGGGACCACAACCCGGTGCTCTGCCAACTGAGCTACAGCCACCATGCTCGCCGCTCCGGTCACCCGGGCGGTGCGCGGACCAATAATAGCCACACCCGGCCCCGCCCCGTCCACCGGGTTCCGACCCGGACGTCAGAGCTGGGCGGCGATCGCCTTCGCGGTCTCCACGTCCGGGCCGGGCAGCGGCACGAACAGGGTCCGCCGGTAGTACTCCAACTCCCGGATGCTCTCCCGGATGTCCGCCAGCGCGCGGTGCGCCAGGCCCTTCTGCGGCTGACCGAAGTACACCCGCGGGTACCAGCGCCGGCACAGCTCCTTGATCGAGGAGACGTCGATCATGCGGTAGTGCAGGTGGGCGTCGAGCCGGGTCATGTCGCGGGCCAGGAAGCCCCGGTCGGTGGCGATCGAGTTGCCGCACAGCGGCGCGGTCCTCGGGTCCTTCACGTGGCTGGTGACGTAGTCGAGCACCAGGTCCTCGGCCTCGGCGAGGGTGACCGTGGACCGGCGCACCTCGTCGGTGAGGCCGGACTTGGCGTGCATGGTGCGCACGATCTCCGGCATACCCGCGAGCGTCGCGTCGTCGGCGTGGATCACCACGTCCACACCGTCCCCGAGCACGTTGAGGTCGGGGTCGGTGACGAGCGCGGCGACCTCGATCAGGGCGTCCCGGCCGAGGTCGAGCCCGGTCATCTCACAATCGATCCAGACGAGAAGATCAGCCACCGGGACAGACTACGCGCCGCCGACCCGCCCGCGCCTCGGCACGGTCGGCCAGGTGGACCGCTAGGGTTTCCCCGTGCCAGCCGAATCCGTCGCGCCACCCGCCGTCACCCCGGACGACGCGGGCGGGCGTACGGCTCGGCGGGTGGTCACCGTGCTGGCGCTGGCGGCCATGCTGCCGGCGCTCTACCTGCCCGGCTTCGTGCACGACTACTTCGACCTGAAGATCTACATGCGGGCGATGGACTGGTGGGCGGCCGGGCACCCGCTCTACGACTACGTCCAGCCGGACCGGGTGCAGGGCGCGCTCTACTTCACCTATCCCCCGTTCGCGGCGCTGCTGCTGCGCCCGTTCGCGCTGCTGCCGCTGGGGGTCACGATCGCCGCGTTCACGGTGCTGACCGTGGCCGGCGTGGTGGTCACCACCCGCTGGCTGGTGACGCCGGTGCTGCGGCGGCACGGCCTGCCCCGCGTGTTCGGCCTGACCGTTGCCGTGCTGCTGGTGCTGGCGGTGGAGAGCACCCGGGAGACGATCACCTTCGGGCAGATCAACATGCTGCTGGTGGTGCTGATCCTGGCCGACCTGCTGTTCGCCGTACCGCAGGGGCGGCGCTGGGCCGGTGTGGGCGTGGGGCTGGCGGCGGCGCTCAAGCTGTTTCCCGGGATCTTCGTGCTCTACCTGCTGGCCGCTCGGCGGTGGCGGGCCGCGGCGGTGGCGGCGGCGACTGCGACGGCGGCCACGTTGCTGGCGGCGGCGGTCGCGCCGCACGACTCGTGGCGGTTCTGGACGCATGAGCTGTGGGCCACCGACCGGGTGGGGCGCACCGACTACACCGGCAACCAGTCCCTGTTCGGACTGCTCAGCCGGATCACCGCGCCGGAGGAGCCGAGCCGGCTGCCGTGGCTGGTGCTCGCGCTGCTGGTCGCCGGCTACGGGCTGTGGCGGGCGGCGCGCGCGGCGCGGGCCGGGGACGCGCTGGCCGGTCTGACGCTGACCGGCCTGGTCGGCGGCCTGATCTCCCCGATCACCTGGACCCACCACCTGTACTGGTTCATTCCGGCGGTGGTGGTGCTGGTGGACGCCGCGCTGGCCGCCGACCCGTCGACGGCGACCGGGACCCGCCGGCGTCGTGGCCTGCTCGCGCTGGCCGTGGGCACCGGCGTGGTGATCGTGTACGGGGTGGTGACGTTCCAGGACTGGGGCGCCGGTCCGGCGCGTACCGACGACCCGGTCGACTTCGTCACGCGTAACGCGTACGTGCTGTTGAGCCTGCTGCTGCTGGCGGTGCTGCCGGTCCGCCGGCGAACCGCGACGGTCGTTGAACGGACAGACCTCGCAAACGGTGGCGTTCGGCGCTAATCTTGTCCCAACTACCTCTGTTTTCTCCCAGGTAGCACCGAATTCCCCCGGTGACGGTGGCCCTCCGCGTCGGCAGCGCGGAGGGCCACCCGCCGTCGCGCCGGCATCACCTGTCGCCCCGCCGGGAGACCGGCGGCCACGACGAGTCACCGTCGGCCGGCAGGTCGGCCAGGCTGGCCGGGCGCCGGCCCGGCCCGGCGGAGATCGCCGCGCGGCCCCGCTCCCCGGCTACCGGGCCGACGGCGACCAGTTGCCGGTGCGGGTCGGACGCCCGGTCCGGTGGCCGGCCCAGCTCGCTCAGTGAGCTGATGCCGAGCCGTCCGGCCAGCACCGGGACCTGGTCCGGCTCGACCACGAAGACCACCTCCCGGGGCCGGTGCGGGCGCAGCAGCACCAGCACCGCCAGGACCACCAGCAGCGTGCCGCCGGCCAGCGACGCCCACGCCACGCCCGGGAACCAGCCGGCCCGCACCTCGCCCCGCAGACTCAGGTCGAGCCCGCCGGCCCCGTCGGCGCGCATCACCACCAGGCTCAACGACCGGTCGCCCAGCTCGGCAGGGCGCCACTGGAGCGAGCCGACCCCCTGGCGTACCCAGAAGGACTGCCCGGCCGGGACGGCGGTGGCGACGCCGGCGGTGGCCGGGTCGAGCCGGACCGGCAGCGGGCCCCGGGTCACCGCGACGCGCCGCACGGTGCTGTGCGGGACGTCGGCCAGCCACCGGCGCACCTGGTCGGTCGGGGCGAGGCCGAGGAACACCGGGCCACCGGCGTCCCGCGCGGCCAGTCGCAGCCGGACCTGCCCGGTGCGGGCCGCCGGCAGGTCGGCCCGCAGCAGCGCGTCCACGTCGGTCACCACGACCGCGCGGGCGGGCGTGCGGACCGGTTCGAAGCGGGCGGTGAAGCCGCCGGCCGGATCGGCGTGCCGGGCGGTGAGCCAGAGCCCGGCGCCGGCCAGCAGCGCCGGAATTCCCAGGGCCAGCAGCAGCATGCCGGCGATCGTGCGCACGAAACGCATTCGCGTCGTCCCTCTCGGTAGCCAACTACCCGGCCGACCTTACCGACGACGCTCCGCCGATCGCCGGATATCCACCGCACCCGGCCCACCGACGGGCACCGGCCCGGCGGACGTGCTCCGCCGGGCCGGTGACCGTGCCGTGCTCAGGACTTCGCGGCCGGCTCCCGCCGGGTGCGCGCGAACGCCAGCCCACCGAGGACCAGGCCGGCCAGGCCGGCAACCAGCCCGGCCACCCCGAACGCGGTGGCCGCCCCGGAGTCGGCGTCGTCGTCATCGTCGTCGTCCGCCGCGACGGCCGGCGCGCTCGCGCCGGGGGACGCGGACGCCCCACCGGCGGCCAGCGCGAGCACCGGCGCCGGGTTCTCCGGCTCCTCCGCGCCCGGCGTGGGCTCCTCGATCCAGCGGGAGACGTTGCCGTCGGAGTACGTCTGGAGCACCTTGAACACCATGGTGTCGACCTGGGGCAGCGGCCCCATCGACACCGGGAACTCCTGGAACTCGCCAGGCTTCACGCCACCGTTGGGCGCCGCCGTGAACGTGAGCTTCGAGACCGCCTCGGTGAGCTGGCTGCCGTGCACCTCGACCGGCGGGTCGACCTTGCGCTTCTCCACCGCCACCGTCCAGCCCGGCACCGGCATGGTGGAGACGGAACCGACAGGCGCGTTGTCCGGCAGGTTCACCTCGACCTTGACGGTCGACGCCGTGTCGCTCTCGTTCGGCACCCGGAACGCGAACCGGCCGTAGCCGCCCTGCGTCCCCTCCTTCGGGTTGATCGTGACGTGCGCCGAGGCCGACCCGGCCAGGCCGAGCACGGTCGCGGAGACGGCGGCGAGAGTCAGCGCGGCGGCGGTCGCGGAACGCCGGAGACGGATCATCAGAGGGAACCTTCCGTTACTTGATCGGCACGGTGGCGGTCACCGTGGCCTGGTCGATGTCGGACGTGCGGACGGTGATCCGGAGCTGCCAGTCGCCCCGGGCCGGCAGGCTGACCTCGCCGGTGGCGTGGTTGTCGCTCAGCGGCAGCAGCGGCACCGTGATCGGCTCGATCCCGGCCGACGGCAGCGCCGCGGTGACCTTCCACTCCTGCACCGCCTGCGGCCGGTTGTCGGTCGTGTAGGCGTAGAGGTGCAGCGAGTTGTTGCCGGTCTCGGCCGGGTCCAGCTCCACCTGGAGGGAATACTTCGGGCTGCTCAGCGTGGTCGAGAAGTAGTCGACCGAGCCGCCGGTCACGCCGGTGCCCGCGGTCCGCGCCGGGGTGGTCTGCACGAGTGTGGCGGACAGGCCGAGCACCACCGCGGTGATCGCCAGCTCGGCCACCACGGCCCGCCGCATCGCGCCCGGCCGGCCGGCGGCGACGCGCCGCCGCACCAGTGCCCGGGAGTACGCGGCGACGCCGATCACCAGCGCGAACAGCGCGATCTTGGCGAGCAGCAGCCGGCCGTACGTGGTGTCGACGAGCGCCTTCGGGGTGGCCACCTCGATCAGCCCCTGCACGGTGCCGGCAAGCAGCAGCGCGGCCACCGCGAGCGCGGCCCAGCGGGACCAGATCGGCAGGATCGCGTCCAGTTCGCGCTCGTCGGCGCGGCGCAGTAGGAAGACGGCCAGCATGACCAGGCCACCCAGCCACACCGCCATGCCGCCCAGGTGCACGGCGTCGACCACCACCGAGACCGCCGGCGCGGGCGAGGCGGCGGCGTGGCCGGCGAGCGGCCAGGTGAACAACGCCGCCCCGCCCAGGACCGCCAGGATGATCCCGTCGGTGCGGCCGACCGGCCCGGCGAACAGTGGGCGGAGCAGGAACGCCGCCGCCGCGAGCAGGCCCAGCCGGACCAGGTGGGTGGCGCCGTAGGCGCTGCCCAGCACGTCACCCAGGCCCGCCGAGGTGACGTCGAACAGGCCGCCGCCGTTGGTGTAGGGCACCTGGAGCCACAACTCGGCCAGCGTGGCCACCGCCAGCACGCCGAGCCCGGCCCAGGCCAGCCGCGCCGGCCCTCGCCGGGACAGCCGGCGCGGCCAGAGCGCGGCCAGCACCAGCGCCGGGCCGACCAGCAACAGCAGACCGACGTAGCCGGCGTACTTCGCCACCTTGACCGCGTTCTCGGTCACCGGGTTCGCCCGGTTGTCCGAGCCGGTGTCGGTCGGCGGCTCGGACGGGGCGCCGACCGAGTAGGTGAACGCGCCGGAGACCGGGTGGCTGTCCGCCGAGATGACCCGGTAGCTCACCAGGTAGGTGCCGCGCCCGCCGGACGGGTCCACCGGGATGCTGACCTCGGCGCCCCGGAACGTCGGCTCGCCCCGGTCGGCCCGCGAACCGTCCGGGGCGATCACCCGCACCTTCCCGGGGACCTTGCGGACCCCCTCACTGAACGTGATCACCACCTGGGCGGGCGCCTCGGGCACCACCGCGGAGGCGGCGGGACTGCTGCTCACCAGCACCGCGTGGGCGCTGGCCGGGGTGCCCGGGGCGAGGAGCAGGGCGAGCAGGAGGAGCAGCAGCCCGGCGGCGGCCCCGGAGCGGGCGGCGACGGCCCCGGGCGGGCGGCGTACGGCAGCATTCATGACCGCCATGGTTCCCGAACCGCGCGGCCTCCGGCGAGCCGACCTCCGGCGGGCACGCCGAGGTGCCCGGCCCGCGTGCTGGTCGGAGGTCATGCCGGGGTAGTCGGTGAGGGGGTGGGAAAAGTTCCCGGCGTGTGCCGGACCACGGAATGGGCCGAAGGACCCTGTCCGGCACAGGTACGCCGCGTAACCTCGTCTCACGTGATCCCCGCCCCGCGCGACACCGCCGCCGACCGCCTCCGGGCGGGGGCCGGGGCTGCGCGGGAGACGGTCACCGACTGGGCGCTGGCGGCCCGGCACGGGGACCCGGACGCGCGGGCCGCGTTCGTCCGGGCCACCCAGGCCGAGGTCTGGCGCTTCACCGCAGCCCTGGTCGACCCGGACAGCGCGGACGACCTGACCCAGGAGACCTACCTGCGGGCGTTGCGCGCGCTGCCCGGCTTCGAGGGCCGGTCCACCGCCCGCACCTGGCTGCTCGGCATCGCCCGACGGGCCTGCGCCGACCACCTGCGTACCCTGGTGCGCCGCCGCCGGCTCGACGAGCGGCTCGCCGCCCAGGCGGCCACCGACCGGCCGTACCCGGACCCGGCCGGCCAGCTCGGCGCCACCGACCTGGTCCGCCGGCTGCCCGCCGAGCGACGCTCCGCGTTCGTGCTCACCCAACTGCTCGGCCTCTCCTACGCCGAGGCCGCCGACGTGGAGGGGGTGCCGGTGGGCACCATCCGATCCCGGGTCGCCCGGGCCCGCGACGCACTGGTTGACGCCGTCGGCGACACGCGGGCCGGATAGCGGGAACCTTTCGTGACCGCCGGACGACGAATGACTGTGCACCCCTCCCCTGCCGCCGCGCGCTGGCCGGCGCTACGCCCCTGGCTGGGCGTCGCGGCCCGCCTCGGCCTGGCCGCCGTCTGGCTGGTCGCCGGCGGCGCCAAGGTCGGTGACCTGGCCGCCTCCGGCCGGGCCGTGAACGCCTACCAGGTGATGCCGTACGACGTGGCCACCGTGATCGGGGCGGCGCTGCCGTTCGTGGAGCTGGCCCTCGGCCTGCTGCTGCTCGCCGGGCTCGCCACCCGGGTGAGCGCCGGCGTCTCCGCGGCGCTGCTGGTGGTCTTCGTCACCGGCATCGCCTCGGCCTGGGCCCGCGGCCTGGCCATCGACTGCGGGTGCTTCGGCAGCGGCGGCCAGCTCGGCGCCGGCGAGACGCCGAGCTACCTCCCGGAGATCCTCCGGGACCTCGGGTTCCTGGCGCTGGCCGGGTTCCTGCTGATCTGGCCCCGCACCCCGTTCTCGATGGACGGGTGGCTCGCGGGCGACACCGTGGAGGACGACGATGAGTAGCCGCAAGGGCCGCAAGGACGCCTCGCGCGTGGTACGCGAGCAGATCGCCCGGGAGAAGCGCCGCAAGCGCACGCTCTTCACCACCATCGCCGCGGTGCTGGTGCTGGTCATCGCCGGCGGTATCGGCTGGGCCGTCTACTCCTCGCAGAAGTCCGACGACTTCACCGCCCCGCCCGGCGCGAACGACGCCGGCACCGGCATCGTCTACGGTTCCGGCCCGGTCACCATCGACCTCTACGAGGACTACCTCTGCCCGGTCTGCAAACAGTTCCAGCAGGTCAACGGCGAGACGGTGAACCAGCTCGTCAGCGCGGGCAAGGCCAAGGTGGTCTTCCACCCGGTCGCGTTCCTGAACCGCTTCTCCACCACGGAGTACTCCACCCGCTCCTCGGCCGCCTCCGGCTGCGCCGCGAAGGGCGGCAAGTTCCGCGAGTTCACCGACCAGCTCTTCGCGAAGCAGCCGGCCGAGGGCAGCGCCGGGCTCAGCAACGACGAGCTGATCGACATCGGCGCGGGCGTCGGGCTGAACCGGGACGACTTCGGCTCCTGCGTGAACGACGGCACGTACACGGCGTGGACCGGGCACGTCACCGACGAGGCCAGCCGGTCCGGCGTCACCGGCACGCCCACCATCAAGGTCAACGGCACCGAGCTGGCGGACAAGAGCCCGGACGGCATCAAGGCGGCCGTGGCGGCGGCCGGCAAGTGACCCCCGCACCGCTGCGCCGGGCCGGGCTGCTGGTCGCCGCCGCGACCACCGCCCTGCTCGCAGTCGCCTCGCCGGCCGCCGCGCACGGCGCGGACGCGCCGGACGGCACCGACTACCGGGCCACCGTCACCGGCGTCGGCCCGGAGCGGACCGGGCTCACCGCCCGCATGGTGGAGGCCGGCGCGCGGCTGGAACTGACCAACCGCGGCGGCGCCGACGTCACCGTGCTCGGCTACTCCGGCGAGCCGTACCTGCGGATCGGTCCCGCCGGCGTGTTCGAGAACAGCCGCTCGCCGGCCACCTGGCTGAACCGCACCATCGCCGGGGAGACGCGGCTCCCGGCCGAGGCCGACCCGGCCGCCGCGCCGGCCTGGCGGCGGATCGCCGACGGGCCGACCTACCGCTGGCACGACCAGCGCACGCTCTGGCGCTCCGACGGCCCGCCCGCCGCCGTCGCCGCCGACCCGGGCCGTGTCCAGCGGGTCCGCGACTGGGTGGTGCCGCTGCGCGCCGGCGACACCCCGACCGAGGTACGCGGCACGCTGGACTGGGTGCCGCCGCCCGACCCGTACCCGTGGTGGGTGGCCGCCACGCTCGGTTTCCTGACGCTCGGCGCGGCCGGGTTGGTGCCCGGCGGCACGGCTGCCGGCGTCCGTGCGCTGCGCGCGGTGGGCGGGCTGCTCGCCGTGGGGGGCGCGGCCACCGTGGCGCTCACCGTCGGCCGGGCGCTCGACACCGGCGCTCCGGGGGCCGGCGGTCTGCTCGCCGAGCTGGTCACCGGCCAGGTGTGGACGCTGCTCACCGGCCTCGGCGCGCTGGCCGCCGGCGGGTACGCGTTGGCCCGCCGCCCGGCCGCCGACTTCACGCTGGCGCTCGCCGGCGCCTGCCTCACACTGTTCGCCGGCGTGTCCAACCTCGCCGTGCTGGCCCGCTCGGTCCCCCCGGCCGCCGGCCCACCCACGCTCATCCGGATCCTGGTCACCGTGGCGCTGGCCACCGGCGCCGGCGCGGTCGCCGCCGGCCTGCTCCGCCTCCACACCACCACCCGCACCACCCGCACCACCCCCCGCCCCACCCACCCCCACGCAACCCCAATCCCCTAACCACCCACCCCACCCCGCCCCACCCACCCCACCCCACCCCGCCCCGCCCCGCCCCGCCCCGGCGATCTTGCGGTTGCGGCCCGTGTGGTGCGGCTTCTGTCCTCTTTGTCGGGGCGGAAAGTGCAAGATCGTCGAGGGTCGGGGCGGGAGGGGCCGGGTCAGGGGCGGGGGAGGGGCGGGGTGAAGCCGTAGGGGAGTTCGAGGCGGTGTTTCGCCAGCAGGGCGGCGTCGGCGAGGAGGTCCGGGGTGGGGGCGTCGGCCACGATCCGGCCGCCGTCCAGGATCACCGCGCGGGGGCACAGCTCGGCCGCGTACGGCAGGTCGTGCGTGACCATCAGCAGCGTCACCGGCAGGGCGCGCAGGATCTCCGCCAGCTCCCGGCGGGCCGCCGGGTCGAGGTTCGACGACGGCTCGTCCAGCACCAGGATCTCCGGTCGCATCGCGAGCACGGTGGCCACCGCCACCCGCCGCCGCTGCCCGAACGACAGGTGGTGCGGCGCCCGGTCCCGGTGCTCGGTCATGCCCACCGCCGCCAGGGACTCGTCGACCCGTTCCGCCAGCTCGGCCCCGCGCAACCCCAGGTTGGCCGGACCGAACGCGACGTCCTCCGCCACCGTGGGCAGGAAGAGCTGGTCGTCCGGATCCTGGAAGACGATGCCGACCCGGCGGCGCACCTCGGCCAGCGTGCCCCGGTCGCGGGAGACGGTCAGGCCGCCCACCTCGACCGTGCCCTCGGTCGGGGTGAGGATGCCGTTGAGGTGCAGCACCAGCGTGGTCTTGCCGGCGCCGTTCGGCCCCAGCAACGCCACCCGGTCGCCGCGCGGCACGGTCAGGTCCACCCCGTGCAGGGCGACGTGACCGTCCGGGTACGCGTACCGGACGCCACGGACGTCCAGGGAGGGCGGCGGCTGCACGTACCCGATCATTGCAGGACGAGCGCGGCGGCGGCGATGGAGGCCGCGATCACCGGGACCGTCGCGGCGACCGCCCACTGCCCGGCGGTGGCCGCGCCGGCTCCCTGCCACACCGCCGGCATCCGGCCGGTGTAGCCGCGCGAGACCATCGCCAGGTAGACCCGCTCGCCGCGCTCGAACGCGCGCAGGAACAGCGCGCCGACACCGGCCGCGAAGCCGCGCAACTGCCAGAGGAAGCGCGGGTCGTCGCCCCGGGACACCCGGGCCAGCCGCATCCGCCGGGCCTCGCCGACCAGCACCTCCAGGTAGCGCAGCATGAACGTGGCGATCTGGGTGAGGATCTGCGGGCAGCGCAGCCGGTCCAGGCCGAGGATCAGGTCCCGGGTCGTGGTGGTCGCGGCGAGGAGGAGCGACGCGAGTACGCCGAGCGTGCCCTTGGCCAGGATGTTGAACGCGCCGTGCAGCCCGTCGACGGAGAGGCTCAGCCCGGCCACCCCGACCCGCTCGCCGGTGCCGAGGAACGGCAGCGCGAACGCGAACAGCACGAACGGCAGCTCGATCAGCGCCCGGCCGAGCAGCCAGCGCGGACCGACCCGGGCCAGCGCCGCCACGGCGACGACCAGCAGCGCGTACCCGCCGAACGCCCAGTACGCCTCCCGGGGCGTGGCCACCACCGCCACGGTGAACAGCACCATGGCGGTGATCTTCACCTCCGGCGGGAGGCGGTGCACCGGCGAGCCGGACTCGCGGTAGAGCACGTGCCCGTGCCCGGCGCCCATTCGTCGATCCCCCGGCTCAGCGGGTGCCGGAGGGCTGCGCGGTGGTCCCGCTGTCGTCGCCCGCAGGCCCAGCGGCTGCCGGGCCGCCGGCTGCCGGGCCGCCAGTTGCCGGGCCGGCGGCTGCCGAGCCGGTGGCTGCCGGGCCGCGGCGGCGGGCCAGCCAGAACAGGCCGCCGCCGAGCGCGAACGTGAGCAGCACGCCGAGCACGCCGGACAGGCCGGTGGAGAGGAAGTCGTTGCCGATTCCCCGGACGCCGTAGTCGGCCAGCGGGCTGTCCGCCAACTCGTGATCCTTCGCCTGCTGGGCCGGGCAGCTACCGCCGGTGATCTCGTCGTCGGCGTTCACCGTGCAGCCCTTGAGCAGCGAGGAGTCCAGCCCGTCCGGGTGGGACGAGGCGTAGTTGCTGACCACGCCGGCCAGCAGCAGGGCGACCAGCAGGCCACCGAGGAGGAACGGCCAGGAACGCTTGCTCATCGGGCACCTCCGGCGACCGGGACGGCGGGGGCCGGTACGGCCGGCTTCCTCAGGGCACGCAACGCGTACACCAGATCGGGGCGGACCTTGGCGACGGTGACCACAGTGGTCGCGGTGATCAGGCCCTCGCCGATGCCGATCAGCAGGTGGGCGACGGCCATCGTGCCGGCCAGCCCGCCGAGGTTGCTGCCGAGGTCGGTGGTGCCGCCCAGCCAGTACTGGAGCACGAAGCCCTGGGACGCGACCACGACGCTGACCAGCGCGGACACGAACGCGGTGACCGCCAGCCCGGCCGGGGTGCGCGGCAGCACCCGCAGCAGCAGCGCGATCAGCAGGTACGCGGCGGCGGTGCCCAGGATCGCCATGTTGGTGATGTTGAGGCCGAGCATGGCCACCCCGCCGTCCCCGAACACCAGGGCCTGCACGACAAGCACCACGGCGACGCAGAGCGCGCCCACCCACGGGCCGACCAGCAGCGCGGCGAGCGCGCCGCCGAGCAGGTGGCCGCTCACCCCGGCGGTGAAGATCGGGAAGTTGAGCATCTGCACGGCGAAGATGAACGCGGCCACCAGGCCGGCCATCGGCGCCAGCCGGTCGTCGAGGTCGGCCCGGCCGCGCAGCACGCAGAACGTGAGCGCGGCGAGCGCGAAGGCCGCGAAGATCGCGGCGACGGGACCGTCGATGATCCCGTTGGAGATGTGCATCGCCAGGGTTTCCACGGGCAGAGCCTATTTCCCGCGAGACGTTGTTGCCAATCCCTTGCAACAAGCCATGGTGATGATCACCACCCGGCCGCGCGTCGCCGCCCGCCTCCGGCCCGCGTGCGGCGGTATCGTTCCCGCCATGACCGACCGCCTGAACCCCGGCGACCCCGCCCCCGACTTCGCGCTCCCGACCGATGACGGCGGGACGCTCTCCCTGGCCGACCTGCGTGGTCGCAAGGTCATCCTGTACGCGTACCCGGCTGCCATGACGCCCGGCTGCACGAAGCAGGCGTGCGACTTCCGCGACTCGCTCGCCTCGTTGCAGTCCGCCGGCTACCAGGTGGTCGGCATCTCCCCGGACAAGCCGGCGAAGCTGGCGAAGTTCCGCGAGCGTGACGCGATCACGTTCCCGCTGGTCGCCGATGAGGACAAGGCGGTGCTGACCGCGTACGGGGCGTACGGCGAGAAGCAGTCGTACGGGCGCACCGTCACCGGCGTGATCCGCTCCACGTTCGTCATCGACGCCGACGGCAAGATCGAGCGGGCGCTCTACAACGTCAAGGCCACCGGGCACGTCGCCAAGCTGCGCCGCGACCTCGGTCTCGACTGACGCTGTCGGAGGCCGCCGCTACCGTCGGCACGTGGTTCGCTACCGGTACTCCCCCGAGCTGCTGGCCGCGACCGCCGCGCGGGCGCACAGCGTCACCGAGGTCATGCGACTGCTGGGGGTGCGGATCAGCGGCGGGTCGCACGCGCACATCAGCCGGCAGCTCAAACGCTTCGGCGTCGACACCTCACACTTCACCGGGCAGGCCCACAACAGGGGCAGGCGCGGTGTCCGCCTGCCGGTGACGGCGCTGCTCACGAACCGCCCGGAGGGCAGCCGCAGAGTCGCCGGCCATCGACTCAAGCGGGCGCTCCACGCGATCGGCCTGCCGGACGAGTGCGAGGCGTGCGGGATCGGTGCCACCTGGCAGGGTGCGCCGCTCACCCTGCACGTCGACCACATCAACGGCGACTTCCTGGACAACCGTCCACGCAACCTGCGGCTGCTCTGCCCGAACTGCCACAGCCAGACCGCCACGTACGCCGGCAACCGGAGGCCGGCAGTGCCGGCGCCGGACGTGGTCTACGATCCGGAGGCTGTGACACCGACCGGCTTCCCGATCGGCAGGCGCCTGCGACGTCAGCCAGAATGGCCGTGGAGGACGACGGTGTTCACCGTGAAGGGGTCGTAGCCCAATTGGCAGGAGGCATGCGGTTTAGGTCCGCACCAGTGCGGGTTCGAGTCCCGCCGGCCCTACCACCCGTCCACCGGCGCCGTTGGCACCGGCATCTGTCGGGAAGGTCACGAACGTAGGCCCGGGTCGCGTCGTCACGCGCAGGATGGCGGCGTGGACCTGCGTTTCGTGCTCGACCCCGACCTGACCCCCGAGCTGCGCGAACGGCTCGTCACCCTCTGGGTGGCGGCGACCAACGCCGGCGGCGCGGTCGGCTTCGTCGCCCCGGTGAGCGCCGCCGAGGTGCGCCCGTTCGCCGAGTCGACGCTCGCCGACGTGGCCGACGGACCGGACCGGCTGCTCGCCGGCTACCAGGATGACCGGCTCGTCGCCGTCCTGGTCATCAGCGACAACCGCTTCCACCTCAAGACGCACTGGCGGGTGCTCAAGCGCGTCATGGTGCACCCCGACGCCCAGGGACGCGGGTACGGCGCGGCGCTGATGCGCGAGGCGGAGCGGGTGGCCCGCTCGCTGGGCGTGACGGCGCTGCACGTGACGGTCCGCGACGGGCTCGGCCTGGACCGCTTCTACCGCCGCCTCGGCTATCGCGAGGTCGGCCGTCTCCCCGCCGCCCTACGCCTGTCCCCCACCGACTCCCGCGACGAGATCCTCATGTGGCAGGACCTCCCCCTCCCCCTCCCCTGACCCCCCACCCGCTCTTGAGGAAGGGCGCTGATTCACGGAAAGCGTGGTCATTCCGGCCGGGATGGGCACGCTTTCCGTGAATCAGTGGGCACGGGTGCGGGGGTGCGGGGGTGCGGGGGTGCGGGGGTGGGGTGCGGGGGTGCGGGGGTGGGGGTGCGGGGGTGGGGTGCGGGGTGACGGAGGGCCGGGGGGCGGGGGGCGGGGGGCGGGGGGCGGGGTGGGTCAGGTGCAGGTGGGGGCGGCGGCCTCGCGGAGGGGCGTCAGCGGGGACGGGGAGGCCGGGAGCGGGGTGGCCGAGGGTGACGTGGGCGGGGGTGGGGAGGCGGGACGGCTGGGGGTCGGGGTCGGGGTCGGGCGGGGGGACGACGGCGAGCGGGACGGCTTCGCGGTACGGGCGGTGGTCGCGGCGCCGCCGCCGTACATCCGGGTGGTGCTGCGCTGCACCTGACCGGGAAGCATCCGGATGCCGGTGGCGGTGGCCCGGTGGCCGGACACGTCGGTGACCCGGATCGTGTACGGGCCGGGGCCGGCGCCGGACGGGATCAGCCAGTAGTTGTAGTCCTCGCGCGCCGCCGCGCGCCACGAGCCGTTCTGCCGGACATCCACCGACCGCAGCGGGTTGCCGTGGTCGCCGACCAGGACGGCGAACCACCACTGGGACGCGCCCTCCTTGAGGCGGAACGTGAGCGGGCCGGGCAGCGGCGGGTCGACCACGGCCCGGTAGCGGACCTGCACCACGCCCTGCACCGGGTCGGCGATCCGGGCGAACGCCTCGGCGGAGAGGTCGAGGTGGCCGGGGGCGCACTCCGGGCACTGGTCCATGACGAGCACCCGGACGGTGCCGCGCGGGCCGGTGACGTCGAGGAAGCCGCCGCAGGAGGCGCCGGCCGCGTACTCGCTCGGGCCGAGCGCGACGTAGAGCCGGTTGGCGGGCGCGGCGGGCCGGGAGCAGTTGCCGCCGGCGCCCTTCGAGTCGTAGAACGTGGCCTTGCCGGTGTGCGTGACGCCACCGGCCGGCGGGGCGGCCAACGGAAGGGCCGCGCGAGCGGGAACGACCGCCAACGGAAGGGCCGCGCGGGGTGGGGCGGCGCAGGCGGGGGCCGCGCCGCCGCGTACCGCGAGGGTCACCGCGACCACGGCGGCGAGGGCGGCCAGGCCGGCGGCGGCGAGCCGGCGGCGGGCCCGGGTCGGGGTACGGCGACGTCCGGTCCGGGTGGGCGGGTGCCCGTCGCCGGTGGACGTGGCGGGGTGGGGCGCGCTGCCGTCGGTCACGCCGGTCGATGCTGCCGGACCGGGTGGTCGCCGGACAAGCGGGCTAAGCGAAAGCTAAGGCCGGTGCGCGCGGGCGACCGAGGCGAGACCGGCCAGCTCGTCGGCGAGCTCCGGGCGCTGCCGCAGCGCGTCCTCCAGGCGGACCCGCCAGAGGCCGGTCTCGACCGGGAGGCGGGCGTCGCCGGCCCAGCGGACCCGGTCGCGGCTCTCCGCGAGGGCATCCCCGGCGGCGGGCCCGAACAGGCCGCCGAACTCCTGGTGGAGCCAGCCGAACAGCGCGTCGTCCCGGAGCGCGTCGCCGATCACCCGGGCCGTGTCCCACGCCACCCGTGGCTGGTGGATCACCTGCATGTCGACTCCTCGGTCCGGTCCGGTCCGGTTCTTTCGGCCATCATCGATCCCGCACGGGTCGGCCGCAAGGCCCGCGTCGGGCGGGCGGGCCGACCGGCGGGCGGTGTCGTCCGTCCGGACGAGGTTATCCCGGCGGAGGTGTTCCGGGCCGGGCGGGCGGGCCGACCGGCGGGCGGTGTGGTCCGTCCGGACGAGGTCAGCCCGGCGGAGGTGCTCCGGGCCGGCCGTCGAGGTCGGTCAGCGCCTCGGCCAGGTCCGTGTGCCAGTCTCCGGGCGGCGGCAGTTTCGCGGCGGCCCACCGGTCGTGGGCCAGCACGCTGTAGCGGGGGCGGGGCGCCGGGCGCGGAACGCGGTCGCCGGTGGTCGGGCGGACCCGCGCCGGGTCCAGGCCGGACAGTGCGAACACCGCGCGGGCGAGGCCGTACCAGGTCGTCTCGCCGGACGCGGTGCCGTGGTAGACGCCCGGCGCGGCGTCGCCGGCCAGCGCCGCGTCGGCGAGCGCGACGAGCCGTTCGGCGAGCCGGTACGACCAGGTCGGTTGCCCGTGCTGGTCGGCCACCACGTCGAGCCGGTCGCGGTCGGCGGCCAGCCGCAGCACGGTGGTGACGAAGTTGCGCCCGTGGGCGCCGTAGAGCCAGGCGGTCCGCACCACGTACCCGCGCTCGGGCAGCAGCCGGGCCACCGCCCGTTCCCCGGCGAGCTTGCTCCGCCCGTACGCGTTGACCGGGCCGGTCGGCGCGTCCTCCGGGTACGGCCGGGTGGCGTCGCCGCCGAACACGTAGTCGGTGGAGACGTGCACCAGCCGGGCGCCGGTGGCGGCGCAGGCCCGGGCCAGGTGCGCGACCGCGTCGCCGTTGACGGCGGTGGCGTCGCGCTCCCGGGTCTGGGCGCCGTCCACATCGGTCCACGCGGCGGCGTTGAGCACCACGTCGTGCCCGGCGACCGCGTCCCGTACCGCGTCCGGGTCGGTGACGTCGAGGTCGGCGCGGGTGGCGGCGGTGACGGACCGGTCGGGGCGGGCGCGCAGCACGGTCACCAGGTCGCGACCGAGCATGCCGCCGGCGCCGGTGACCAGCAGCCGGGTCACCGGTGCGCCGCCTTCAGCGGCTCCCACCAGGCCCGGTTCTCCCGGTACCAGCGCACGGTGTCGGCCAGGCCCCGGTCGAGGTCGATGCTCGGGGCGTACCCCAGCTCGTTCTGGATCTTGGTGATGTCGAGCGAGTAGCGGCGGTCGTGGCCCTTGCGGTCGGGGACCGGCGCCACCCGGTCCCAGTCGGCGTCGCAGGCCGCCAGCAGCCGGCCGGTCAGTTCGCGGTTGGTCAGTTCGGTGCCGCCGCCGATGTGGTAGACCTCGCCGGCGCGGCCCTTCTCCTGCACCAGCGCGATGCCCCGGCAGTGGTCGTGCACGTGCAGCCAGTCCCGGACGTTGCCGCCGTCGCCGTAGAGCGGCACGGTGCCGCCGTCGAGCAGGTTGGTGACGAAGAGCGGGACGACCTTCTCCGGGAACTGGTACGGCCCGTAGTTGTTGCTGCATCGGGTCACCACCACGTCGAGGCCGTGGGTGCGGTGGTAGGCCAACGCCAGCAGGTCGGCGCCGGCCTTCGAGGCCGAGTACGGGGAGTTCGGCGCCAACGGCCACGCCTCGGTCCAGGAGCCGACGTCGATCGAGCCGTACACCTCGTCGGTGGAAACGTGCACGAAGCGGCGGGTGCCGTGGCGCAGCGCGGCGTCGAGCAGCGTCTGGGTGCCGAGCACGTTCGTGGTGACGAACGGGGCCGCCCCGGTGATGGACCGGTCCACGTGCGACTCGGCGGCGAAGTGGACGATCACGTCGTGGCCTCCGACCACGTCGTCGACGAGGGCCGCGTCGCAGATGTCGCCGTGCACGAGGCGCAGGCGGGGATCGTCGCGTACCGGGTCGAGGTTGGCCGGGTTGCCGGAGTAGGTGAGCTTGTCCAGCACGGTCACCGCGGTGGGCGCCGGGTCCGGGGTCCACGCCCCGTCGCCGCCGGGCCGCCCGAGCAGCATCCGCGCGTACTCCGAGCCGATGAAGCCGGCGCCACCGGTGACGAGGATCCTCACGGATCGTGGAGTTTACGCGACGGTACGCTCCGCGGGTGCGCGGAATCCTTCTCGCCGGTGGCACCGGATCCCGGCTCTGGCCGATCACGCGGGCCGTTTCCAAGCAGCTCATGCCGGTGTTCGACAAGCCGATGGTCTACTACCCGCTGTCCACGCTGGTGATGGCCGGGGTGCGGGAGATCCTGGTGATCACGACGCCGGAGGACCGCCCGCAGTTCGAGCGGCTGCTCGGCGACGGCGGCCAGTGGGGGCTGCGGCTGACGTACGCCGAGCAGGCCCGGCCGGAGGGCATCGCGCAGGCGTTCCTGATCGGCGCGGACTTCATCGGTGACGAGTCGGTCGCGCTGGTCCTGGGCGACAACATCTTCCACGGCGTCGGTCTCGGCCGGCAGCTCGCGCAGCACGGCGACCCGGCCGGCGGGCGGGTCTTCGCGTATCCGGTCGCCAACCCGGAGGCGTACGGCGTGGTCGAGTTCGACGCGGCCGGCCGGGTGCTGTCGATCGAGGAGAAGCCGGCCCGGCCCCGCTCCCGGTACGTGGTGCCCGGCCTCTACTTCTACGACAACCGGGTGGTCGACATCGCCCGCAAGCTGACGCCCAGCGCCCGTGGCGAGTTGGAGATCACGGCGGTGAACGAGACCTACCGCGGCTGGGGCGAGCTGTCCGTGACGGTGCTCGACCGGGGCACCGCCTGGCTGGACACCGGCACGTTCACCTCGCTGATGCAGGCCGCCGAGTTCGTCCGGGTGATCGAGGAGCGCCAGGGCATGAAGATCGGCTGTGTCGAGGAGGTGGTCTGGCGGTCCGGGCTGATCGACGACGAGCGGCTGCGGGCGCTGGCCCACCCGCTGACCCGCAGCGGTTACGGCGACTACCTGCTGGGCCTGCTGGCCGAGCGGCCGGGCGCCGTCCGGAGCGGCTCGTGAGGATCCGGCCGCTGGGCATCGAGGGGGCCTGGGAGGTCACGCCGCAGCAGCACGGCGACCCGCGCGGACGTTTCCTGGAGTGGTACCGCCACGACCGGCTCGCCGAGGCGGTGGGGCATCCGTTGCGGCTGGCCCAGGCCAACCTCTCGGTCTCGGCGCGGGACGTGGTGCGCGGCGTCCACTTCGCCGACGTCCCGCCCGGCCAGGCCAAGTACCTGACCTGTGTCCGGGGGGCGGTGCTGGACGTGGTGGTGGACGTGCGGGTCGGCTCGCCGACCTTCGGCCGGTGGGAGGCGGTACGCCTGGACGACGCCGACCGGCGGGCCGTCTACCTCGCCGAAGGGCTCGGGCACGCTGTCTGCGCGCTGACCGACGACGCCACGATCAGCTATCTCTGCTCCGCCACGTACCGGCCGGCGGCCGAGCACACCGTGCACCCGCTCGACCCGGCCCTGGCCATCGACTGGCCGACCGCGACGCCGCTGCTGTCCGCGCGGGACGCCGCCGCGCCGAGCCTGGCCGAGGCGCGGGCGGCGGGCCGGTTGCCCGACTACGACGTCTGCCGGTCCTTCACCGCCGGGCTGGGCGCGGACCCGTCGGCCTGAGCGGGACCGCCGCCCCCCTTGCCTGCTGAAAGTTTTCATGCATAGAGTCAGCGGGTGAATGAAAACGGTGCGTCCAGCGCCGACCGCCTGCTCGACCTCTTCCACGGCGTGCGGCTCACCCCGACCCAGCGCCGCATCGCGCACTGCCTGGTACGCCACGCCGGCGCGGCGGCGTACCTGTCCGCGGCGGAGGTGGCCGAACTGGCCGGGGTCAGTCAGCCGTCGGTGACCCGGTTCGCCATGACGCTCGGGCACGACGGCTACCCCGCGCTGCGCCGCCGGCTGCGGGAACTGGCCGCCACCGGGACGACCGAGCCGGCCGCGGCCGGGAACCCGCTGCAACGGGCGGTGCACGCCGAGCGGGCCAACCTCGACCGGCTCGCCGGGCAGCTCGCCGACGCCGACCGGATCGCCGAGGTGGGCAAGCTGCTGGCGGCCACCCGACCACTGCCGGTGCTCGGCTTGCGCGCCGCCGCGCCGCTGGCAGCGTACTTCGCGTACTTCGCCGCGAAGGTGCACCCGGACGTGCGGGTCCTCGACGACGGCGGCAGCCTGCTCGCCGACCGGCTCGACCAGGCCGTCGCCGCCGGCGCCACCGCGCTGCTCGCGTTCGTGCTGCCCCGCTACCCCCGGGAGACGCTCGACGCGCTGCGCGAGGCCCGCGACGCCGGGCTGACGGTGGTGGCCATCACCGACTCCCCGGTCAGCCCGGCCACCGACCACGCCGAGGTGGTGCTGCCCGCCGCGGTCGGCACCGACCTCGTCTTCGACCTGCACACCGCCCCGATGACGCTGGCCATGGTGGTGTTGCAGGCGATCTGCGACGCCGCCCCGGCCGAGACCCAGGCCCGGCTCGAGGCGTTCGAGTCGTCCGCCGCCCGCCGCCAGTTGTTCCTCGGCTGAGAGGAGTACGAGATGCACCAGCCCGTCCGCGCCGCCCGCGGCACCGTACGCACCGCGAAGGGGTGGCCGCAGGAGGCCGCGCTGCGGATGCTGATGAACAACCTCGACCCGGAGGTGGCCGAGCGCCCCGACGACCTGGTGGTCTACGGCGGCACCGGAAAGGCGGCCCGGGACTGGCCGTCGTACCACGCGTTGGTGCGGACGCTCACCGAGCTGCGCGACGACGAGACCATGCTGGTGCAGTCCGGCCGGCCGGTCGGCGTGCTGCGCACCCACGAGTGGGCGCCACGGGTGCTGCTGGCCAACTCCAACCTGGTCGGCGACTGGGCCACCTGGCCGGAGTTCCGCCGCCTCGAATCGCTCGGCCTGACCATGTACGGGCAGATGACCGCCGGGTCGTGGATCTACATCGGCACCCAGGGCATCCTCCAGGGCACCTACGAGACGTTCGCCGCGGTCGCCGCCAAGCGCTTCGACGGGTCGCTCGCCGGCACGCTGACGCTCACCGCCGGCTGCGGCGGGATGGGCGGCGCGCAGCCCCTGGCGGTCACCATGAACGGCGGCGTCTGCCTGATCGTGGACGTGGACCGGACCCGGTTGGAACGCCGGGCACACGACCGCTACCTGGACGAGATCGCCGACTCGCTGGACGACGCGGTGGAGCGGGCGCTGGCCGCGAAGCGGGACCGGCGGGCGCTCAGCGTCGGCGTGGTCGGCAACGCGGCCACCCTCTTCCCCGAGCTGCTGGCGCGCGGCGTCGAGATCGACATCGTGACCGACCAGACCAGCGCGCACGACCCGCTGTCGTACCTGCCGGAGGGGGTGGAGCCGGGCGACGCGCGGGACTACGCGGCGGCCAAGCCGGCCGAGTTCACCGACCGGGCGCGGGCGTCGATGGCGAAGCACGTCGAGGCGATGGTCGGTTTCCTCGACGCTGGCGCGGAGGTGTTCGACTACGGCAACTCGATCCGGGGCGAGGCGAAACTCGGCGGGTACGAGCGGGCGTTCGACTTCCCCGGTTTCGTGCCGGCGTACATCCGGCCGCTGTTCTGCGAGGGCAAGGGCCCGTTCCGGTGGGCGGCGCTCTCCGGCGACCCGCGCGACATCGCCGCCACCGACCGGGCCATCCTCGACCTGTTCCCGGAGAACGAGTCGCTCGCCCGGTGGATGCGGATGGCCGGCGAGCGGGTCGCGTTCCAGGGCCTGCCGGCCCGGATCTGCTGGCTCGGCTACGGCGAGCGGGACCGCGCCGGGGTGCGGTTCAACGAGATGGTGGCCTCCGGTGAGCTGAGCGCGCCGGTGGTGATCGGCCGGGACCACCTGGACTGCGGCAGCGTGGCCAGCCCCTACCGGGAGACCGAGGCGATGGCCGACGGCTCCGACGCGATCGCCGACTGGCCGCTGCTCAACGCGCTCGTCAACACCGCCAGCGGCGCGTCCTGGGTGTCCATCCACCACGGCGGCGGGGTCGGCATCGGCCGGTCCATCCACGCCGGGCAGGTCTGCGTCGCCGACGGCAGCGCGCTCGCCGGGCAGAAGATCGAGCGGGTGCTCACCAACGACCCGGCGATGGGCGTGATCCGGCACGTGGACGCCGGCTACGACGACGCCCGCGAGGTCGCGGAGCGCACCGGCGTCCGCGTCCCGATGGCCGAAGCGTAAGGAGGGGCCCCTTGTCAACGCATTCGGTAGAGGAAGGGCCCCTCGTTAACCGGTTCCGCGCGCTGTGGGACGAGATCGCGCCGGTCGGGCGGGACGCCGGCAGCGGCGGCTACCTGCGGTACGCGCTGACCGAGCCGGAGCGCACGCTGCGCGGCTGGTTCCGGGAGCAGGCCGACCGGCGGGGCATGCCGGTCAGCGAGGACGGCAACGGCAACCTGTTCGCCTGGTGGGGCGACCCGGCGACCGGCGGCGCGGTGCTCACCGGCAGCCACTTCGACTCCGTGCCGCACGGCGGCGCCTACGACGGGCCGCTCGGCATCGTCAGCGCGTTCCTCGCCGTGGACGAGCTGCGGGCCGCCGGGGCCACCCCGGACCGGCCCGTCGTGGTGGCCGCGTTCGTGGAGGAGGAGGGCGCCCGGTTCGGCGTACCCTGCCTGGGGTCGCGGCTGCTCACCGGCGAGATCGACGTCGACCGCGCGGCCGGGCTGCGCGACCAGGCCGGGGTGAGCTTCGCCGACGCGCTGGGCGGGCGGCCGGCGGGCGCCGACCCGGCGCTGCTCGGCCGCTTCGCGGCCTTCGTGGAGCTGCACGTCGAGCAGGGCCGCGCGCTGGTCGACACGGACGCGCCGGTCGCGGTGGCGTCCGCCATCTGGCCGCACGGCCGGTGGCGGTTCGACTTCACCGGCGAGGGCAACCACGCCGGTACGACCCGGATGGCCGACCGGCGCGACCCGATGCTCACCTACGCGTTCACCGTGCTCGCGGCGAACAAGGAGGCCCGGCTGCGCGACGCGCACGCCACCGTCGGCCGGGTGTCGGTCGAGCCGAACGCCACCAACGCGATCCCGTCCCGGGTCACCGGCTGGCTGGACGCGCGGGCGGCCGAGGCGGCGACGCTGGACGGCCTGGTCGAGGCGGTACGCGCCAAGGCCACCGAGCGGGCGGGCCGGGACGGCACGGCGCTGACCTGCACGCGGGAGTCGGCAACGCCGCTCGTCGCGTTCGACGGCGGGCTGGCGGAGCGGCTCGTCGCGCTGCTCGACGCGCCGGTGCTGCCGACCGGCGCCGGACACGACGCCGGGGTGCTGGCCGCGCACCTGCCCACCGCGATGCTGTTCGTGCGGAACCCGACCGGGGTGTCGCACTCCCCGGCCGAGTCCGCCACCGACGCCGACTGCGCGGCCGGGGTGACCGCCCTGGCCCGGGTGCTGGAGGAACTGGCATGCCGCTGACCCGCTGGCTGGCCGAGTACGCCTGGCTGCCCGAGCACGCCGAACCCACGTCGGACGTGCTGATCGAGGCGACGGACGGGCGGCTCACCGCCGTCACGCCGCTGACCGGTGGCGGTCCGCCGGCCGCCGGGGTGACGGTGGACGCCGTCCGGCTACCCGGCCTGACGCTGCCCGGCCTGGCCAACGCCCACTCGCACGCGTTCCACCGGGCGCTGCGCGGGCGCACCCACGCCGGCCGGGGCGACTTCTGGTCCTGGCGGGACCCGATGTACTCGGTCGCCGCCCGCCTCGACCCCGACTCCTACCTGGCGCTGGCCCGGGCCGCGTACGCGGAGATGGCGCTCGCCGGGATCACCTGCGTCGGCGAGTTCCACTACCTGCACCACGGCCCGGACGGCACCCGGTACGACGACCCGAACGTGATGTCCGCCGCGCTGGTGGAGGCCGCCGCGCACGCCGGGATCCGGCTCACGCTGCTGGACGCCGCGTACCTGACGGCGGGCGTGGACGGCGCGGAGCTGACCGGGCCGCAGCGCCGGTTCGGCGACGGCGACGCGCTGCGCTGGGCGGAACGGGTCGACGCGTTCCGCCCCACCGACGGGCACGTGCGACGCGGCGCGGCGATCCACTCGGTGCGCGCGGTGCCGGCCGGGCAGCTCGCCACCGTGGCCGGCTGGGCGGACCGGCACGGGCTGCCGCTGCACGCGCACGTCTCCGAGCAGCCGGCCGAGAACGACGCCTGCCGGGCCGTGCACGGCTGCACGCCGACCCGGCTGCTGGCCGACCACGGGGTGCTCGGCCGGCACACCACCGCCGTGCACGCCACCCACCCGACCGCCGCCGACGTGACGCTGCTCGGCGACAGCCGTACCGGCGTCTGCCTCTGCCCCACCACGGAACGGGACCTGGCCGACGGGATCGGCCCGGCCCGGCGGATCGTCGAGGCGGGCAGCCCGCTCAGCCTGGGCAGCGACAGCCACGCCGTGGTCGACCTGTTCGAGGAGGCCCGCGCGGTGGAGCTGGACGAACGGCTGCGCACCCGCCGACGCGGGCACTTCGCCGCCGCCGAACTGTTCGCCGCCGCCACCGTGACCGGCCACGCCGCGCTCGGCTGGGGCGACGCCGGCCGGCTCGCCGTCGGCGACCGGGCCGACCTGGTGACGGTACGGCTGGACAGCGCCCGCACCGCCGGGGTGCCGCCGGTCGGCGTGTTCTTCGCGGCCACCGCCGCCGACGTCACGCAGGTGGTGGTGGACGGCCGGACCGTGGTGGCCGACGGCCGGCACCTGACGGTGGACGTCCCCACCGAGCTGCGGGACTCGATCGCGGCGGTCACGTCATGACCGGCAGCCTGCTCGTGGACAACATCGGTGAGCTGGTCACCAACGACGGCCGGGGCGGCGACCCGCTGGGCGTCCGCCGCGACGCCGCGCTGCTGGTCGAGGACGGGCGGGTGGCCTGGGTCGGTCCGGCCCGCTACGCGCCCGCCGCCGCCCGGCGCGTCGACGCCGCCGGCGCGGCGGTGCTGCCCGGCTTCGTGGACAGCCACGCCCACCTGGTCTTCGCCGGTGACCGGGCCGCCGAGTTCGCCGCCCGGATGGCCGGCGAGCCGTACACCGGCGGCGGCATCCGGACCACCGTCGGCGCGACGCGCGCCGCCTCCGACGACGACCTGCGCGCCACCGTGGGCCGGCTGCGCGCGGAGATGCGGCGGCAGGGCACCACCACCGTCGAGATCAAGAGCGGGTACGGCCTGAGCGTCGCCGACGAGGCCCGCTCGCTGCGGATCGCCGCCGAGTTCACCGAGGACACCACGTTCCTCGGCGCGCACGTGGTGCCCGCCGAGTACGCCGACCGGCCCGACGACTACGTGGGCCTGGTGTGCGGGCCGATGCTGGCCGCCGCCGCGCCGTACGCCCGCTGGATCGACGTGTTCTGCGAGCGGGGCGCGTTCGACGCCGACCACGCCCGGGCGATCCTCACCTGCGGGCAGGCGGTCGGGTTGGGCGTCCGGCTGCACGCCAACCAGCTCGGCCCCGGGCCGGGCGTCCGGCTCGGCGTGGAACTCGGCGCGGCCAGCGTCGACCACTGCACCCACCTGACCGACGCCGACGTGGACGCGCTCGCCGGCTCGGAGACGGTCGCCACGCTGCTGCCCGGCGCCGAGTTCTCCACCCGGTCGCGCTACCCGGACGCCCGCCGGCTGCTCGAGGCCGGGGTCACCGTGGCGCTGGCCACCGACTGCAACCCCGGCTCGTCGTACACCTCGTCGATGCCGTTCTGCGTCGCGCTCGCCGTACGCGAGATGGGGATGACCCCGGCGGAGGCGGTGTGGGCGGCGACCGCCGGCGGGGCGGCGGCGCTGCGCCGCACCGACGTCGGGCGGCTGACCGTCGGGGCCCGGGCCGACCTGGTCGTCCTCGACGCGCCGACCCACCTGCACCTGGCCTACCGGCCGGGGGTGCCACTGATCCGCCACGTTCTGCACAACGGAGTGCCACGATGACCACCGTCACCATCCTGTCCACCGGGGTCACCCCCGCCGACGTGCTCGCGGTCGCCCGCGGCACCGCCAAGGTCGTGCTCGACCCCGCCGCCGTCGAGGCGATGGCGGCCAGCCGGTCCATCGTGGACACCATCGAGGCGGCCGGCCGCCCGGTGTACGGCGTCTCGACCGGGTTCGGGGCGCTGGCCAACACGTTCGTCGCCCCCGAGCGGCGGGCCGAGTTGCAGCACGCGCTGATCCGCTCGCACGCGGCCGGGGTGGGCGCGCCGATGCCCCGCGAGGTGGTGCGGGCCATGATGCTGCTGCGGGTACGCTCGCTCGCGCTCGGCCGCTCCGGCGTGCGTCCGCTCGTCGCCGAGGCGCTCGTGGACCTGCTCAACCACGAGATCACCCCGTGGGTGCCGGAGCACGGCTCGCTGGGCGCGTCCGGGGACCTGGCGCCGCTGGCGCACTGCGCGCTGGTGCTGCTCGGCGAGGGCTGGGTGCTCGGCCCGGCCGGCGACCGGATCCCCGCCGCGGACGCGCTGCGCCGGGTCGGGCTGGCCCCGGTCGAGCTGGCCGCCAAGGAGGGGCTGGCGCTGATCAACGGCACCGACGGCATGCTCGGCATGCTGCTGCTGGCCGTCTCCGACGCCCGGCACCTGTTCGCCATGGCCGACGTGACCGCCGCGCTGGCCATCGAGGCGATGCTCGGCTCGGAGCGGCCGTTCCTGCCCGAGCTGCACGCCATCCGCCCGCACCCCGGCCAGGCCGCCTCGGCCGCGAACATCCACCGGCTGCTCCAGGGCTCGGCGGTGATGGACTCGCACCGCGACGACCTGGCCCACGCGGTACAGGACGCGTACTCGATGCGCTGCGCGCCGCAGGTGGCCGGCGCGGCCCGGGACACGCTGGACTTCGTCGAGGTGGTCGCCGGCCGGGAGCTGCTGTCCGTGGTGGACAACCCGGTGGTGCTGCCGGACGGGCGGGTCGAGTCGACGGGCAACTTCCACGGCGCGCCGCTCGGCTTCGCCGCCGACTACCTGGCCATCGCCGCCGCCGAGGTGGGCGCGATCGCCGAACGGCGGGTGGACCGGCTGCTGGACGTGGCCCGTAACCGGGACCTGCCGGCGTTCCTCTCCCCCGACGCCGGGGTGAACTCTGGGCTGATGATCGCCCAGTACACCGCCGCCGGCATCGTCGCGGAGAACCGCCGGCTGGCGGCCCCCGCCTCGGTCGACTCGCTGCCCACCAGCGGCATGCAGGAGGACCACGTCTCGATGGGCTGGGCGGCCACCAAGAAGCTGCGTACCGTGCTGGACAACCTGACCAGCGTGCTCGCGGTGGAGCTGCTGGCGGCGGTACGCGGACTCCAGCTCCGCGCGCCGCTGGAGCCGTCCCCGGCCGGCCGGGCCGCGCTGGACGCGCTCGGCGACACGATCGGCGACCCCGGTCCGGACGTCTTCCTCGCCCCGCTGATGGAGGCCGCCCGATCCGTCGTCACCGGCCCCGACCTGCGCGCCGCCATCGAGCGCGCCACCGGCCCCCTAGCCTGACGCCCACTCCGCCCCCTCCCCCTTCCCCCGCCTTGCTTTCGCGCTGATTCACGGAAAGCGTGGCTGTTCGACGTCGAATGGCCACGCTTTCCGTGAATCAGCGGCCGGGGTGCGGGGGTGGGGTGGGGAGGTGGGCGACGTCCGGGTCGAGCAGCGCGGTCCAGGGGGGCCGGAACTCGGCGGCCCGGGACCGCATCTCGGCGCGCAGGTGGGACAGCCACGGGCCGCTGTCCCGCGGCCCCATCCAGTCCGGCCAGGAGTCGTAACGGCGCTCGACGGAGAAACCGTCCGCCGTGGTCGCCAAGCGCAGGAAGATCCAGCGCCCGTGCCGGGCATCGGCCTCGGCCGCCCGGAGTTCCTCGACCAGCGTGAAGAGATCCCGGAAACCGTCCCCGGGCCGGTCCACCGGGCAGCACTCGCCCGGAATCTGGCGCATCGCGCCGTCCAGCGCCTCCACGACCACCGAGGACCGGCCGTCCGCGCCCGGGGCCCGCAGGCGCGCCCAGTCCACCAGCGCCGCCAGTGCCCCGGTGCCGGCCGGCTCCGGGCGGGGCAGTTCGTCCGCCTCACCCATGGCCGCCCAGACCAGCCGTTCGTGCTGCGTCTCACTGAGCTTCCGGACCCGCCGGTGCGGCACCTCGGCACTCGCCGGCACGACCGGTGCGACAGTGCCGGCTGTGAGACCGGCCCTCGCTGCCGAGGCGAGCGCGGCGTCCATCTCGACCGGAACGGACCGGACCCGCCCGAGCAGCCCGGTGAGCGCCGCCGCGTCGACCGCGTGGCCGGCCGCGGCGGCGAGCAGTCGGTCGGCGTGGGTCGCCACGTCCGCCCGTTCCGCCTCGTCGTCGACGTCGTGCCCGGCCCACTCGAAGACCACCTCCGCCAGTTCCCGGCGGGCGCGGTCGGCGTCGAGGACGGCGCCGACGGTCTGCGGGAGGCCGTCGGCGACCCGGTCCGGGTAGCGGACCCGGTGCCAGTCGCCGTGCTCGTGCCAGTAGACGTAGCCGAGCTGGTCGTCGTCGGCGTGCCGGACCAGTTCCGCCCAGGGCAGCCAGGCGGGAGCGCCGGCGAGCAGGTCGATCGGGGGACTCACGTCCACCGTGTCGCTGTACTCGTGGTCGTAGCCGAACAGCACCGCCCGGTCGCCGGCGACGAGAACCAGCCGCCCCCAGTTGCCCCCGTGGTCGTCGTGGTGGGCCCCGTCGGCGTCGATCCACCAGACGTCGTCGTGGCCGAGCGCGGCGAGAGCCGCGCCGAGCACTCCCCACCGGCTCCACAGCACGGCCGGACCGGCGAGGTCCACGGTCGTCCGCTCCGTCACGGGAACGCCGTCAGCCGGCCGCGGGGAGCACCTTGGCGACCAGCTTGGCCAGCTCCCGTAGCGCCTTGCCGCGGTGGCTGACCGCGTCCTTCTCCTCCGGCGTCAGCTCGGCGTTGGTCCGCTCCTGCCCGTCGCCGAGGAAGATCGGGTCGTAGCCGAACCCGCCCTCGCCGCGCGGCGCGCGCAGCAGGCGGCCCGGCTGCCGGCCGTCGACCAGGTGCTCCTTGCCGCCGGGCAGCACCAGCGCCACCGTGCAGACGAAGGCCGCGCCCCGGTGCTCGTCCGGCACGTCGCCCACCTGGTCCAGCAGGAGCTGAAGGTTGGCCCGGTCGTCGCCGTGCCGGCCGGACCAGCGGGCGCTGAACACGCCGGGCATGCCGTTGAGCGCGTCCACCGCGATGCCCGAATCGTCGGCGATGGTCGGCAGGCCGGTGCGCCGGCAGCCCTCCCGCGCCTTGATCAGCGCGTTCTCGCCGAACGTCAGGCCGGTCTCCGGCAGCTCCGGATATTCCGCCACGTCGTCCAGGCCGACCAGGGCGACCCGGTGGGCGCCGAGCGCGCCGTCCAGGATCCGCTGCAACTCGACGAGCTTCTTGCGGTTACGGGTAGCCAGCAGCACCTTGTTGTCGGTCACAGGTTCAGCGCCTTCCGCTGTGCGTCGGCCAGTTCCAGACAACCCGCCACGCCCAGGTCGAGCAGCGCGTCGAGCTGGTCGCGGGCGAAGACACCGGCCTCGCCCGTCCCCTGCACCTCGACGAAGTCGCCGGCGCCGGTGCAGACCACGTTCATGTCCACCTCGGCGGTCACGTCCTCGGCGTAGCAGAGGTCGAGCATCGGCTCGCCGCCGATCACGCCGACGCTGACCGCGGACACCGACCGGTGCATCACCTTCTCCACCTTGCCGGTCAGCGACTTGCGCTCGGCCAGCCAGGTCACCGCGTCGTACAGCGCGACGTACGCGCCGGTGATCGCCGCGGTGCGGGTGCCGCCGTCGGCCTGGAGCACGTCGCAGTCGAGCACCACGGAGTTCTCGCCCAGCGCCTTGAGGTCGACGCAGGCGCGCAGGCTGCGACCGATCAGCCGGGAGATCTCGTGGGTGCGCCCGCCGACCTTGCCGCGGACGCTCTCCCGGTCCGAGCGGGTGTTGGTGGCCCTCGGCAGCATCGCGTACTCGGCGGTCACCCAGCCCAGCCCGGAACCCTTGCGCCAGCGGGGCACCCCCTCGGTGACGCTGGCCGTGCAGAGCACCCGCGTCGCGCCGAACTCGACGAGCACCGAGCCCTCCGGGTGGGTGCTCCAGCCCCGGGTCAGGGTCACCGGTCGGAGTTGGTCGGGCCGCCGCCCGTCAGGTCGCGCCATGCCTGCACCCTATGCGGTACGCCGATCGTGCCGCCTGCCGGTGCCCGCGTCCGCTCAGACGTCGTAGCCGGCGCCGGCCCGGACCACCTCGATCGGCCCGGCGTACGCACCGGTCGCCGACTCCACGGTGTGCGACTCGCTGCCCCACGCGGGAACGAGGTGGGTGAGCAACAGTCGACCCACCCCCGCCTTGGTGGCCGCCTCACCGGCCTCCCGGCCGGTCAGGTGCAGATCCGGCGGATTGTCCATGCCGTCCAGGTAGCTGGCCTCGCAGAGGAACACGTCGGCGTCCTGGGCCAGGCGCAGCAGCGCCTCGCAGGGCGCGGTGTCGGCGGAGTAGCAGAACACCCGGCCGCCGTGCTCCAGCCGCACCCCGTACGTCTCGACCGGGTGGTTCATCCGGTCGACGGTGACGGTGAACGGGCCGATCGGGAACGTGCCCGGCTGGAGGCCGTAGAACTGGTAGACGTCCTCCACCGTGCCCTCCTCCTGCCCGTACGCGCTGGCCAGCCGGTCGGGCGCGCCGGAGGGCGCGTACATCGGCAGGGGCGGGTAGGGGCCGTCCGGGGCGTACCGGCGCACCACCACGTAGTTCACCGCGTCGAACATGTGGTCGCAGTGCAGGTGGGTGAGGAGGATGGCGTCCGGGGCGTGCAGCCCGACGTAACGCTGGAGGGTGGAGAGCGAGCCCGCGCCGAAGTCGATCAGGAGCCGGAACCCGTCGGCCTCCATCAGGTAGGCGGAGCAGGGCGATTCGGGGCCCGGAAAGCTGCCCGCACAGCCGAGGACGGTCAGTCGCATCCGGTTGCCTCGATCTCACCGTGGGTAGTCGGTGCGTCGGCAGCCGTCCCGCCGTTGATCTCCACCGACGCGCTCGCCACGCTGCGCAGCCTACGCGGCGGCCGGTCGGGCAAGAATCATCTACCGGAAGTTGTCATCAACGTGACACCCATACGCGTCCGGGATCCGGGAGATCGCGGCGATCCGGCCGGTGTGTCCCCACCGACCGGACCGCCACCGGGCCGTCAGGCCCAGAGTTGACCGTCCAGCGCGTCCTCGGCGTCCGCGAGCGTGCCGCCGTACGCCCCGGTGGACAGGTACTTCCAGCCACCGTCGCAGACCACGAACGCCACGTCGGCGCGGCGGCCCGCCTTCACCGCCTCGTGCGCCACGGCGAGCGCGGCGTGCAGGATCGCGCCGGTGGAGAAGCCGGCGAAGATCCCCTCCACCTCGACGAGCTGCCGGGTACGCAGCACCGCGTCCCGGGTGCCCACCGAGAAGCGCCGGGACAGCACCCCGGCGTCGTACAGCTCGGGCACGTAGCCCTCGTCGATGTTGCGCAGGCCGTAGACCAGCTCGCCGTAGCGCGGCTCGGCCGCCACGATCTGGATCCCGTCGACCTTCTCCCGCAGGTAGCGGCCGGTGCCCATGAGCGTGCCGGTGGTGCCCAGCCCGGCCACGAAGTGGGTGATGCCCGGCAGGTCGTGCAACAGCTCCGGCCCGGTCGTCTCGTAGTGCGCCCGGGCGTTCGCCTCGTTGCCGTACTGGTAGAGCATCACCCAGTCCGGGTGGTCGGCCGCGATCTGCTTGGCGGTGGCGACGGCCTGGTTCGAGCCGCCGGCGGCCGGCGAGAAGATGATCTCCGCACCGTACATCCGGAGCAGCTGCACCCGCTCGGTGGAGACGTTCTCCGGCATCACGCAGACCAGCCGGTAGCCGCGCAGCTTCGCCACCATGGCCAGCGAGATGCCGGTGTTGCCGCTGGTCGGCTCCAGGATGGTGTCGCCGGGACGGAGCCGGCCGGCCTCCTCGGCCGCGCGGACCATGAACAGGGCCGCGCGGTCCTTGATGCTGCCGGTCGGGTTCCGGTCCTCCAGCTTGGCCCAGAGCCGCACCGGCGGCGCCCCGTCGGGCACGGTCGGGGAGAGCCGGGGCAGGCCGACAAGCGGCGTACCCCCGGAGGCGTCGAGCAGGCTGTCGTACCGCGCCATGGCGGGCCGCCTAGCGGACGGCGACGGCGTGCGCGGACCTCGCGTGCGACGCGGTCGCCGCCGCGGCGCCGTGCGACGCGGTCGCCGCCGCGGCGCCGTGCGAGGCGGTCGCCGCCACGGCGGCACTGTGCGACGCGATCGCCGCCGCGGCGGCGAAGCCGAACGCGCCGCCGGCCACGGCCGGCAGGATGGTCACGCTGTCGCCGTCGTTGAGCTTCGCGTCCAGCGCGCCGAGGAAGCGGACGTCCTCGTCGTTGACGTAGACGTTGACGAACCGGTGCAACGCGCCGGCGTCGGTGACCAGCCGGCCCCGCAGGCCGGCGTGCCGGGAGTCCAGGTCGGTGAGCAGGTCGGCGAGCGTGTCGCCACTGCCCTCGACGACCTTCGCGCCGCCGGTGTAGCTGCGCAGGATGGTGGGGATGCGAACCTCGATGGCCATGGTGTCTCGTGCTCCTCGTTCAGGGTCGTGCCAGGTGACGGACGGGAAAGGGCATGCCGGCGCTGGGGATCAGCGGCCGGAACACTCGTAGTCGACCGTCGCCGGGCTCTGCCCGAACATGTAGGACTGGACGGCGTTCGGGTCCACGGCGGCGTCCACGATCTCGACCGGCTCCTCGGTGACCACACCGTCGACGATCCGGAAGGAGCGGATCTCCTCGGTGTCGGGCTCACGGGTGGAGACGAGCAGGTAGTGCGCACCCGGCTCGCCGGCGAAGGAGACGTCCGTACGGGACGGGTAGGCCTCCGTCGCGGTGTGCGAGTGGTAGATGACGACCGGCTCCTCGTCGCGGTCGTCCATCTCCCGCCAGACCCGCAACTGCTCCATCGAGTCGAACTCGTAGAACGTCATCGAACGGGCGGCGTTGTCCATCGGGATGTGCCGGGTCGGGGTGTCGCTGCCGGCGGGACCGGCGACCACGCCGCACGCCTCGTCCGGGTGGTCCCGGCGCGCGTGGGCCACGATCGCGTCGATGATCGACCGGTCGATGCTCAGCACGTCGACCAGCCTAGCGCCTGGCCGCCCCGGGCGGCGAGGTGGCCGCCGTCACCACTCAGTCGATGAGCGCGTTGAGCAGGGACTCCTGGAGATATCCGAGATAGGCGTAGACCGACAGTTGGAACACCCGGGACGAGGCCGGGTCCGCGGCGACCGCGTCGTCCAGTTCCTCACCCAGGTCGGTGCCGTCCTTGATCTCCAGCCGGACGCCCATCGCCAGGCGGGCGTCGTTGAGCGCCCGCAGCCACGCCTCGGCCGCCTCGGCGTCCAGCCGCACCTCGCCGCCCGCGTCGCCGTCGGGCAACGCGGCGAGGATCGCGCCGGCCTGGTCGATCTTCGCGGTCTTCAGGTCACCCTCGGTGTAGCGGCGGAACTCGGCGGTGCCGGCGTCGTCGTCCGGGTAGACCTCCGGGAAGAGCCGGCCGACCACCGGGTCGCCGTGGTCGAAGCCGTCGGTGAGCAGCCCGACCACCTCGGAGGCGACCTTGCGCAGCACCCGCACCTCGTCCACCGCGAAACTGGCCACGTAGCTGTCGCCCCGGCGACGGAACATGCTCACGACCGGTCCACCGTCGCCCACAGCCCGTACGCGTGCAGCTGCGCCGCGTCGTGCTCCATGCGTTCCCGGGCCCCGCTGGAGACCACCGCCTTGCCCTTGTGGTGCACGTCCAGCATGAGCTGCTCCGCCTTCTCCCTGCTGTACCCGAACAGCTTCTGGAACACCCAGGTCACGTACGTCATCAGGTTGACCGGATCGTCCCAGACGATGGTCACCCATGGCCGGTCGGAGACCGGCACCTCTGTGGTGTCCGGCGTCTCGACCGGCGCAACCTGTGGAGCCGCCATGCCCCCCATCGTGCCACCGGATCCGCCGAACCGATGAACCGGAACGGCGCGGCGGTCGGGATCGCCCGCCCGGACCACGGGCGCGCGCCCGGCGACCCCGGCCTCAGGCGAGCAGGATGCCGTGGTCGACAGCATCGGCGAGCACCCCACCCAGCGAGAGACGGATCACCTCGAAGCGACGGGACACCTCGCGGGACAGTTCGAGTTCCACCTCGCGCAGGGCGCGCTGGGCCCAGGACCGGGCGGCGTTCGGATCGTCGTTGCCCGGCGCGCGCCAGTGCTGCCAGCAGCCGCCGTTGAGCGCCACGCCGACCGGCGGGAGCGCCTCGTCGCGTGCCGCGCCGGGCAGCCCGGCCAGCGCGTCCAGGGCGCCGACGCCGGCCAACGAGGCGACCCCGGCGGTGCTGGTGACCAGGAGCACCCGGTCCAGCTCCCGGCCGTCGGGATGGTCGGTGAGGCCCCAGCGCACCGCGCGGGTGATCCGCCGGCGTACGCCTTCGGCGAGCGGCGCGCCGAAGACCCGGGCGGCGGCGTCGTCGACCATGCCGCGCACCGCCTCGTCGCACTGCGCGGTGGCGAGCAGGGACAGCGCCTCCAGCTCGCGGTCGAGCAACGCCGGCAGGCCGGCGCAGCCGACCCCGAAGACGATCTCCTGGACCACCCGGAGGTGGATGTTGGCCAGTTCCAGCGCGAGATGCTGGCGGATCCGCTGGGCGCAGGAGCGGGCCTGGCGGTCGAGCCGGTCGGCCAGCTCGGCCGGCTCGACGCCGGTCAGTACCGGCACCCGGCCGTGCGCGCCGGGTGGTTCGGGCGGCCGGGCGCTGGCCCGCCGCAGCCCTTCGCCGGCGGCCCAGCCGACCAACGCCCGGCGCAGGTTCGGCAGCTCGGTGCGGCGGGCCGGGAACCACCGGGCCCGGGCGAGCGCGGGCACCGCGGCCAACAGCACCGCCCGGTGGGCCGCGATGGAGACCGCCACCGGGTCGAGCGGGCGGGCGGGGCCGGGCGGGCCGGCGGGGCCGGGCGACGGCACGGACGCCCCCGTGCCCTCCGCCGTCGCGCCGTCCGCCGGCACCGCCCAGCCGGTCCCGCCGGGAGTGACGACGAAGAACACCTCGACCGACGCCCGCGCCACCTCGGTCAGCAGGTGCAGCTCGGCGGCGCTGAACGCCTGGTCGGCGGCGATCACGAAAAGCAGCGCGCCGGCCCGGCCCACGGCGTCGCGCAGCACCCGGCCACCGGCCACCCCCAGCGCGGCGGTGTCCGGCGTGTCGAGCACCGCGAAGTGCCGCAGCAGCGGGTCGGGCAGGCCGAGCTCGACCCGGCGCGGCGGCCGGGCCAGCGCGGGACCGGTGGCGAGCGGGTCGGCGCCGTACGCGAGCGGGTGGCGGTAGCCCGGGACACCGGCCGCCCGGGTGGCGACCTTGGCGTGGTTGACGAGCAGGTGGCTGCCGACGGGCACGGCCAGCGTCCCGGCCGGCACCCCGAGCAGACCGGCGACCAGCTCGCGCCGACCGGCGCCGGCCGGGCCGGCGGCGACCACGGCGAGCGGCTCGTCCGGGCCCGGTGCGGTCACGCCGAGGCGGGTCGGGAGCGCGGCGCACCGCGGCGGCTCGACCCGGTCGCCCGGATCGGGCACGTCGACCGAAGGGAGTGGACCCGGCTTCATCAGACGGCCTCCCGGTGAGGCGGCCGGGCACGGCCCGGTCGCGGGAACTGACCCCGACGGGGATGTCGGAAGAGTACGGGTGTCGGCCATCCGACACCGAACACATCCGGTACTCACGTGTAATTGCCAGATTACTCAACTTCACTGCGTGACGGCGCGCACGTGGAGGGCATTCCATCGATATGCTGCCTCGATGACCAGGTGGAAGTTCGTCGGCCGGGCGGATGAGCTCCACCGGCTGTCATCCACGATCGGCGGCCCGGACGGGCGCGGCCTGCTCTTCAGCGGCGACGCCGGGGTGGGCAAGAGCCGCCTGCTGCGGGAGGGGGTGGCCGCGCTCTCCCCCGAGCGCTTCGCGATCTGGTCGGTCGCGGCCAGCGCCACCACCGCCGCGCTGCCGTTCGGCGGGCTGGTCCAGGTGCTCCCCGCCGCGCAGCCGCAGGGCCTCTCCCCCGCCGGCATCCTGCGCTGGGCGGTGGATCTGCTCCAGGAACAGGCCGCGGGCCGGCGCATCGTGCTGGCCATCGACGACGCGCACCTGCTCGACCCGCCCTCGGCGGCGCTGGTGCACCTGGTCGCCCGCTCCGAGAACGCCACCGTGATCGGGACGCTGCGCAACGGCGAGCAGATCCCGTTGCCGATCCGCGCGCTGTGGACCGACGACCTGGTCGACCTGGTCGAGCTGGGCCCGCTCGGCCGCAGCGAGACCACCGGCCTGCTCGCCGCGATCCTCGGCGGCCCGGTCGACGCCGGCTCCTCCGACCGGCTGTTCCGGCTCTCCGCCGGCAACCCGCTGCTGCTGCGCGAGCTGGTGCTGGCCGCCGGCGACGAGCTCGACCGCAGGTACGGGATCTGGCGGTGGACCGGCCGGCTGGAGCTGGCGCCCAGCCTCACCGACCTGATCGACACCCGGATCGGCCGGCTGACCCCGGGCGTCCGGGCGGTGGTGGAGCTGGTCGCCTTCGGCGAGCCGCTGGGCCTGCACCTGCTGGAACGGGCGGTCGAGCCGGCGGACGTGGAGGCCGCCGAGGAACGCGGGCTCATCACCATGGTCCGCGACGACCGGCGGCTCAACGTCCGGCTGGCCCACCCGCTCTACGGCGAGGTGATGCGCCGGCACTGCCCGGTCAGCCGCACCCGCCGGCTCCAGGCCACCCTGGCCGAGCTGCTGGAACAGGTCGGCAAGCGCCGTCGTGACGATCTGCTGCGGGTCGCGGTGTGGCGGCTCGACTCGGGTACGGCGCAGAACGTGACGCTGCTGCTCGACGCCGCCGGGCAGGCGTTCGGCCGGTACGACGTGCCGCTGGCCACCCGACTGGCCCGGGCCGCCTTGGAGGCCGGCGGCGGTACGGACGCCGCGGAACTGCTCGCCACCATCCTCATGTTCGGCGACCGGCCGGAGGAGGCGATCCGGGTGCTCGACCAGGTCGCCGGCGAGATCCACGACGACCGGCGACGCAGCCGCTGGCTGACCGTCCGGGGCATGGTGAGCTACTGGGGGCTCAACCGGGAGTCCACCGTGGAGGAGATCGCCGCTCGCGGCGCGGAGCTGGCCGATCCCGCCGACCGGGCCCGGGTCCGCGCCTTCGAGGCCATCATGCGGCTGCACCGGCTGGACGTCGACGTCGCGGTGCGGCTGGCCCAGGCGGTGCTGGACCGCCCTGCCGCGCCGATGGCGGCCCGGGAGCTGGCCCGCTGCACGCTGGCCCATCTCCAGGCCGCGCAGGGGCAGTACCGTCGCAGCGCCACCGCGATCGCCCGGGTGCAGGCCGAGGCGGCGTGCTGGCGCTCCGACATGCCCTACCTCCAGCTCGCCATGGAACTGGCCCGGGGCACCCGGCTGGCGCTCTCCGGCGACCTGGCCGGCATCGACGCGATCGTCGCCGACGAGTTCGCCGACCTGGCCGGCGCCGGCGACTTCCGGCTCGGCAGCGGCTACCTGGCCATCCTCCAGGCGTTCGCGGCACGGCTGCGCGGGCGCGGCGGCGACGCGCTCCGGACCAGCCTGGGCGCCTGCGCGGTGCTCACCACCAGCCGGGTCTACGCCGGCCTGGCCCACGCCGAGCGCGCCCAGGCCGCGGCGCTGCGCGGGGACGCGGCGCACGCCGCCGAGGCGATGGCCGAGGCGGACCGCACGCACGCGCCCGGGATGGCGGTCCTCTACCCGTGGCTGGAGCAGGCCCGGGGCGCGGCGCAGGCGGTGGCCGGTGACCTGCCGGGCGCCGTCAAGCACCTCTGCGCGCTGGCCGACCGGCTGCGCGAGGACGGCCTCGCCGGCCACGAGCTGCTGGTCCTGCTCGACCTGGTCCGGCTCGACCAGGCCGCCGCGTCGGTCGGCCCCACCTGCACCGACGGCGGCCGGCGCTCGGTGGCGCAGCGCCTGGCGGAACTCTCCGAACAGATCGACGGCGTGCTGCCGCCGCTTGTCGCCCGGTACGCGCGGGCCGCGCTCGACGGCTCCCCGGACGACCTGCTCGCGGTCGCCGACGGCTTCGCCGACCGGGAGCTGGTCGTCTACGCCGCCGAGGCGACCGCGATGGCGCTGCACCGGATGCGGGACGCCCGGACCGGCGTTCCGGCGGCGGCCCGGGAACGCCTCGCCGACCTGTTGCGCCGCTGCGACGAGATCTCCACCCCGGCGTTGCGGCTGCTCCGGCCACCGCTCAGCGACCGCGAGTGGGAGATCGCCCGCCTCGCCGCCACCGGGCTGACCAGCCGCGTGATCGCGGAACGGCTGTTCCTCTCCACCCGCACCGTGGAGAACCACCTGCAACGCGTCTACAGCAAGCTCGGCGTCACCCGCCGTAGCGAGCTGCGGGCCGCGCTGGGTTCGATGCCGGGGCACGACGGCACGGATCCGGCCTGAACTCTAGGCTGGGGCGGTGAGCACCCTTCGCCCCGCGCTGCTGACCGACCACTACGAGCTGACCATGGTCAGCGCCGCGCTTCAGGACGGCACCGCCGACCGACGCTGCGTCTTCGAGGTGTTCAGCCGGCGGCTGCCGGCCGGCCGCCGCTACGGGGTGGTCGCCGGCACCGGCCGGCTGATCGAGATGATCCGCGACTTCCGGTTCGACCCGACGGAGATCGACTTCTTGCGCCGGACCGGCGTGGTCGACGACCGGGCCGCGCAGTGGCTGGCCGACTACCGGTTCACCGGCGACGTCGACGGCTACGCCGAGGGCGAGCTGTTCTTCCCCGGCTCACCGATCCTCACCGTGTCCGGCTCGTTCGCCGAGTGCGTGGTGCTGGAGACGCTGGTGCTCTCCGTGCTCAACCACGACTGCGCGATCGCCGCGGCGGCGGCCCGGATGGTCACCGCCGCCCGGGGCCGGGCGCTGATCGAGATGGGCTCCCGCCGGGCACACGAGGAGGCCGCGGTGGCCGCGGCGCGGTCGGCGTACCTGGCCGGGTTCCGGTTCACCTCCAACCTGGCCGCCGGGCAGCGCTACGGCATCCCGACCGCCGGCACCGCCGCGCACGCGTTCACGCTGCTGCACGACGACGAGCGGACCGCGTTCGCGTCCCAGGTCGCCACGCTGGGCAAGGACACCACGCTGCTGGTCGACACGTACGACATCGCGCAGGGCATCCGCAACGCCATCGCGGTGGCCGGGCCGGAGCTGCGGGCGGTCCGGATCGACTCGGGTGACCTGGCGGTGATCGCCCAGCAGTCCCGTGAGCTGCTCGACTCGCTCGGCGCCACCGAAACGAAGATCATCGTCTCCGGCGACCTGGACGAGTACGCGATCGCGTCGCTCGCCGCCGAGCCGGTCGACATGTACGGCGCCGGCACCGCGGTGGTGACCGGCTCGGGCGCACCGACCGCCGGCCTGGTCTACAAGCTGGTCGAGGTGGAGGGGCGGCCGGTGGTCAAGCGCTCCGAGCACAAGTCCACCATCGGCGGCCGGAAGGTCGCCGTCCGCCGGCACAAGCCGACCGGCACCGCCACCGAGGAGGTCATCGTGCCGCAGGGCGTGCCGGACCGGCAGCCCAACGACCGGCTGCTCCAGCACTCGTACGTGGTGTCCGGCGAGCCGGTGACGCTGCCGACGCTGGACGAGTCCCGGGAACACCTGCGAGAGTGCCTGATCTCCATCCCGTGGGAGGGGCTCAAGCTCTCCGGCGGCGACCCGGCGGTGCCGGTGACCGTCGTACCCGCGACCTGAGAAGGGACCGACCAGATGGCGAACGCGTTGATCATCGTGGACGTGCAGAACGACTTCTGCGAGGGCGGCTCCCTCGCGGTCGGCGGCGGGGCCGGGGTGGCCGGCGGCATCTCCCGGCTGCTCGCCGCCGAACCGGACCGCTGGGACCACGTGGTCGCGACCAAGGACTACCACGTCGACCCGGGCGCGCACTTCGGCGACCCGCCGGACTTCGTCGACTCCTGGCCCCGGCACTGCGTGGTCGGCACGTCCGGCTCCGAGTTCCACCCCGAGCTGGAGACCGGCCGGGTGGAGGCGATCTTCCACAAGGGCGAGCACGCAGCCGCGTACTCCGGTTTCGAGGGGCACGCGCCCGACGGCGAGCGCCTGGCCGACTGGCTGCGCCGGCACGACGTGGACCGGGTCGACGTGGTCGGCATCGCCACCGACCACTGCGTCCGCGCGACCGCGCTGGACGCCGCGCGGGAGGGCTTCCGGACCACCGTGCTGCTGGAGCTGACCGCCGCCGTCGCGCCGGAGACGCTCGACGTGGCGTTGCGCGCGCTCGACGGCGCCGGCGTCGCCATGGTCGGCGAACCTGTGATCAAGGCCGCTTGACCAGGTAATCGCTTGCGACTGTCGTACCTCCGGCCCAGGATGGCGCGGGAGGTGCGGCCGTCGTGAACCTGAAGCCCTACCGGGAGGCGCTGGCCCTGCCCGGTCTGCGCTCGCTGCTGCTGGTGTCCGTGCTGGCCCGCATCCCGCTGACCGCGGTCGGGGTGACGCTCACCTTCTACGTGGTGCTCGACCTGGGGCGGGGCTACGGCGCCGCCGGCCTGGTCGGCGCCGTGGCCACCGTCGGCACGGCGATCGGCGCGCCGCTGCTCGGCCGGCTCGTCGACCGCCACGGCCTGCGGCCGGTGCTGCTGCTCTGCACGATCGTCGAGGGCGTGTTCTGGGCCGCCGCGCCCACCCTCTCCTACCCGGTGCTGCTGCCCGCCGCATTCCTGGCCGGGCTGCTCGCGCTGCCGGTCTTCTCGGTGGTCCGCCAGTCCATCGCCGCGCTGGTCCCGGCGGAGCAACGACGCCCGGCGTACGCGCTGGACTCGATGTCGGTCGAGCTGTCGTTCATGGTGGGCCCCGCGGTCGCGGTGGCGCTCGCGACCACCGTCACGCCGCGCCTCACGCTCTGGGCGGTCGGCGCCGGCATCGTCGCCTCCGGCATCTGTTTCTGGCTGCTGAACCCGCCGACCCGGGGCGTCGACGAGCCGGCCGGTCCACGGCGCGCGGTGCCGCGTCGGGAGTGGCTCACCCCGCGCCTGCTCTCCGTGCTGGCGGTCAGCCTGGCCGCCACGCTGGTGCTGGGCGGCACCGACGTCGCCGTGGTGGCGGTGCTCCGGGCCGGCGGTGAGGTCGGGTGGACCGGCGCGGTGCTGGCCGTGTGGGCGGTCGCCTCGCTGGTGGGCGGCTTCGCCTACGGCGCGGTACGCCGCTCGTTCTCCCCGCTGGCGCTGGTGGCGACGCTCAGCCTCACCACCATCCCGGTCGGGCTGGGCGGCTCGCACTGGTGGCTGCTCGCCCTGGCGCTGGTCCCGACCGGTGCGCTCTGCGCGCCCACCATCGCGGCCACCGCGGACGCGGTCAGCCGGCTGGCTCCGCCCGACGTACGCGGCCTGGCGATGGGTCTGCACGGCTCCGCCGTCACGGTCGGCATCGCCCTGGGCGCGCCGCTGGCCGGCGCGGTGATCGACGCCTCCGCCCCGGCCTGGGGCTTCGCGGTCACCGGCGCGGTCGGCGTCCTGGTGGCGCTGGTCGTGCTCCCGGTCGAGCTGCGTCACCGCCGCACCCCACCGTCCACCCCCACCGCACAGCCGGAACCGGTCACCGCCCTCCGCTGACCGCGCGGCCCTGAGACTCCGGGTGCAGTTGTCGTCACCACAGCGCCATCAGTCCCACCCAAAGCCACCGGTGACGTCTCAGTCGGCCGACAGGTCGGTCGGTGCTCCCGAACCCACTTCCCAACGTCCGACTCCCGCCACACGGTGCCGCCCCCACGACCCGTTGATCAAGGAGTTTGCGTCGGGCCGGGGGCCGTTTCCGACGCAAACTCCTTGATCAACGCGGACCAACGCGGGGGCCACGGTAGGGCGGGAAAGGTGACGGGCGCCGCGCCCCGGAGGGGTGCGGCGCCCGTCGTGGGCTGAGCGGGTCAGCGTTGGTCGAGGTTCCCGGCGGTGTCCTCCTGGTAGCTGGCGCCACCGTTGACCTCGCTGGTCAGCGGCTTGGCGCCACCCTCCGGCGGGCCGGCGACGCTCTGGCCGGCGGCCAGCTCGGGGAACTTCGCGTCGAAGGCGGGCCGCTCGGAGCGGATCCGCGGCATCCGGTCGAAGTTGCGCAGCGGCGGCGGCGAGCTGGTCGCCCACTCCAGCGAGTTGCCGTGGCCCCACGGGTCGTCGACCTCGACCACCGGGCCGGTCTTGTACGACTTCCAGCAGTTCCAGATGAACGGCAGGGTCGAGATGCCGGTGATGAACGCGCCGATGGTGGAGACCATGTTCAGCGTGGTGAAGCCGTCGTCGGCCTGGTAGTCGGCGTACCGGCGGGGCATGCCCTCGTTGCCCAGCCAGTGCTGCACCAGGAACGTGGTGTGGAAGCCGATCATGGTCAGCCAGAAGTGAATCTTGCCGAGCCGCTCGTCCAGCATCCGGCCGAACATCTTCGGGAACCAGAAGTAGATGCCGCCGAAGACCGCGAACACGATGGTGCCGAAGAGCACGTAGTGGAAGTGCGCCACCACGAAGTACGAGTCGTGCAGGTGGAAGTCGAGCGGCGGGCTGGCCAGCAGCACCCCGGTCAGACCACCGAAGAGGAACGTGACCAGGAAGCCGATCGCGAACAGCATCGGCGTCTCGAACGTGATCTGGCCCCGCCACATGGTGCCGATCCAGTTGAAGAACTTCATGCCGGTGGGCACCGCGATCAGGTAGCTCAGGAAACTGAAGAACGGCAGCAGCACCTGGCCGGTGGCGAACATGTGGTGCGCCCAGACGCTCATCGACAGCGCGGCGATGGCGACGGTGGCCGCCACCAGGCCCTTGTAACCGAAGATCGGCTTCCGGGAGAAGACCGGGATGATCTCGGTGATGATGCCGAAGAACGGCAGCGCGATGATGTAGACCTCGGGGTGCCCGAAGAACCAGAACAGGTGCTGCCAGAGCATCGGCCCGCCGGTCGCCGGGTCGTACACGTGGGCGCCGAGCAGGCGGTCCGCGGCGAGCGCGAACAGCGCGGCGGCCAGCAGCGGGAAGACCAGGATGGCCAGCAGGCTGGTGACCAGCATGTTCCAGGTGAAGATCGGCATCCGGAACATGGTCATGCCGGGCGCGCGCAGGGTCAGGATCGTGGTGATCAGGTTGACCGCGCCGAGGATGGTGCCCAGACCGGAGATGGCCAGACCGACCACCCACATGTTGGCGCCGACGCCCGGGGAGTGCTCGATGGTGCTCAGCGGCGTGTAGGCCGTCCACCCGAAGTCGGCCGCGCCGCCGGGGCTGATGAAGCCCGCGGTGGCCAGCGTGCCGCCGAAGAGGTAGAGCCAGTACGCGAACGCGTTCAGCCGGGGGAACGACACGTCGGGCGCGCCGATCTGCAGCGGCACCACGTAGTTAGCGAAGGCGAACACGATCGGCGTCGCGAAGAACAGCAGCATGATCGTGCCGTGCATGGTGAAGAGCTGGTTGTACTGCTCGGGCGACAGGAACTGCAGCCCCGGTCGCGCCAGCTCGGCGCGCATGATCAGGGCCATCAGGCCACCGATCATGAAGAACGCGAACGCGGTGACCATGTACATGATCCCGATCTGCTTCGCGTCCGTGGTGCGCAGCAGCCGCGCGAGGGCCGACCCCTTGACCGGCTCGCGGACCGGCCAGGGCCGGGTCACGACCGGCTTGGGTGCGACGGTGGTCACGAGTGGCCTCCGGTTCTGGGTTGTCCCGCTCGGCGCGCTGGTCATCGGCGCAGCCGTCATCCGCAAGGAGGATAGTCCCCGGTAGGTGACCCCGCCGCGTGGGGTGGGCGGCTACGATCTTCGGCGCTCCTACGGCGGGCCGGTGAGAAGCCGGTAGTGCTCGCCGAAGATCCGACCGCCGCGTCCGCGCAGCAACGGGTCGCGCAGCGCCGGCGGCACGTCGCGGGTGCGGTTGCGGTCCCGGGTCCGGTCCCGCACCCAGCGGGTACGCGGCCGACGCCGACTCTCGTACGCGATCAACGCGGCGTCGACGCTGCCGGCGGCCTGGAGCGACTCGGCGAGCACGACCGCGTCCTCCAACGCCATGGCGGTGCCCTGGGAGAGCGTCGGCGCGACGGCGTGAGCGGCGTCACCGACCAGCAGCACCCGGCCGTGGAACCAGCGGCCCAGCTCGACCTCCTCGGTGCGTTCGACGTGCACCGTCTCCAGCGCGGCGAGCACCTCGGGCACCGGACCGCCGTAGCCGTCGAACAGCTCGTGCAGCCGGGCGAACGGGTCGGCCGGCAGCGCGGTGCCGGCCTCGTCGGCGTAGCAGTAGAGCCGGCCGGCGCCGAGCGGCACGATCAGGAAGCCGGCCCGCTGGCCGAGCAGGGCGGTCCAGTCGGTGACCGGCGGCCCGTCGCGCACCACGGCGCGGTAGACCACCTGCCCGGCGGGGCGGGGCGGACCACCGAGGGCGGCCAGCGTGCGGACCGCGGAGCGGGGCCCGTCCGCGCCGACGACCAGGTCGTACTCGCCGCCGGTGCCGTCGGTGAAGCCGACGGTGACGCCGGCGGAGTGGGGGTCGACGGTGCTCACCTCGGCGCCGTGTCGGACCGCGCCGCCGGCGCCGGTGAGCAGCACCCGGTGCAGTTCGGCGCGGGGCAGGGCCCGGCACTCCCCCACCCCGGCCCAGAGCGTGTCCAGGTCGACCTCGCACAGCGGGGCGCCGGCGGCGTCGAGGAAGCGCTGCCGGTGGATCACCTGACCGAGTGGTCGCAGCGGCCCGTCCAGGTCGAGTCGGCGCATCGCCCGCGCCGCATTGCCGGGGAGATAGAGGCCGGTGTCGGTGCGCTCGCCGGGCGGCAGCCGGTCGGTGACGTCCGGCCGGAACCCCGCCAGGCGCAGCGCCCGGGCCACGGCGAGGCCGGCGACGCCCGCGCCGACGACGAGGATGCGCAGGGGAGAACCACCCATCGTGGGGTACGCCTCCGGGAGGGGTCGGAACGCGTTGGAGGCAAGACACTACTCGCTGCGACCGGGCCCACGGAAGTGCCGAGGGGCCCCTTCTCGCGCTTCTTAACCGGTTCAGTTGCGCATCGATTTCAAACATGTAAATGTGTCTCGGTGAACATGGGAGCGCTCCCGCACGTATCCCTCGACCCCACCGGCGCCCCCGCGCCGAACCAAGGAGCATCATGAAGCGTTCACTCAGGGCCCTGGCCGCCGCCGGCCTGCTGGCCGCCGGCAGCATCGTCGCCGTCGCGCTCGGCGGCACCGCCTCCGCCGACACCCAGATCTGCGACCAGTACGGCTCCACCACCATCGGTGGCAAGTACGTGGTGCAGAACAACCGCTGGGGCACCAGCGCCCAACAGTGCATCAACGTCACCTCGACCGGCTTCTCGATCACCCGGGCGGACGGCTCCGCACCGACCAACGGGGCGCCGGTCTCCTACCCGTCGATCTTCGTGGGCTGCCACTACACCAACTGCTCCCCCGGCACGAACCTGCCGGTGCAGGTGAAGAACATCAGCAGCGCGCCGGCCAGCATCAGCTACAACTACGTCAGCGGCGCGATCTACGACGCCGCGTACGACATCTGGCTCGACCCGTCGCCCAAGAAGGACGGCGTGAACCAGATGGAGATCATGATCTGGCTCAACCGGCAGGGCTCGATCCAGCCCATCGGCTCCCCGGTCGGCAACGCGAGCATCGCGGGCCGGACCTGGGAGGTCTGGCGGGGCAGCAACGGCTCCAACAACGTCATCTCGTACGTGGCGCCGTCCGCCATCCCCAGCTTCAGCTTCGACGCGCTGGCGTTCATCAACGACACCCGGAACCGGGGCGCGATCACCAACGACTGGTACCTGACCAGCATCCAGGCCGGCTTCGAGCCGTGGCAGGGCGGGGTCGGCCTGGCCGTGAACTCGTTCTCCCAGAGCGTCAACACCGGCGGCAGCAACCCGCCGCCCACCACCACCACGCCGCCGCCCTCGGGCAACGCGGCCTGCACGGTGACCTACAAGGCGAACACGTGGAACAACGGCTTCACCGCCGACGTGACGGTCAAGAACACCGGGAACAGCACCATCAACGGCTGGACCTTGAACTACAACCTGCCCTCCGGGCAGACGATCACCAGCGCGTGGAACGCCACCGTGACGCAGAGCGGCTCGGCGGTGACCGCGCGGAACCTCGACTACAACGGCACGCTGTCGCCCGGCGCGTCGACCAACTTCGGCTACCAGGCGAACCTCAACGGCAGCTACTCCGCACCGAGCAGCTTCACCCTCAACGGCACCACCTGCGCCCGGGGCTGACCACCGCGACAAAGAAGGGGCGCGGTCCGCACCGGACCGCGCCCCTTCTCGCGTACGCCGGATCAGCCGCCGAGCGCGTCGATGTCGCGCATCTCCTCGGCGGTCAGCGAGAACCCGAACACGTCGGCGTTGGCCCGGATCCGCTCCGGCGTGACCGACTTCGGGATCACCACGATCTCGTGGTCGATGTGCCAGCGCAGCACCACCTGGGCCGGCGAGACGTCGTGCGCCTGGGCGATGCGCACCAGCACCGGGTCGGACAGGTCGCTGGTCTTGAACGGGCTGTAGCCCTCCAGCACCACGCCCCGGTCCCGGTGCGCGGCGTGCCTCTGCCGGTCGTACAGCGACGGACTCCACCGGATCTGGTTGACCGCGGGTGTCTCCTCGGTGGCCTGGATCAGCTCGTCGAGCTGCGCGGTCGAGTAGTTGCTCACCCCGACCGCGCGGGCCAGGTTCTCGTCCCGGGCGGCCAGCATCTCCCGCCAGACCGGGATGCTGTCGCCGGGCGCGGACGGCGGCCAGTGCACCAGCCACAGGTCGACGTACTCGGTGCCCAGCGCCGCCAGGCTCGCCTCGATGGTCTCCCGTTCCCGGCCCACCCGGTCCGGCGGCAGCTTCGTGGTGATGAACAGGTCCTCGCGGCGCAGCCCGCTCTCGGCGACCGCGCGCCCGACCTCCTTCTCGTTGCCGTACATCGTGGCGGTGTCGAGGTGCCGGTAGCCGGCGTCCAGCGCGGCGAGCACGGCCCGGTAGCCGTCCTCGCCGGTGGCCTGCCAGGTGCCGAAGCCGAGGATCGGGATCCGGACGTCGCCGGGAAGCGGAAGGGTGGGCTGGTCGAGGTCCATGTCGACGGTTCTACCCCGCAACGCCGCCGCCATGCCGGCGCGTGCGTCGGGTATGCCGGAGAATACGGCTGTGGCGGACCGGCTGGAGGAGTACCGGCGGAAGCGGGACGCGGCGCGTACCCCGGAGCCGGTGCCCGAGCGGCCCCCGGCGCGGAAGCGGGCCGCGCGGCGCGCGCCCCGCTTCGTCATCCAGCAGCACCACGCCCGCAGCCTGCACTGGGACCTGCGGCTGGAGCACGACGGCGTGCTGGCCTCCTGGGCGGTGCCGCGCGGCCTGCCCCGCGACCCGGGCCGCAACCACCTCGCCGTGCACACCGAGGACCACCCGATGGAATACCTGACGTTCGCCGGCGAGATCCCGGCCGGCGAGTACGGCGGCGGGCGGATGACCGTGCACGACACCGGCACCTACCGCGCCGAGAAGTGGCGCGACGACGAGGTGATCGTGGTGCTCGACGGCGCGCGCACCAAGGGCCGGTACGTCCTGTTCGCCACCGGCGGCCGGGGCCGGGACTGGATGGTCCGCCGCACCGACCCGGCGCCGGCGGGTTGGACGCCGATGCCCGAGCTGGTCCACCCGATGCGCGCCACCGAGGGCGGCCGGCTGCCGCGCGACGCCGCCGCCTGGGGGTACGAGCCGCGCTGGGCGGGCGTGCGGGCGATGGCGTACGTCTCCGGCGGCCGGCTCCGGCTGCTCGACGGCGACGACACGGAGATCACCGGCGACCACCCCTGGCTGCGGGCCATGGCCGAGGAGCTGGCCCCCACCGAGGTGGTGCTGGACGGGGTGCTGGTGCGCATCGACCCGGCCGGGCGGGTCAAGCCGCCCAGCAAGCGGGACGGTCAGTTCCTCGCCGTCGACCTGCTCTGGCTGGAGGGCGTGTCCAGCCTCGACGTGCCGTACGCGCAACGCCGCGACCTGCTCGACGGTCTGGCGCTCGCCGGCCCGCACTGGCAGACTCCGCCGTGGTTCCCGGGGGTCGGCGCGGACGCCCTGCGGGCCGCCCGAGAGCAGCGGCTGCCCGGAGTGGTGGCGAAGCGCCTCGACTCCCCGTACGAGCCGGGCCGGCGCAGTCGGCACTGGCTGAGCATCGACGCGAGCTGAGGACCACCGTGCACCTGACGCACCTGGAGTGCCCGCGCTGCGGCCTGGAACACCCGGCCGACAAGCTGCAGAACCTGTGCGACTGCGGGTCCCCGCTGCTGGCCCGCTACGACCTGGCCGCGGTGGCCGCCACCGTGACACCGGAACAGTTCGGGCTCCGCCCGGCCGACCTGTGGCGCTACCGGGAACTGCTGCCGGTGGCCGACCCGCGGTTCGTGACCACGCTGGGCGAGGGCTGGACGCCGATGTGGCACGCCCGGGCGTACGGCCACGAGATCGGCGTGGCGGAGCTGATCGTCAAGGACGAGGGGCTGACCCCGACCGGGTCGTTCAAGGCGCGCGGCGCGGCGGTCGGCGTGAGCCGGGCCCGGGAGCTGGGCGTCGAGCGGATCGCCATGCCGACCAACGGCAACGCGGGCGCGGCCTGGGCGACGTACGCGGCTCGGGCCGGGCTGGGCGCGACCATCGCCATGCCGCTGGCCGCGCCGACCATCTGCCGGCAGGAGTGCCTCGCCGCCGGCGCGGACCTGCGGCTGGTCGACGGGCTGATCAACGACGCCGGCCGGGAAATCGCCGCGCTGGTCGCCGGTTCCGGCGGGCGGATCTTCGACGCCGGCACGCTGCGCGAGCCGTACCGCCTCGAAGGCAAGAAGACCATGGGGTACGAGATCGTCGAGCAGCTCGGCTGGCAGGTGCCCGACGTCATCATCTACCCCACCGGCGGCGGCGTCGGGCTGATCGGCATCCACAAGGCGCTGCACGAGCTGCGCGAGCTGGGCTGGGTGGAGGACAAACTGCCCCGGCTGGTGGCCGTGCAGTCCACCGGCTGCGCACCGATCGTGCGCGCGTTCGCGGCCGGTGAGGCGCGCGCCACCCCGTGGCAGGACGCGCACACGCTCGCGTTCGGCATCACCGTGCCGGCCCCGCTCGGCGACGAGCTGGTGCTGGCCGCGTTGCGGGACAGCGCCGGCACCGCGATCGCGGTGGACGACGCGGAGATCGTCGCCGACCTGCGCGACTTCGCCGCCCGGGAGGGGCTGCTGCTCTGCCCGGAGGGCGCGGCCTGCCTGACCGCCGCCCGGCACCTGCGCGCCGGCGGCTGGATCCGCCCCAACGAGCGCGTCGTCGTCCTCAACACCGGCGCCGGCCTCAAATACCCCGGCCTGGTGCAAGGCGGGGCCCCTTCTTGACGCCTCAAGCATCGAAGGAGCCCCTTCTCACCAGTCAGGACGTCGGCGGCTCGTCCTCGCCGGCCTCCTCGGCGGCGTCCGCCTCCTCCTTCGTCTTGTGCACCGCGCCGTCGGCGTGCTCCGGCGGGCCGTAGACGGTGTAGAGCACCAGCGGGTTCGGCCCGGTGTTGACGAAGTTGTGCTTCGTGCCGGACGGCACCACCACCAGGTCGCCGGCGACGACCTCCTTCTTCTCGCCGGCCACCCGCGCCTCGCCGGTGCCGCTGACGAACGTGAGGATCTGGTCGATGCCCTCGTGGACCTCCTCGCCGATCTCGCCGCCCGGCGGAATGGTCATGATGACCAACTGGGTGTGCTCCCCGGTCCAGAGCACGCGGCGGAAATCGGGACTCTTCTCGGCGACGGTCGCGATCGTGAAATGCTCCATGGCCCGCTCATACCCCGTTCGCGTGCCCACCACGCCGGGACTGGCAGATGGTGGAATCGGGCCGCCGGCCAGGTTTGGATCCGCTCCGGACGGGCATCAGCACTCGACAAGACCGGTTGCGAGCTGGGCCGGTCGAGCCAGGTCCCCGCTGACGTACCGCCGTACGGCTGCGACGGTGGGAGACGGCCAGAGCGCGGCGACGTGACGACCGGACGGTCGGGCGGCGCCGCGCGCTCGTGTCCGGCCCGCTCAGGCGAGCACGGCCAGGTGGAACGGCCGGTCCGCGTGCCCGCTCGCGGCGTGCGTCTCGACGAAGACCGCGTTGGCGATGCCGGCCCGGGGGGCCACCGTGATGACGCCCTGCTGGGCGAGCCCGCCCCCGTTGGCGGGGCCGACGGTCCCGACGTAGGCCGCGCCGGCGACGTCCTGGTCGAAGGCCACCTGGTACATCCCGGCGGCGAGCCGGGTGGCCGAGGTGGCGCCCAGGCCGCGGACCAGCGTGCCGTTCGCGTCGACGACGGCGAACAACACCCGGGCGGTCGGCGGCAGCCCGACCGACGAGCACGAGTCGATCTGTGTGTCGACGTGCGCGGCCTCCCGCGCGCTCGGGGTGGGCTGGCCGGTCGCTCCCCTCCTCGATCTGGGGCTGGACATGGTGGTCCTCTCTCCCGCCGGTACGCCGGCAGGAGGCGTTCGTGGTGCGCCGAGCGATCCGCGACGATCACTCCCCTGCTTCTCGAAGCTATGCCGCCCCACCGCCCACCAACCAGCGACAGCACTGTCCGATCTTGGACAGTCAACGGCTCTGAGCTGCGAATACTCAGTCCTCCGGGTCCCGCGTCGGCACTCCGCCCCGACAGCGCAGTCGCACCTCGTACTCCCGGCCACCGCCCACGAAGCGGACCTCGACGTGGTCGTCGGGCCCTCGGTCGGCGTCCTTCATGAGGTAACCGGGCGCCGGGGACGACGCCACCACGCGCACGCCGCCCGGCCCGCACTCGGCGAGCACGCTGCCGCCGTCCGTCACGAAGCCCCGCTGGGCCCCGGTCGGCGTCGCGGCGCCGGACCGCGTCCCGGTCGGCGTCGCGACCGGGCTCACGCTCGTCGTGCCACCCGCCCCCGGATCGGGTACGGCGAGCGCGCGGGCGACGTCCCGTTCGGTCCGCACCCCGCCCGCGGTGCCGGTGATGCCCGCGCCGGCCAGGTCGACGGCGGCCAGCCCGACGAGCGTGGCCGCCGCGGTCGTGGCCAGCCAGCCGGTGACGGCGAGGAGGGTACGGCGATCCATGCCCCGAGTCTGCCCCGCGCCGGGTCGGGGCGGTCGTAGGGCGACGCTAAGGTCCGGTTAACGCACCCGGTCGCCGGCCCGCCGAACGGCTACCCTCCCTTGCGTGGCGCGCCTGCTGCTCATCGAGGACGACCTGACCATCCGCACTCCGCTGCTGCGCGCCCTCCGGGAGTACGGGCACGCCGTCGCCGCGGCGTCGACCGCCCTTGGCGGGCTGCGTGACGCCCTGGACGACCGGCCCGATCTGGTCGTGCTCGACCTCGGGCTGCCCGATCTGGACGGCGCCGAGCTGCTGCGGATGTTGCGCGCGGTCAGCCCGGTGCCGGTCGTGGTGGCGACCGCCCGCGACGACGAGGTGGAGATCGTCCGCCTGCTCGACGCCGGCGCGGACGACTACCTGGTGAAGCCGTTCACCGCCGCACAACTGGACGCGCGGGTCCGCGCGGTGCTGCGCCGCTCGGCCGGCGGCGGCGCGACGGAGGCGGCGCTGGTGCTCGGCGGGCTGCGCATCGACAGGCGGTCCCGGCAGGTCACGCTGGACGGCACGCCGGTGGAGCTGACCCCACGTGAGTTCGACCTGCTGCACCACCTCGCCGGCCGCCCCGGGCAGGTCGTCACCAAGCGGGAGCTGCTGACCGAGGTCTGGCGGATCCCGTACGGCGGCGCCGACAAGACGGTCGACGTGCACCTGTCCTGGCTGCGCCGCAAGCTCGGCGAGAGCGCCCAGACGCCCCGCTACCTGCACACGGTGCGCGGCGTGGGAGTACGGCTCGACGTGCCGGAGCAGGACCGGTGAGGCGTCGGCTGACCCTGCTGGTCGCGGCCGTCGGGGTGCTCGTCATGGTCGCGTTCCTGGTGCCGCTGGCCGTGCTGGTGCGCACCGTCGCCGCGGACCGCGCGACCGCCCGGGCCACCGCCGACGTGCAGCTCCTGGTCACCGTGGTCGGCACCGCCACGCCGGAGACCGTCCGGCTGACCGTGGACCAGCTCGCCGTCGACACCGGCCGCGAGGTGAGCGTCTTCCTCGCCGACGGCACGGTGCTCGGCGCGCCGGCGCCGCGTACTCCGGCCGTCACGCTGGCCGCCCGGGGGCAGAGCCTGACCGTCGAGTCCGCCGCCGGGCGGGAGGTGGTGGTCGCGGTGCAGGGCCGCCCGGAGGGGACCGGGGTGATCCGTACGCTGGTCCCCCGCGCCGAACTGACCGCCGGGGTGACCCGCGCCTGGCTGGTGTTGGCGCTGCTCGGCGCGCTGCTCGTGCTGGTCGGCCTGGTGGTCGCCGACCGGCTGGCCGGCACGCTGGTCCGGCCGATCACGGCGCTGTCCGCCGTCTCGCACCGGCTCGCCAACGCGGAGCTGGACGCGCGTGTCGAACCGGCCGGGCCGGCCGAGTTGCGCGAGGTGGCGGGCGCATTGAACCACCTGGCCGAGCGGATCCAGATCCTGCTGCGCGAGGAGCGCGAACAGGTGGCCGACCTGTCCCACCGGCTGCGTACCCCGTTGACGGCGCTGCGGCTGGAGGCCGAGTCGTTGCGCGACCCGGACGACGCGGCCCGGCTGACCGCGGCGGCGGACGGGCTGGAGCGGGCGGTGACCGGGGTGATCCAACGGGCCCGGTGGCGCAGCGGCACGGCGACCACCGGCGGTGGCTGCGACGCGGCCACCGTGGTCGGCGAGCGGGTGACGTTCTGGTCGGTGCTCGCGGAGGACACCGGCCGGACCGTGACGCTCGACCTCGACCCCGGCCCGCTGCCGGTGCGGCTGAGCGGTGACGAGCTGGCCGCCGCCGTGGACGCGTTGCTGGGCAACGTCTTCGCCCACACACCCGACGGCACCCCGTTCACGGTACGGCTCGCGGCGGAGCCGGACCGGGTGACGCTCACCGTGGCCGACGCCGGCCCGGGGCTGCCGCCCGGCCCGGTGCGACGCGGCGCCAGCCGGGCCGGGTCGACCGGGCTCGGTCTGGACATCGCCGAGCGGGCCGCCCGCGCGAGCGGCGGTGGACTGGAGTTGTCGGCCGCCGCCGGTGGCGGCGCCCGGGTGGTGCTCCGGCTCGGTGCCGCGCGGTCTGCCTGACGGCCTCGCGCCCTACTCCGGCTCCCACTCCACGAGCTTGTCGAACAGGCCCCGGTCGCCGTCGATCTTCAGCGCGTCCAGCGGAATGCGGCCGTAGAAGGACAGGACCAGGTCGCCGGCCGTGCCGTGGGCGGCGGCGTCGGCCGGGCCCGCGTCGACGGCCGGATCGGGGAGGCGGGCGGCCGTCACCCCGTCGGCGGAGAGCGACTGACGCCAGGAGCGGCCCTCGGTGCTGTGGTAGTCGACGGCGGCGGGCCCGTGCGGCCACCCGGCCGTGGTGGTGCAGCAGGTGAACAGGAACTCCTCCACCCCGTCGAGTGCCACCTCGACCGGCAGCGGCTGCGCGGCGCCCACGGTGAGCTGGGCGTCGTAGGTGTGCACCGCGACCTCTTGGAGCTGGTGCCGGGCGACCGCACCGCAGGTCGACGGCGACTGCGACGTCCCCCACCAGGTCCAGCAGCCACGGTCCGGACCGGCCGCCCGCAGCGCGTCCAGGAGCTGCCGCGTCGATGTGGCCAGCCAGTCCAGCAGCGCGGCACGCTCCCGGGGCGCGGACGGGCCGGACGGCGCCACCTTGGCCGGGGCGCCCGGCCCGGCGGCCACCGTGGCGGCCCAGGAGCGGCGACCCTCGCCCAGGTGCCGGGCCAGGTCGAACAGTGTCCACTCCGGACATGTCGGCACCTGGACGTCCAGGTCGGGCGCGGCGGCGATCGCCGCCCGGAACGCGGTCGACCGTTCGTCGATCAACCGCAGCAGCTCGGGAAACTCCAGCGTCTCGGACACCCCGGCTGTCTACCACCGTGCTCCGGCGACGGACAGCGATTTCCCGGCCGACCACGACCACGCGCCTTAACCCGGCGTTGTCCGTCGGCTAGCACGGCCCCGACCGTCCGGCGCGCAGTCTCGACGACACGAACCGAGGAAAGGTGGCAACCATGCGACGTACCTCCCTGATGCTGGCGGCGGCCGGTGGAGTCGCCGTGCTGGCGGTGACCGGCGCGGCGCTCGGCACGACCGCGGCGGACCGGTCGACCGGCCGCACCGCCCCGGCCGCCGTGACCGGCGAGGACAACCCGGCCCGGTCAGCGACCGGCGGCGGGGACAACCCGGCCCGGACCGGCACCGGCGGCGAGGACAAGCCGGCCCGGTCGGCGACCGGCGGCGGGGACAACCCGGCCCGGACCGGCACCGGCGGCGAGGACAAGCCGGCCCGGTCGGCGACCGGCGGCGGGGACGACCCGGCCCGGACCGGCACCGGCGGCGAGGACAAGCCGGCCCGGTCGGCGACCGGCGGCGGGGACGACCGGGCCCGCCGGGGCACGGCCGACGACGACCGCGCCCCGGCGGTCACCGGTCGGGAGGACAACCCGGCCCGCCGGGGTGCGGACGACGACGCGGGTCCGGCGCGGGCGACCGGCGGCACGGTGAGCCGGCAGCGCGCCGTCGAGGTGGCGCTGGCCCGCACCGGGGGCGGCCGGGTCACCGAGATCGAGGCGGAGACCGAGCACGGCCGTCCGGCGTGGAGCGTCAAGGTCACCCGCGACGGCTGGCGTCACGAGGTCAAGGTCGACCGGGCGACCGGCGCCGTGCTGGAGGCCGAGCGGCAGCGGGCCGGCACCGACGACCGGGCCGGCACGGACGACCGCGGTGGGCGCGACGACCGGGCCGGCACGGACGACCGCGGTGGACGCGACGACCGGGGTGGACGCGACGACCGGGGTGGGCGCGACGACCTCGGTTCGCACGACCGGGACGACGACCACGGTCGCCACGGCGACGACGACTGAACGCCGGCCGGGGGCCGGGTGCGGAGCGGTCCGCCCCCGGCCCCGCCGTGGTCACCGCAGCGTGCAACTCACCTCGGTCGGCGGCTGGTTGTCGCCGGAGACGACCAGACCCCAACTGGTGGTGCCACCGGCCGGCAGCGCACCGTTCCAGGACGCGTTCGTCGCGGTCACCCGCGCGCCGGACTGCGTCGCGCCGGCGTTCCAGGCGTTCACCAGCCGCTGCCCACCGGCGAAGGCGACCTCGCTACGCCAGCCGGTGGCGGCGGACGTACCGGTGTTGCGGATCGTCACCTCGGCCTGGAAGCCGCCGGCCCACGCGCCGGTGACCGTCCAGGCCGCCGCGCAGCCCGATCCGGACGGCGACCCGGTCGGGCTCGGCGACGCGGACGGGCTCGGCGACGCGGACGGCGGGGCCGTCGGGCCGTCCGACGTGGTGTAGCTGACCGGCGTGTACGCGGCGGAGCAGGTGCCGCCGCACGAGGCCGGCAGCGCGAACCGGTAGACCCGGCCACCGCCCACCAGCGCGCCGGTGACGTCCCGCACCCGGATCTGGAAGTCGACGCCGCCGGCGGTGGTCGCGCCGAGCACGTACGACTGGCCCATGTCGCTGTTCATGGCGGCGGGCCGCCACACCCCGTCGACCAGGTACTCCACCCCGTGGATGCCGTTGGGCAGGTGGGACACCGCGACGGCCGGCCAGTACCGCTGGGCGCCGCGCAGGAACGCGATCCGGAGGTCGCCGGAGTAGTCGGGCGCCGGCACGAACGACCAGGAGACCTGCCGGTTGTTCCAGTGGCTCGGATAGAGGTCACCGACCGGGACACCACCGCGTGCGAAGCGGTTCAGCGAGGCGGTGGAGAGGTCCAGATGGTTGCGGTCGTCCCGGCACCAGGCGTTGCCGTCGCCGCAGGAGTCGGCGACCACCATGGTCAGGGTGGCGCCGTTGTAGCCGTCGGCGACCCAGGAGCCGTTGCGGCAGAACGGCTGCCCCGGCGCACCGTCGTTGGTGCCGGTACACCGGTCCCCGATGACCACCCGGACGAACCGGCCGCAGTTGAGACCGTTGTTCCACGACCCGATCCGGTCCGCCTGGTCCGGTGGCAGCGGCCGGACCGGATAGGACGTGTAGTCGCCGGGCAGGTCGTAGACGTTGAGCGCGACGAAGTCCGGTGAGTCCAGTTCGGACTGGGGCAGGCCGCAGCCGCCGTACGGGGAGCCGAGGCCGTCGAAGTGGGTGGCGTTGCCGGTCACCGGCGCGGGCGGGTCGTCGACCGCGAGCGCGGGCAGTTGACCGGCGACGAGCAGCGCGGCGGCGGTCAGGGCCGCGCCGAGCCGGAGGCGGGACTGCGGGGTCATGGGGGGTGGCCTTCCGGGCGGGCCGACCCGGGCACGGGGCGGCTCAGAGGGTGGTCATGGTTGCCCGTCCATGCCCGGCCGTGCCCGCGCAGACCATGCCACCACCGGGCCCTCCGCCGTGTCAACGGGGACGCTGACACCCGAAAGGGGGCGGTGACGGAGAGCAATCGAGCCGCTACATTGAAGTATGGTGTCCGCACCCGGCGGCTGGTCGCCGGACCCGGTCTACCGTCCCGTGCTGGCCGGCCGACGGGGCGAGTTGGAGGCCCTGACCCACCTCGACGACACCGCCGCCGCGCTGCTTGCCCCGATCGTCGACGTGCCGGCGGACGAGCCGGGCCCGGTGGAGGCGCTGCGACGGCTGCCCGCCACGCTCCTGCCGGCCGTCGACGTGTCGGCGCTGCCGGACACCCCGGAACACGACCCGGTCCGCTGGGGCGTACCCCTGATGCCGGTGATCGGGCTCGCGGAGAGTGACCGGCGGCTGGGCGCGCACGGCGCGGCGGCCCGGGCCGGGGCGGGCCGGGCGGTGGTCCGGCTGCGGATCGGGCCGGACCGGGCCGGCCCGGACGCCGCCACCGCCGCGGCGGAACGGGTGTGGCGGTCCACCGGGCTGGTGCCGGAGCAGTGCGACCTGCTGCTGGACGCGGGCGACGTGTGTTGCCTGGCCGACGTGCGGCTGGCCGAGCCACGGGTGCGACGCGCGGCCGAGTGGGCCCGGCGGCACGCCTGGCGCACGGTCACCGTGGCGGCGGGCGGGATGCCGCCGGCGCTGTCCCGGCTCCCGGTCGACGAGCCGGTACGACTGGACCGCTACGACTGGCTGCTCTGGCAGCGCCTGGCCGACCTGCGACTGGGTTACGCCGACTACGGGGTGGGCTGCGCGGTGCGCGACGCGGACGCGCCCGGCGACCGGCTGCCGACGCTGCGGTGGGCGGACCACGGCGCGTGGTGGATCTACCGCTGGTGCCGGCGGGGCGGCCGGGGCGACGAGCGCCTCGCCGACCTGTGCCGCACGCTGGTCGCCGCCCCGCACTGGCCGGCGGCCGGCTCGGGTTTCTCCTGGGGCGACCACGAGGTGTTGCGCCGGGCCCGGCGCGGCGCGGGTGCGGGCTCGCCGGCCAACTGGATCGCCTGGAGCACGTCGCACCACCTGGCCCACGTGCTGGCCGCGCTGGTCCGACCGGAGCGGGAGCAGCGCGGCGGTTCGTGGCGGCCCGGCCCGGACGCGCCGGAGTGGGGGCGCGCCGGGCGGCCGCAGCGCGGCGGGGAGGCCCGCCGCGCCGGCTGAGTCACTCCTTCTCGGTGAAACCGAACTGGACCACGCCCTCCTCGTCCACCACCGCGTCGACCGAGGTGTCGTCGAGCAGCTCGGCGGCGTCCGCGTCCAGGAAGATCCGCGCCCCCTGGTCGTCCACCACCTGGTCGCCCTGCACGGGCGCCGGGACCAACTCGATGGAGAGCGCGCCGGCCTCGGTGTCGGCGGCGATGCGCAGCCCACCCGCGTCGGCCACGTCCTGCTGGGCGGCGAGGTCACGGATCACCAGGACGGCGTTGTCGGTCATGGTCAGCATGGCGGAACTCCTCATGGCTGGTTTCTCGGATTCGCGGGCGATCGGCCCACGCGGTCGGCTCGCGACCCGGAAGCGGACGAAACGCTGTTTCGCCGCAATAAGGGGGGCGGTCGGACGGCCCCTCACCACCCACCGTGCCCGCTGCCGCTGGATCCGTCAAATAGAGCCGGGTGATCGGCCGTGAGCAGCGGTTTCTCCTCCGACCTCGCCGACCGCTCCATATGCTCGGGGCATGGACGACCCGCGCAGGTACGTCGCCGAGTTCCTCGGCTCGCTGCTGCTGATCTTCTTCGGCGTGGGCAGCGCCGTCTTCGCCCGGGTCCAGGGTGGCGTGGTGGTGGTCGCCTTGGCCTTCGGCTTCACCATGCTGGCGCTGGTGTACACGATGGGGCCGCTCTCCGGCAGCCACATCAACCCGGCGGTGACCCTGGGCGTGCTGCTCTCCGGGAAGATCTCCCCGCTGGGCGCGGTGCTGTACTGGGTCGCGCAGTTCGCCGGCGCCACCGTCGCCGCGTTCGTGATCTGGGCGCTCACCCGATGGGGTGACGTGGTCGACCAGACCGGCGCGCTCGGCACCAACGGCTACGGCGCGCACATCAACCTGGGCGGCGCCGCCGTGCTGGAGACGGTGCTGACGTTCCTCTTCGTCCTGGTGGTGCTGGTGGTGACCGGGCGGGGGGAGCACGCCGCGTTCGCCGGGGTGCCGATCGGTCTCGCGCTGGCCGCCGCGCACCTGGTCGGCCTCACGCTGGACGGCACCTCGGTCAACCCGGCGCGGTCGTTCGGTCCGGCCCTGTTCCAGGGCGGCACCGCGCTGCGCCAACTCTGGGTCTTCATCGTCTTCCCGTTGCTGGGCGGCGCACTCGCCGCCCTGGTCGCACCGCTGATCCTGCGCCCGGGTGCGGGCGGGCCCGGGCCGGCGGAACGGGTGACCACGCCGCGGACCTGAGTTCGGCAATAACCTTTCGCTCCGGGCTCTTTCCCGCAGGAAAGCACCATGGCAGCATCTGCACATGCATCGTCGTCTCTTTCCCCGGGCGCTCGCGGCGCTGGTGCTGGTCGCCACCGCGGCCACCGCCGGCACCACCACCGCCACGGCCGACGCGCCCACCCCGGCGCAGACCCGGCTGCACGCGACCATCGACGAGATCCTCGCGGACAGCCGGCTGGACGGTGCGCAGGCGGGCGTGGTCGTGGTCGACACCACCACCGGTCGCACGCTCTACGACCGCAACGGGACCCGCCGCCTCGTCCCCGCCTCCAACACCAAGCTGCTCACCTCGACGGCGGCGATGGAACTGCTCGGCCCGGGGCACCGCTTCACCACCGACGTCAGCGCCGCCGGGCCGCGCCGCGCCGGGCTGCTCTCCGGCGACCTCTACCTGCGCGGCGGCGGCGACCCGACCATGCTCGCGGCGGACTACGACCGGCTCGCCGCGCAGGTCGCCGGCGCCGGCGTACGGGTGGTGGCCGGTGACCTGGTCGCCGACGACACCCGCTACGACCGCACCCGGCTCGGTCCGGACTGGACCTGGGACGACGAGCCCTACTACTACGCCGCGCAGGTGTCCGCGCTGACCGTCGCGCCGGACACCGACTACGACGCCGGCACCGTGATCGTCGACGTCGCGCCGGGCACGCGGGCCGGCGTCCGTCCGAAGGTGACGATGACCCCGGACAACGGCTGGCTGCACATCGACAACCGGGCCGAAACGGTCACCGGCGGCGAGACAACCGTCTCCATCGAGCGGGAACACGGGAGCAACACCGTCGTGGTGACCGGCCAGATCGCGGTCGGCCAGGCCGCCGAGAGCGACTGGGTGACGGTCTGGGAACCGACCGGGTACGCCGCCGACGTCTTCCGGTCCGCGTTGCGCCGGCACGGCGTACGGGTCCTCGGCCGGACCGTGCTCGGCACGGCCACCCCGGACACCGCCCGGCCGCTGGCGCGGCACGACTCGATGCCGCTGGCCGATCTCATGGTGCCCTTCCTCAAGCTCTCCAACAACGGGCACGCCGAGGTGCTCACCAAGGAGCTGGGCCGGATGCTCTCCGGCTCCGGCACCTGGGCCGCCGGCCTGGCCGCGATCGGTGAGTACGTCGGCGACGCCGGAATGGACACCGGCACACTGCGCCAGCGGGACGGCTCCGGTCTGTCCCGGCGCAACCTGATCCCACCCGCCCAGTTCGTCACACTGCTCTCCGCGGTGCGCGCCGAACCCTGGTTCGACACCTGGTACGCCGCGCTGCCGGTGGCCGGCAACACCGACCGGCTCGTCGGCGGGACGCTACGCAGCCGGATGACGGGCACCGCCGCCGCGAACAACGTGCACGCCAAGACCGGCAGCCTGACCGGCGCGTCCGGCCTCTCCGGCTACGTCACCGACGCCGACGGCCGGCTGCTGGCCTTCTCGATCGTGCTCAACAACTACCTGACCTCGTCGGTCAAGGGGCTGGAGGACCAGATCGCCATCGCGCTGGCCACGTACACCGAGAAGGAGACGGCGACCGCCCGGCGGACCGTGCCGACCGCACCGGACTCACCACGGGTGCCGGAGGGCCGGGAGTGCTCCTGGGTCAAGCCGGCGTTCTGCTGACCGACCCGCGCCGGCCCGGTGTTCAGGCGCCGGGCCGGTACGGGCGCGGGGCGGCGGCGGGGTCGCCCCGCTCGACCAGCGCGTCGATCTCGGCCGGCGGCAGCCCGCGCAGCGTGAGCACCCGCCGGCCCCAGCGGTGCAACCGGCACGGATGCGGGCTGGCGTCGTTGCGGCAGATGGTCCCGCCCGACCAGGACCGTGGCGCGTGCACCACCACCGCCCGCACCGCGAACTGGACGTCCTCCACGGTCACGTACGGCGGCAACGGAATGTCCCGCAGCACACCGCGATCGGAGGACTGGCGGGCGGGGGCGAGAGGCGTGGGACGGCTCATCGGTCGAACCTCCACAAAGGATGGACGGACGGGGACCTCGGAAAGGTACGTCGGCCGACCCGGCACGCGACGGACAAACTGTCCCGACAGGTTCGGCCGGGCACGACCCGCATCCGGGCGGCGTACGCGGATCAGCGCAGCGCGACGGCTTGGAGGCTGACGTTGCCGCACTGCCCGAGGGACTCCTCCACGGTCCAGCTCAGCAGCAGCTTCGCACCGCGCGGCGCGCGGAACCGGACGGTGAAGTCGGTGGTCAGCGCGGTGTGCGGGTCCTCCATCCGGAGCGTGCTGACCGGCCCGCCAGCGATCCGCACGTCGAGCCGGCCGCGGGCCATCCAGAGCCCGGCGTAGAGGTGCACGGTGCGCGACTGCCCGTCGGCGGTCACCGCGAGACGGAACCCGCTGCCCCGGTCGCAGGTGTAGACGCCGGACATGGTGCCGCTGGCCGAGGCCACCGGCACGCCGTCCCGCCAGGCGTACGCCTCCGGGTTGTTGCTGAAGCTCTCCCGCCGGCCCCGGCCGCCCTCGTCCCGGATCGCGCCCGAGCCACCCCGCTTGCGGACCGTCCGGTCGCCACCGAGCAGCCCCCAGTGGACCCAGTCGACGGTGCCCACGGCGGTGAGGTCGACCGAGGCGGGCACCTCGGCCCGGCTGACCGTGACCGTCGGTGGCGCCATCGTGGACGGTGAAGGGCTCGGGGACGGTGAGGGGCTCGGGGACGGCGGGCGCTGCCGGGGGCGCAGGCCGGGCGTGGCGACCGCGCCGTCGGCTTCGCCCGGCAGCCCGACCCGGCCGGTCGGCGCCACCGGCAGGGCCGCGCTCTCCTCGCGCGGCGCGTCGTGCCGCTCGGTGCCGAGGTAGGCCACCAGCGCCGCCAGGCAGAGGAACGCGGCCAGGCCCTCCAACGCCATCCGCCGCCGGCGCCGCAGCCGACGCAGCGCGGACCGGGTACGCGGGTGGCCCTCCCGATGCGAGCCGGGGCCGGTTCGCGAACGGTCCTCCTCGCCCACCACACCTCCGCTTCGTCTCACGCGGCGCCGCCGGAAGCGGCCGGAGCGTGACGGGCTTCACGGTGTCACCGCCCGGCCGTTTGCGCCATATGTGAGCCGACGGGCGTTTCCCGTTCGTTACCAAGAGGTAGCAGAACGGACCCGTCGCCGTCCAGCCGAGCGGCGGGTCAGCTTACCGTGATCGCTTCCAGCGACACCCCGTCGTTCTGTCCGCCGGTCACGGCGAGCGCCCGCCAGGTGATCAGCAGCCGCTGGCCGCGAGGCGCCCGGAAGTGGACGACGTACTGGTAGAAGCGGTCGCCCTGGGCCATGGCCACCTCCCGGACCGCCGGATCACCACCCCCGGAGAGCGAGACGTCGAGCCGGGCCCCGGCCGAGAACACGCCGACGAACAGGCGGACGGTCAGCAGGTCCCCGCTGCCGGCCACACCGAGCCTGAAGGATTTGCCGGCACCGCGCTGGAAGACGCCCGTCCGGGTGCCCTCCTGCCGCGCCGTCGGGGTGCCGTCCGTCCAGCTCAGGCCGGACACCCCGGCGTTGTGCTCCAGCCGGTCGCCGCCCGGGTCCTCGATCTCGCCGGTGCCGCGCTGCTTGCGCTGGACGCTGTCCGCGCCCGCGCCGCCCCAGTGCCGCCAGTCGCGCGTGCCGAGCAGGGTGAGCGACACCGCCGGCGGCACCGGCTCCTGATCCACCCCGAGCAGCGGGTCGCCGGGCAGCGCCGGGTCGCCGGTCACCGGCACGACCGTCGGGGGCGCCGCCGTCGGCGCCGGTGCCGGTGTCGTCGGCCCGGCGGCCGGCACGGCCCGGCCACGCTCGGGCGGCGTCGGTGACCGGACGGAGTACGCCAGCGCCACCACCGACGCGGTCAACGCGGCGGTGGCCAGCACGGCTCGGCGACGCCGGCGGCGGGCCCGGGCAGCAGCGACCCGGGTGGCCCCGGCCTCGCTCGCGGGCCGCGCCACATCCGGGCGGAGAGCGTGCCGGATCCGGGCCGACACGCCCCGAACCGACACCGGTCCCCGCCGGACCGACGCCCCGCGCAGCCGAGCCGGCGCCCCTTCCCGTGGGACCAGCTCCCCGCGCGGCCGAGCCGACGACCCTTCCCGTGAGACCGACTCCCCGCGCAGCCGAGCCGACGACCCTTCCCGCGGGACCGACTCCCCGCGCAGCCGAGCCGACGCCCCGCGGAGCCGGATCGCGAGCGGGCCGGCCAGGCCGGTGAGCCGGGTGCGGAGGCTCTCCGGCGCGGTGTGCCGGCCGGCCAGCGCCGGCGTCCCGTCCCCGAACGGGTCCCCGTCCACCGCCCGCAGGGCGGCCCGCGCCCGCGAGGCCGCACGGTCCGGCCGAGCCGGCGACAGAGCCGGCACCGGACCGGCCGGCCTTGGCCCAACCGGCCCGAGCCCGCCCGCTCCGGACGCCGGTCCAACCACCCCAAGCCCGTCCTGTCCCGCCCCCGGTCCACCCGGACCGAGCCCGACCGACCCCGGCCCGCCTTGTCCCGACCCACCCGGGCCGAGCCCGACCGACCCCGGCCCGCCTTGTCCCGACCCACCCGGGCCGAGCCCGACCGACCCTGGCCCCGGCCCCGGCCCAATCGAGCCGAGCCCAGCCGGCTGGGGCCCGCTCGGCCAGTGCCCAGCCGGGGCATGCCCGACGAGCGGGGCCCGCCCAGGAGCGGGTCCACCGGACGCGGGGCCGAGCAACGCGGGCCCGGTCCACGCCGGCGCCGGTGCTGGGGCTGGAACCGGTGCTGGCGCTGAGGCTGGCGCTGGCGCTGGGGCTGGGGCTGGGGCTGCATCGTCGATCGGGGAGACGGCCGGAACGGCTGGTTCCTCCGCGCCGTCGTCCGGCTGGCCAGCGAGACGACGCGGAGCGGCCGACGGTGGCGGCGTGGCGACGGGCTCGACCGGCACGGCGGGCAGCCAACGTCCGACCCGCATTCCGGACTGCGTGAGTTCCTCCTCAGCCACCGCCCCTCCCTCGGCCGCCGGAGTCGGCGACCGTCACCGCGGCTCGCCGCAGGGCAGGATGACACATGCTTCGATCTTCGAGAAGCAGTCGACACGAATCATCTTCGTCGCCTCCACCTCGGGCGTGTCGGCCGGGAGAAAGGATTCGGTGAGAAGCGATATACCCGTGGGTCATAAATATGACACAGCGGCATATCGCTGCAGAGGAGTCATCCTCGACGGGGTGTAACGCACCGTGACGGCCGCGGCCCGGACCTTCAGCGGGCCGAGTCGAGCGCGTGACGCCGGCCGACAGCGCGACGCACGGCCCCGCACGGCGGGACGGCACGGCGCGACGGCACGGCGGACGGCGGGACGGCACGGCGGACGGCGGGACGGCAGGACGGCACGGCGCGACGGCACGACGGCACGACGGCACGGCGCGACGGCACGACGGCACGACGGCGGGACGGCACGGCGCGACGGCACGACGGCACGACGGCGGGACGGCACGGCGGGACGGCACGACGGCGGGACGGGACAGGACGGGGCGGGGCGGGGCGGGCGACGACGGAGGCGGGAGGAGTGACCGGGTCAGCCGACCTGGAAGCCGAGCGCCTGGGCCAGTGTCACGGCCTGCGCCACGTCGACCCGCGCCCCGGCCCGTTCCACCGCGGTCGGGTCGAGCGCGGACAGGTCGCTGCCGCGCAGGTCGGCGCGGGTCAGCTTGGCGGCGTGCAACTGGGCTCCGGACAGGTCGACGCCGGTGAGCACCGCGCCGGTCAGATCGGCGCCGGTCAGGTCGGCCTCGCGCATGCGTACGTCGGTGATCCGGGCGCCGCGCAGGTCGGCGCCGGGCAGCGCGACGAACGACCAGTCGCCGCGGTCGACCCGCAGCGGGCGCAGGTCGCACCGGTCGAAGCTGCTGCCGACCAGCTTGCAGCCGGCGAACTCCGCCTCGAACAGGTTGCAGCGGGTGAACGTGCAGCGGGTGAACGCCGAGTCGACGTGCCGGGAGGCGTTGAACGCCACGGTGCCGAAGACGCACTCCGTGAACACCGCGCCCCGGCTGACCGCCTCGGTGAGGTCGACGTCGAAGAACTCGCAGCGCACGAAGTGCCGGTCGACCAGCTCTTCCGCGTACCAGTCCTGCTGGCGGTAGGTGACGTCCTCGACGGGCTCCGGCATGCCGCCGACACTAGTGTGGCCGGCCGACACTTCCGGCTCGCCGTACCGGCGGGTAGGTTCGCGGGGATGAGCGTCGCAGTCAGCACCGATCCCGGCCGTGTCGGCTTCGATCCCGCCCGACTGGCGCGGATCGACGAGCATTTCGCCCGCTACGTCGACGACGGCCGGCTCGCCGGCTGGCAGGTCGTCGTCACCCGCCGGGGCGAGATCGCCCACTCGTCGACGTACGGGCTGCGCGACCGGGAGGCCGGCACGCCGGTCGAGGCCGACACGCTCTGGCGCATCTACTCGATGACCAAGCCGATCACCTCGGTCGCCGCGATGATGCTCTGGGAGCAGGGCCGGTTCGAGCTGACCGACCCGGTCAGCCGCTGGCTGCCGGAGTTCGCCGACGTCCGGGTCTACGACCGGGGGTCGGTGCTCAAGCCGTACACCGTGCCGGCCACCGAGCCGATCCGGATCTGGCACCTGCTCACCCACACCGCCGGCCTGACGTACGGCTTCGCCCAGGTCTCGGTGGTCGACGGCCTCTACCGGGCGGCCGGCTTCGACCTGGGCGTGCCGGCCGGCGCGGACCTGGCCACGGCCTCGGCCGGCCTGGCCACGCTGCCGCTGCTGTTCCAGCCCGGGACGAGCTGGAACTACGGCGTCTCCACCGACGTGCTGGGCCGCCTGGTCGAGGTGGTCTCCGGGCAGTCCTTGGACGCGTTCTTCGCCGAGCGGATCCTGCGCCCGCTCGGGATGACCGACACCCGGTGGTGGGTGGACGCGACGGACGCCAAGCGGCTCGCCGCGCTCTACGCCCCGCACCCGGCCACCGGTCAGGCGGTACGCGCCGACGGCATCGGCCGGGCCGCGCTGGCGGCGCCGGGCTGGCACTCCGGCGGCGGCGGGCTGGTCTCCACCGCCGCCGACTACCACCGCTTCACCCAGTTCCTGCTGCGCGGCGGCGAGTTGGACGGGACGCGCCTGCTCGGCCCCCGCACGGTCCGCTTCATGACCCGTAACCACCTGCCCGGCGGCCGGGACCTCGCCTCGTTCTCCCCGGAGGGGTTCTCCGAGACGGTGCTGCACGGGATCGGCTTCGGGCTGGGCTTCGCCGTGGTGCTCGACCCGGTGCCGGCGCGGGTGCCCAGCAGCGTCGGCGAGTTCTACTGGGGCGGCATGGCCAGCACGGCGTTCTGGGTGGACCCGGTGGAGGAGGTCACCGCGCTGCTGTTCACGCAGCTCATGCCGTCGAGCACGTACCCGCTGCGCAGCCAGCTGCGTCAGCTCGTCTACTCCGCGCTGGTCGACTGACCGGTTCCGGCGGAACGGCACCCGCCGGGCGACCGGCTGCCTAGCCTGTGAGGCATGAGCGACATCGTCGTGTTCGGCGCCGGTGGGACGGCGGGCTCCCGGATCGCCGCCGAGGCGGCCGAGCGGGGGCACCGGGTCACCGCCGCGGTACGCCGGCCGGAGGCGGTCGGCTACCTGCCCCCGGGCGTACGCACGGTGACCGGCGACGCCACCTCGGCGCGCAGCGTACGCGAGCTGGCCGAGGACGCGGACGTGCTGGTGGTGGCCATCGGCGGTGGCGAGCGTGACCTCTGGCGGGACGCCGCGCGGACGCTCGTGGACACGCTGCGGGCAATGCCCGACCCGCCGCGGGTGATCCACGTCGGCGGCGGCGCGACGCTGCTCACCCCGAGCGGCACCCGGTTCCTGGACGAGCCGGACTTCCCCGCCGAGTACCGCGACTCGGCGCAGGGTCAGGCGGACGCGCTGGCGTTCTACCGTTCCTCGGCCGACGGGGTGACCTGGACGTACGTCTCCCCGCCGCCGTTGGAGTTCCACCCCGGCGAGCGGACCGGGCACTACCGCACCGGCACGGACCACCCGGTGACCGACGCGCAGGGCCGCTCGGTGCTCACCTACGAGGATCTCGCGGTCGCGATCGTCGACGAGATCGAGAACCCGAGGTTCGGCAACGCGCGGTTCACCGCCGCGTACTGATCAGTCGGCGAGCCGGGCCGGGAACCCGCCGGTGGCGATCGGGCCCCAGGACTCGATCGTGACGCGGATCAGCGACTTGCCCTGCGCGACCATGGCCGCCCGGTACTCGCCCCAGTCCGGGTGCTCGCCGGAGATGCTGCGGAAGTAGTCCACCAGCGGCTCCAGCGCCTCGGGCAGGTCGAGCACCTCGGCCACGCCGTCGACCTGCACCCACGGGCCGTTCCAGTCGTCGGAGAGCACGCAGGCGGAGACACGCGGGTCGCGGCGGATGTTCGTCACCTTGGCCCGCTCCGGATAGGTGGAGATGACCAGCCGGCCCTCGGCGTCGACGCCGCAGGAGACCGGGGAGGACTGCGGGCGGCCGTCGGCCCGGGTGGTCATCAGCACGACGCGGTGCCGGGGGCGGAGGAACTCGGTCAGGGCGTCCCGGTCGACCCGGGTGTTGCGCGCGATGCTGCGTGGCATGCCTCGGTTCTACCAGGCCGGCGGCCGGATCTCAGCGCGGGCGGCCGACGGCCCGACGCGGGGCGACCTGCTCGGGCACGCGCGGGCGCGCGGTGGGCCGCCAGGCGCGGCCGTTGGCGTAGATCACCCGGAAACCGAGGTACGCGGCGAGCGGCGCCCAGTGCGCCGAGCCCATCCGCAGCTCGGCGGCGTTGTGCCGCTGGCCGTTGGCCAGCACGTCGAGCAGCACGGTCTCGAACGCGGCCGACTCGACCCAGTCCACGTCGCGGGTGAAGCCGCAGATCAGCGCCGCGCCGGTGACCTCGAGGAAGCCGCGCAGCGTGGCGTCGGAGGCACGCAGCACCGAGCAACTGCCGAAGTAGAGGCGACGCCCGTCGGCGCGGCCGGCCATCCGCTCCGCCACGTCGGACAGCTCGACCGAGTCCCAGTCGGTGAGGCAGAGCCGGCTCGGCTCGCCGTGCATGGCGAAGAACCCGACGCGGTGGTCCGCGTACTGCTTGAGCAGCCAGCGGTCGAGGAAGTAGAACAGCTCGTCCCGGGTGGCGGCGTCCTTGTGGATGTAGCGGATCCGGTTCAGTCGTTCGAGCAGTTCGAGCGTGGGCAGGACGGACCCGCGCTCGTTGAGGTCGCGGTGCCACTGCCCCTCGACGCAGAACACGCCGCCACGCGCCATCGCCCACCTCCCCTGCCCGCGAGGCTCGCCCGGGGGTCGATCCGGGCCCGGGAGCAGACGTTACCGCCCCCCTCCGACCATGACCGAATGTGAGAACAATTTCCGCTAATCACCACGAAGACCCCCGCCGAATGTCACGGTGAGAAGGACGGGACGCGGTGGTCGATGTGCCGTCCCGACCCCATTTCCACTCTGATCGGGAGGACTCCTGTGCGCGTCAACACCCTGAAGCGGGCGGCCGTCGCGTTCGCGCTGGCCCTGCCCGGGGCCGCGGTCGCGACGGTCGTCGCCGCCCCGGCGGCCCACGCGGACGGCTGCTACACCTGGCCCCGCACCCTGTCCCAGGGGCGCTCCGGCGAGGACGTCCGGCAGCTCCAGATCCGGGTGGCCGGCTGGGCCGGGTACGCCGGCATCGTCCGGGTCGACGGCCGGTACGGCCCGGAGACGACCGCCGCGGTCAAGCGTTTCCAGTCCGCGTACGGACTGCGGGCCGACGGCGTCGCCGGGTCGCGGACCTTCGCCAAGATCTACGACCTCCAGGACAACGACTGCACCCCGAAGCACTTCAGTTACGCCGAGCTGGACAACGGCTGCGGCAAGGGCGGGTGGGGCGGGGGTCCGCTCTCCTCGTCCGCCACCCGGGAGAACGCGGTACGCACCATGTGGAAGCTGGAGGCGCTGCGGCGCAGCCTCGGCGACAAGCCGCTCTACGTCACCAGCGGATTCCGCAGCATCGCCTGCAACCGGCAGGTCGGCGGCGCCGCCGACAGCCAGCACCTGTACGGCAACGCGGCCGACCTGACCTCGCGGGACCGGACCCTCTGCGAGATCGCCCGGTCAGCCCGGGACCAGGGCTTCAGCGGCATCTACGGCCCCGGCTACCCGGATCACGACGACCACACGCACGTGGACTCGCGCCGGGAGAACACCCGGGACAAGTCGGCGAACACCACCGACTGGTCGGCCCCGAACTGTGGAATCAACTGATCCGGACGCACGACGGCCCGACGCGGGGGGTGGGGGCGCCCCGCGTCGGGCCGCCGGCCGATGGGCCCGCGCGGAGGCCGGGGGTGCTCCGCGCCGGGCCGCCCCCGGATGACCGGACGCGGCCGACGGCGTGCCGGCCGCGATCCGTACCCGGGTCAGCTCGCCCGGGGCCAGCGGGGCCGGGCCGCGGGAGCCGGCCGCGCGGCGGCGGGCCGCAGGCCGGGCCGCACCGGCGGTGCGACAACCCGCGGGACCGGGCCACGCGCCTGGCCGGCGACCGGCCTGGCGGCCGGCGCCGCGCCCGGCCGGGCCGCCTGACCCGCGCCCGGCCGGGCAGTCTGCGCCGCGCCCGAACGGGCCGCCTGGACGGCCGGTCGGGCCGCCGACGGGCCGGTCAGCACGAACGGGAAGGGCACGTGCACGAACGGGTTGCCGTGCCGGATCAGCGCGTCGATCTGGCGCTCGTTGAGGCCGTGTGCCACCAGCACCCGGCGCCCCCAACGGTGCAACCGGCAGGGAAACGCCGCCCCGTCGTTGCGGCACTTCGGCCCCGCGGGCCACTCCTCGGCGGCGTGCACCACCACCGCCCGGACCGCGATGCGGACGTCCTCGGGTGTCAACGGCGCCGGCATCGGCACCTCGCCCAGGACCTTGTCGATGGGATCCGTCGACTGCTCACCAACACGCACGGCAGGCCTCCCGCAGCTCGGCAGCGGTGCGGCGGACCGGCCGCACCACATCCTCGCCCACTGGTACGGCCGGACACCGGCGACAGTTCAATCCCACCGGCCGGGCCTGCCCGACACCACGTCAGACCAGGTCGGCGTCCTGGACCAGCAGCGCCACCTGCACCCGGTTGTTCAGGTCGAGCTTGGTGAGCAGCCGCGACACGTACGCCTTCACGGTCGCCACGCTCATGAACAGCTCGGCGGAGATCTCCGCGTTGGTCCGGCCCCGGCCGAGCAGCAGCGCGACCTCCCGCTCCCGCTCGGACAGCCCACCGAGCAGCCGTACCGCCCGCTCGCGGCGGGGATCCCGGGCGGGCGCCGGCGCGGCGGCGGTCACGTGCGCGATCAACCGGCGGGTCACCGCCGGGGACAGCGTCGCCTCCCCCGCCGCGACCCGGCGTACCGCCGCCACGATCTCGGCCGGCGGGGTGTCCTTCAGCAGGAAGCCGCTCGCCCCGGCCCGCAACGCGCGCAGCACCTGGTCGTCGGCGTCGAACGTGGTCAGCACCAGCACCTCGGGCGGTTCCGCCGTCGCCCGCAGCGCCTCGGTGGCGGCCAGCCCGTCCACCCGGGGCATCCGGATGTCCATCAGCACCACGTCCGGGGCGTACGCGGCGACGGCGGCCGGCACCTCGACGCCGTCGGTCGCCTCGCCCACCACCGCCAGGTCGGGTACGCCGCCGAGGATCATCGACAGCGCGCCCCGGACCAGCGGGTCGTCGTCGACGATCAGCACCCGCACCGGCCCGCTCACCGAACTGCCACCGTTCGCGACTGCGGGGCTCGCAAACCCGGCTCACTCCGCACGCTCACGAGGCGCCCCAGGGCAGCCAGGCGGCCAGCCGGAAGTCACCGTCGGCGTCCCGCCCGTGGTCGACGCGTCCACCGGCCAGCGTGACGCGCTCGGCGACGCCCACCAGGCCGGTGCCGGTGCCGGGGATCGCGGCGGCCGGCCCGCCCACCGGCCAGGGGTTGCGGATGTCCACCGCCAGCCCCTCGCCGGGGCCGCCGGCCAGCCGGACGGTCACCACCGCCCCGGGCGCGTGCTTGCGCGCGTTGGTGAGCCCCTCCTGCACGATCCGGTACACGCTGCGCCCGATCGCCGCCGGCACCCCGGCCGGCTCGGTCACCTCGTCCACCACGCTGACGCGTACCCCGGCGTCCCGGCTCTCGGCCACCAGCGCCGGCACGTCGCCGAGCGTCGGCTGCGGCCGTTCCGGGGTGGCCTCGGAGCCGGTCTCGGCCCGCAGCACGCCGATCACCTCGCGCAGGTCCTGCAACGCGGCGTGCGCGCTGGCCCGGATCACCCCGGCGGCCCGGGCGACCTCCTCCGGGGGCGCGTCCGGACGGAACTCCAACGCCCCGGCGTGCAGGCTGAGCAGCGAGATCCGGTGGGCGAGCACGTCGTGCATCTCCCGGGCGATCCGGCCGCGTTCGAGGTTCCGGGCCTGGTCCAGCCGGAGCTGCTGCTCGGCCTCGACCCGTTCGGCCCGGTCGCGCAGCGACAGCACCAGTTGACGGCGGGCCCGGACGAACATCGCCCAGGCCACCACGATGCCGACGAAGAGCACCGTCAGGGCCAGGGTGGCCCAGAGCGGCAGGGCCGGGTCCGGGCGGATCGCGGTGTAGGGCAACGCGGTGACCACGTGCCAGCCGACCAGCGTCAGCCCCACCGGCAGCGGCCGATGCACCAGCACCGTGAAGAGCACGACGAGCAGCGCGACGCCAGCGGTGACCGAGAACAGCGCCAGCGGCGCGGTGGCCACCGCCAGCCCCACCGGCCAGCGGCGGCGCAGCCAGAGCGCGCCGGCGGCGAGCAGACCGACGAACAGGTCGATCTCGGCGAGCCAGCTCGGGCCGGCGTTGAGCGCGAACTCCGGTCGCCCGCTCATTGCGTCGTCGTGCGCGAGGAGCACCCAGCCCAGCGCGATCAGGAACAGCAGGCTGTCGACGAACCAGTCCCGCGGGGTCCGGCGGGCGGCCCGCGTGGGCACCAGGGAGCCCGGCAGGAGCCAGGGGTGATCGGGGACGACGGCGCTGCTCACCCGCCCCATGCTAGGGAGCCGTCCGGACCGGCTGCCAGCTACCAAAGTCGACGCCTGCGGTGAACCTCGGTCGGTGCCGGCGACGACCGTTGGCCGCAGCGGAGCACCGGGTGGCCCCGGCAGGCTTCCCGGCATGATCGAAGTCGACCATCTGACCAAGCGGTACGGCTCGCACCCGGCCGTCGAGGACGTGACGTTCCGGTGCGAACCAGGCACGGTGACCGGATTCCTCGGCCCGAACGGTGCCGGCAAGTCCACCACGATGCGCATGATCTGCGGGATGACACCGCCCAGCTCCGGCGGGGCCACGGTCGCCGGCCGGCCCTACCGGGCGCTGCCCAACCCGGGCCGGGAGATCGGCGTCCTGCTCGACGCCTCGGCCCAGCACGCCGGGCGCACCGGGCGGGAGACACTCACCCTGGCCGCCCGCACGATGGGCGTGGAGCGGGGGCAGGTGGCCGCGAAGCTGGACCTGGTCGGGCTGAACGACACCGCCGCACGGCGCCGGGTCGGCGCGTACTCCCTGGGTATGCGGCAGCGGCTCGGCCTGGCGCTGGCGCTGCTGGGCGACCCCCGGGTGTTGATCCTCGACGAGCCGGCCAACGGTCTCGACCCGGAGGGCATCTACTGGATGCGCGGCCTGCTGCGCGACTACGCCGACCGGGGCGGCACCGTGCTGCTCTCCTCGCACCTGCTGCGCGAGGTGGAGGCGGTGGCCGACCGGCTGGTGGTGATCGGCGGCGGCCGGGTGGTCGCCCAGGGCGGCAAGGACGAGCTGCTGGCCGGCGCCGGCACGCTGGTCCGCGCCCGCGACCAGCATGCCCTTCGCCTCACCCTGGACCGCGCCGCGCTGCCGGCCACCGTCGGCACCGACGGCGGCTTCGTGGTGCGGGCCGAGCCGGAGGCCGTCGGTCAGGCCGCAGCCGATGCCGGACTGGTCCTCACCGAACTGCGTCCGGCCGGCAGCGGCGGCCTGGAGCAGCTCTTCCTCACCCTCACCGCCGGCGCGTCGACCAGGGAGGCCGTCCGATGACCACCGCCACCACGCCCGTTCCCACCGCCGCCCCGACGCGGCACGAGCCGGCCGCCGGCCCCTCGCTGGCCCGGCTGACCGGGGTGGAGCTGCGCAAGCTCGCCGACACCCGGGCCGGCCGCTGGCTGCTGATCAGCATCGGGCTGATCGCGGTCGCCATCGTGGTGGTGCAGCTCTTCGTCACCGACGGCCCGGAGCAGACGTTCACCGCGTTCTTCGCGCCGTCGCTGCTGCCGGTCGGGCTGCTGCTGCCGGTGCTGGGCATCCTCTCCATCACCGGCGAGTGGTCGCAGCGCACCGCGTTGACCACGTTCGCGCTGGTGCCCCGCCGGGAGCGGGTGATCGTCGCCAAGTTGGCCGCGGTGGTGCTGGCCGCTCTCGCCTCGGTGCTGGTCAGCCTCGCCGTCGCCGCCGCCGGCACGCTCGCCGCCAAGGCCACCGGCGGGGCGGGCGCGTGGACGTTCGACTGGGAGCTGCTGCCGTACGCGGCGGTGTTCCAGGTGGCGAACGTGCTGATGGGCGCCGGGTTCGGCCTGCTGCTGCTGAACACGCCGCTGGCCATCGTCACCTACCTGCTGCTGCCGACCGTCTGGAGCGTGCTGTCGGCGATGATCAGGGCGCTGCGGGAGCCGGCCGGCTGGCTGGACACCTCGGTCACCATGGCGCCGCTGCTCAGCCCGGACGTGACCGCCGGGCAGTGGGGTCGGCTCGGTGTCTCGCTGGCCGTCTGGATGGTCGTGCCGCTGGTCGCCGGCCTGATCCGCACGATGCGGCGGGAGGTCTCCTGACCGTGGCCTACCGGCAACCCGGAGTCGTCGTCCCACCCCCGCCACCCACCCCGCGCTGATTCACGGAAAGAGTGGCTAAGGGAGGCGGAACAGCCACTCTTTCCGTGAATCAGGGGGCGGGAGGAGGGCTCTACACTCGGGCGATGGGAGGTTCTGCGTGCTGGCGGCTCGCGTCGGTTCTGGCGGTGGTCCTGCTGGTGGGCGGTTGCGGCGGCGGGGAGACGAAACAGGTCGCCCTTCCCCCGCCGGCGAGTCCCACGCCGAGCCCGGTGGCGTCGCTGACGGTCAAGGAGGCGAAGGGGCGCTACCTGGCCGCGGTGGCGGCGTACGACATCGCCCGGGACGAGCTGGCCGAGGCCGAGAAGGCGGGCCGGCCGTGGCGGACGGTGCGGGAACGGGCCGGGGCGGTCGTGGACGCCAACCTCGCCTGCGCCGGTGAGCTGCGCGCGGTCCGCTGGCCGGCCGCCGTGCAGGCGCCGATGACGGCGCTGCTCACCGAACACGAGGTGGCGCTGCGGCAGTGGCGGCTCGCGGCCGGGGCCACCGGCGCCGCCGAGCTGCGCCGGGCGACCCGGGCCGCCGCCGCGCACGACGGCGTCCGGCAGGCGGCCCGGGTACGCGCCGCGCTGGGCCTGCCGCCACTGCGCGCCACCTGACCGCCACGGGCTGCGATCTTCGGCGCGAGGACTTACCGTCGTGCCGTGGCGTGACCGCGGCGTGCCGCGGCGTGACCACGACTCGGGAGCGTGGCGGCGCGGCGGGAGGGGTCACCATGACGGTTGGACGGGGCATCTTCCGGCGTAAGCCGGTCGAGCAGATCGCCGACGAGACCGCGGAGGGGCTCTCCCGGGAGCTGGGCCTGTGGCAGCTCACCGCGATCGGGGTCGGCGGCATCATCGGCGCCGGCATCTTCGCGCTCGCCGGCGCGGTGGCCAACGAGACCGCCGGTCCGGCCGTGCTGGTGTCGTTTCTGATCGCGGGCCTGGCCAGCGCCGCCGCCGCGCTGTCGTACGCGGAGTTCGCCGGCATGATCCCGAAGGCCGGCTCGGCCTACACCTACGGCTACGCGGTGCTGGGCGAGGCGGTCGGCTGGTTCATCGGCTGGGACCTGCTGCTGGAGTACACCGCCATCGTGGCGGTGGTGGCGATCGGCATCTCCGGCTACTTCAGCTTCCTGGTCACCCAGTTGGGCGCCGACCTGCCGGCCTGGATGCTGGGCGCGCCGGGCACCGGCGACGGCCACCGGGTGGACCTGTTCGCAGCGGTGCTCTGCCTGCTCATCGCGTACCTGCTCAACCGGGGCATCAAGGCCGCGGCGCGGTTCGAGACGTTCGTGGTCGGGTTGAAGGTCGCCGTGGTGCTGCTGGTGATCGTGGTCGGCTTCTTCCACGTGAAGACCGGCAACTACTCGCCGTTCTTCCCGTTCGGCGTGGGCGGCGCGGTCACCGGGGCGGCCACCGTGTTCTTCGCGGTCTTCGGGTACGACGCGATGAGCACCGCCGCCGAGGAGTCGCGGGACGCCCGCCGACACATGCCGAAGGCGATCATCTGGTCGCTGCTCATCTCCATGGTGCTCTACGTGTTGGCCACGCTGGTGCTCACCGGCATGCAGAACTACCGGGAGATCGATCCGGAGAGCGGCTTCTCGTCCGCCTTCGAGTCGGTCGGGCTCTCCGGCCTGGCCAGCGTGATCGCGGTCGGGGCGATCATCGGCATCCTCACGGTGATGTTCACGTTCATGCTCGGCGTGACCCGGGTGTGGTTCTCGATGAGCCGGGACGGGCTGCTGCCGGCCTGGTTCGCCAAGGTGCACCCGGTGCGCCGGGTGCCCAGCCGGGTCACCTGGATCGTCGGCGTCGCCTCGGCGCTGATCGCCGGCTTCCTGCCGATCCGGCAGGCCGCCGAGCTGACCAACATCGGCATCCTGCTGGCGTTCGTGGTGGTCTGCGTGGCGGTGATCGTGCTCCGCTACCGCCGCCCGGACGCGCCGCGGGCGTTCCGGCTGCCCGGCATGCCGGTGGTGCCGGCGATCGGCGTGGTGTTCTCGATCTGGCTGATCACGTTCCTCGACCCGGTGACCTGGCTGCGTTTCGGCGTCTGGTTCCTGCTCGGCGCCGTCGTCTACGCGCTGTACGGCTACCGCCGCTCGGCGCTGGCCGGCCGCGACGACGACCCGGCCGACGCGCCGCCCCGCTGACCCGCCGCCCCACCGCCCCGCTGACCCGCTGACCCGCTGACCCGCTGACCCGCTGACCCGCTGACCCGCCCCGACACGAATGCCCCGGCCCGGCCCGGCCGAGCGGGACACCCCGATGTGACGTGCACTGTTGATCGTGCGTTTTCGGTATCAGAGCGAACCGTTCGGGCATGTTCTGCGTACACACCGGTGGGTCGTACGCGCGTCATTCGGAGGCACAGTGTCAGTGGTTCGGACCGATCCATTCGCGGGGACGATCCTCCAGTTCGGTGCGCTGGCGGGCATCGCCGGCACCGTCGGCCTGGGCCGGGCCGGCTGGCTGGCCGGTCTCGTCTACGGGGTGGTGCTGCTCACCGCGCTCGGGCACGGGCTGCGCCGCGCGGGCGCGCGCCGGCTCGGGCCGGCCGACTGGGTCACGCTGACCCGGGCGACGCTGGCCGGTGGCGTGACCGCGCTGGTGGTGGACTCGTTCAGCCGGCCCACCCCGGTGGCGGCGCTGGTCGGGCTCACCACCGTGGCGCTCGCGCTCGACTGGGTGGACGGGCAGGTGGCCCGGCGCACCGGCACGGTGAGCGCGCTCGGGGCCCGGTTCGACATGGAGGTCGACTCCTTCCTCGTCCTGGTGCTCTGCCTCCACGTCGCCGACCAGGTGGGTCCGTGGGTGCTGGTGATCGGCGCGATGCGGTACGCCTTCGTCGCAGCCGGTTGGCTGCTGTCCTGGCTGAACGGTCCGTTGCCGCCGCGCTACTGGCGCAAGACGGTCGCCGCGGTCCAGGGCATCGCGCTGGCCGTGGTGGCGGCGGAGGTGCTGCCGACGGCGCTGGCCGTCGCGGTGCTCGTCGGCGCGCTGGCGCTGCTCGTCGAGTCGTTCGGCCGGGACGTGCGCTGGCGGTGGCGGCACCGCACACCGGCCGTCCGCACCCGGCCGGCCCGTCCGGCGGCGGTGCGTGCCCCCGTGCCGGCGGCTCGCCGGGCCGGCTGGGAGCCCGCCGCTCCGGTGCTCGTCGGACGCGCCGAGGTCGGCGGTCGGCGGCCGTGACCCACGACGACCCGAACCCGATCGCCGGGCACGATCCGACCGCGACGGACGGTCTCCGGCGGGTTTCCACCGATGCCGCCGGGCCGGAGCCGGCCGGGAACGCCGGTACCCGGTCGGACGCCGCCCCGACCGCTGACCCGATGCCGGAACGGGCCGGGCGACGACGCCGGTTCCGGTCCGGGGCGGTCACCGTGCTGGCCGCCGCGTTGGCGCTGGTCGCGCTGCTCCTGCCGACCGACGTCAACGACCTCACCCCGGCCGCGTTCCTCCGCATCCCGGTGGAGGGGCTGATCGCGGTCGCCCTGCTGCTGGCGCTGCCGCCGAGACCCCGCCGGATCGTGGCCACGGTGCTCGGCGCGCTGCTCGGCCTGGTGCTCGTCCTGAAGATCGCCGATCTCGGCTTCTCCAGCGTGCTGGACCGCCGCTTCGACCTGATCGCGGACTGGGCGTTCCTCGCCGCCGGCGCGGAGTTCCTCGCCGAGTCGTACGGGCGGGCCGCCCAGGTGGGGGCCGTCATCGCCGCGGTGGCCGCGGTCGTCGCCGTACCGGTGCTGGTGACGTTGTCGGTGCGGCGACTGGCCCGGCTGGTCGCCGGCCACCGGGGGGTGAGCGCCCGGGTCGCCACCGCGTTCGGCGCGGCCTGGGTCGCCTGCGCGGTGCTCGGCGCGCAGCTCGTCCCCGGGCTGCCGATCGCCGCCGGCACGGTCGCGGCCGGCGTGTACGACCGCACCCGGCAGGTCAACGCCGGGCTGCACGACCAGGAGCGGCTGCGCACCCAGCTCGCCGGCGACCCGTTCCGGGACACCCCCGGCGACCAGTTGCTGACCGGGCTGCGCGGCAAGGACGTCCTGGTCACGTTCGTGGAGAGCTACGGCCGGGTGGCGGTGGAGGACCCGGAGCTGGCCCCGGAGGTGGACGCCGTCCTCGACGAGGGGACGCGCCGGCTGGCCGCGGCCGGCTACGGCAGCCGCACCGCGTTCCTCACCTCGTCCACCACCGGCGGCGGGAGCTGGCTGGCGCACGCCACGCTGATGTCCGGCATCCGGGCCGACAACCAGCTCCGCTACACGAACCTGGTACGCAGCGACCGCCTGACGCTCAACGGCGCGTTCAACCGCGCCGGCTGGCGGACGTCGCTCGTCATGCCGGCCCTCACCCGGGCCTGGCCGGAGGCCGACTTCTTCGCCCCGGACAAGGTCTACGGCGCCGGTGACCTCGGCTACCGGGGGCCGACGTTCAGTTTCTCCTCGCCGCCGGACCAGTTCACCCTGGAGGCTTTCCAACGCGCCGAGCGGGCCCCCGGGCACGCCCCGGTGATGGCCGAGATCCCGCTGCTCTCCAGCCATCTCCCGTGGTCGCCGGTGCCGCCCCTGGTCGACTGGGACGACCTGGGCGACGGATCGGTCTTCGCCGGCACCAACCGCGCCGACCGGGCGGACGAGGGCACCCGGAAGGCGTACCGGAACTCGATCGTCTACTCGCTGCGCACCCTGGTCTCCTACGTGGAACGCTACGGCGACGACAACCTCGTGCTGGTCTTCCTCGGCGACCACCAGCCGGCCCGGGCGGTCACCGGCGAGGAGGCCGGCAGGGACGTGCCGATCACCATCGTGGCCAGGGACCCGGCGGTGCTCGACCGGGTCGCCGGGTGGGGCTGGCAGGCCGGCCTCAACCCGGCCCCGAACGCCCCCGTCTGGCCGATGGAGGAGTTCCGCGACCGGTTCCTGCGGGCGTTCGGCCCGCAGTCCAGGACTCACAGTTAGGAACGGCGTGACGATGCTCGCACGGACCTGGGGGATCACCCGGTCCCTGGCCATCTACCACGGACAGCCGGCCAAGCACCGCCGGGCCCGCCGGCTCTACGGCCAGTTCCTCGGCCCCGGCGACCTCGGCTTCGACATCGGCGCCCACGTCGGTGGCCGGGTCCGCACCTGGCGTCGGCTGGGCGCGCGGGTGGTCGCGGTCGAGCCGCAGCCGGACTGCCTGCGGGTGCTGCGCCTGGCGTTCGGGCGCGACGACGGCGTGGCCATCGAACCCAACGCGGTCGGCGCCCGCGCCGGCCGGGCGCGGTTGGAGTTGTCCTCCGCGACGCCGACGGTGTCCACCATGTCGTCGTCCTGGATCGACTCGGTGACGGCGGACCCGAGCTTCGCCGGGGTGCGGTGGGACCGCTCGATCGAGGTGCCGGTGGTGACGCTCGACGACCTGGTCGCCAAGCACGGCGTACCGGCGTTCTGCAAGGTCGACGTGGAGGGCTTCGAGGGTGACGTGCTGGCCGGGCTGAGCCGGCCGGTGCGCGCGCTCTCCTTCGAATACCTCCCACCGGCGCACGACGCCGCGCTCGCGGTGCTCGACCAGGTGGAGCGGCTGGGCGCGTCGGCGGGCGGCTACCGCTACAACTACTCCCCGGTGGAGACGATGCGCTTCGCCGCCGACGAGTGGCTCGACGCGGCCGGCCTGGTGCGGCTGTTGGAGACGTACCGGCCGGCGGGTCGCTCCGGCGACGTCTACGCCCGGTTGGCGTCCGCCTGACCTAGGCTGCGGTCATGACCCGCTACGCCGCCCTGCTGCGGGGCGTCAACGTCGGCGCCACCCGGCTCGCGATGGCGGACCTGCGTCGCGTCGTCGCCGACCTCGGTCACACCGACGTCAGGACGTACCTCCAGAGCGGCAACGTGGTGTTCACCGCGCCTCCCACCCGCGACGAGGTGCTCGCCGAGGGCATCGCCGGGCGGCTCGCCGACGAGGTGGGCCTGCGGGTGCCGGTGCTGGTCCGCGACGGCGACGAGTTGGCCGCGCTGGTCGGCGCGAGCCCGTACGCCGGGCGTGCGGACGACCCGACCCGAGTGCTCGTGGTGTTCCTGTCCGCCGCGCCGGACCCGGCCCGGGTCCGCGAGCTGGCCGTGCCGGCCGGCGAGGAGATGGCGTACGCGGTGGTCGGCCGGGAGCTGCACCTGCACTACCCGGCCGGCAACTACGGGCGGACGAAGTTCACCACCGCGTACCTGGAGAAGACGTTGGGCGTGGTGGCGACCGCGCGCAACTGGAAGTCGGTGCTGGCGCTGCGCGACCTGACCGCCGGTTGAGCGCGACCGGTCAGAACCGGTACGCGGTGTGCGTAGTCGGCCACGGAGGCGAAGGCGGTCGTCGCCGTCGGCCCGCCCTGGCCGGTGCTGTTCGAGGCCGACCGGGACGGAAAGTTGTCGCCGTGATCTCCCGGAGTTCACCCGACACCGAATAGCATCGCTGGGCATGAATATGAAGAGCGTCACCCGCTCGCGACCCGGGCGGCTGATCGCGGCGGTCGTGCTGACCGTCACCGTCGCGACCCCCCTGACGGTGACCGGCGCGGCCTCGGCGGCCACCACGCTGACCGTGGCGCAGGCGCTGGCCGCCCAGGACGGCCGCGCCGCCACCGTCACCGGCTACGTCATCGGCCAGCCGACCGCGACGAACACGGTGATCACGTCCGGCTTCACCGGGGACACCGCGATCGCGATCGCCGACCAGGCCACCGAGACCGGCACCGGCCGGATGCTGTACGTGCAGGTCACCGCCGCCTGGCGGACCACCTTCGGGCTGCTCGCCAACCCGTCCCTGCGGGGCCGGCAGGTGACCGCGACCGGCACCCTGACCGCGTACTTCAGCCACGGCGGCCTGAAGAACCCGACCGCGATGAGCCTCGGCGGCGGGACCACCCCGAGCCCGAACCCGACCCCGACGCCGAGCCCGACCGGCACCGCCTCGCCCACCGACTACTACGCCGCCGCGACCGGCAAGACCGGGCCGGCGCTGCGCACCGCCCTGCACACCATCATCAGGACCCAGACCAAGCTCACGTACGACCAGGTGTGGGACGCGCTCAAGGACACCGACCAGGACCCGGCGAACCCGGCCAACGTCATCCTGCTCTACAGCGGGCGCTCGCAGAGCAAGACCAGCAACGGTGGCGGTGTCGACGACTGGAACCGCGAGCACGTCTGGGCCAAGTCGCACGGCGACTTCGGCACCGCCACCGGCCCCGGCACCGACGTGCACCACCTGCGACCGGAGGACGTGTCGGTCAACTCGCTGCGCGGCAACAAGGACTTCGACGCCGGCGGCAGCGCGGTGGCCGAGGCGCCCGGCTGCTACACCGACGCCGACTCGTTCGAGCCGCGCAACGCGGTGAAGGGCGACGTCGCCCGGATGATCCTCTACATGGCGATCCGGTACGAGGGCGACGATGGCTGGCCGGACCTGGAGCCGAACGACTCGGTGGCCAACGGGACCACGCCCCGGCTCGGCCGGCTGTCGAAGCTGCTCGCCTGGAACGAGCAGGACCCGCCGGACGCGTTCGAGCAGCGCCGCAACCAACGCATCTACGAGCGCTGGCAGGGCAACCGCAATCCGTTCGTCGACCACCCCGAGTGGGCGCGGTCCATCTGGGGCTGATCGCTTGTCCCAGATCACCCGCCGCCGGCCGTGAGGACGCCCGCCGAGCGGGTAGGAACCCCGGGTGGCACGGCCCGGGAGCCGCGTGGAAGCGCTTCCGGGCATCCCGGACGATCGGAGATGAGACACGACATGGCCGCCCACAGCGTTCCGGACATCTCGCTCAACGACGGCAACTCCATCCCGCAGCTCGGCTTCGGGGTGTACCAGATCGACCCCGGGGAGACCGCCCGAGCGGTCGGCGCGGCGTTGGAGATCGGCTACCGGCACATCGACACCGCCCAGATGTACGGCAACGAGGCCGAGGTCGGGCAGGCGGTGCGCGCCTCCGGCCTGGACCGCGGCGACGTCTTCGTCACCAGCAAGCTGAACAACGGCTTCCACCGCCCGGACGACGCCCGCAAGGCGTTCGAGCGGTCGCTGCGGGAGATGAAGTTCGACTACCTCGACCTGTTCCTGATCCACTGGCCGCTGCCCACGCTCTACGACGGCGACTTCGTCTCCACCTGGAAGGTGCTGGAGGAGTTCCAACGTGACGGCCGGGTGCGGTCGATCGGCGTGTCCAACTTCCAGGTGGCGCACCTGGAGCGGCTGGCCGCCGAGGCGGACGTGGTGCCGGCGGTGAACCAGGTCGAGGCGCACCCGTACTTCGGCAACGAGGAGGTGCGGTCGTACGACCGGGCGCACCAGATCGGCACCGAGGCGTGGTCGCCGATCGCGCAGGGCAAGGTGCTCGACGACCCGACCGTGGTCGACGTCGCCGAGCAGGTCGGGCGGACCCCGGCCCAGGTGGTGCTGCGCTGGCACGTGCAGCGCGGCGACATCGTCTTCCCGAAGTCGACCACGCCGAAGCGGATCGAGGAGAACTTCGGCATCTTCGACTTCACGCTCGACGACGCCACCATGGACCGGCTCGGCAGCCTGGACCAGGGCGAGGCCGGCCGGCAGGGCCCCAACCCGGACACGTTCGACTACGTACCGGACTGAACCGGCCGGAGGAGGGGCCCGACGCGGCCCCTCCTCCGCCCGCGCGGCGGGCCGGCCGGCTCCCCGACGGGCTCGCCGGCCGGCCCCTGGCCGGGGTTTGACTTCGCGCGTACTCGAAGGGGCAGGGTGGCGGAAACGCTCCGACGGGGAGGACCCAGACATGCGTCTCCGCACCATCGGCACCGATCCGGCCACCCGCCGCGAGGTCAGCGTGCTCAGCCTCGGCGCGATGCTGTTCGGCACCGCCACCGACGAGGCCACCTCATACGCCATCCTCGACCGGTACGTCGAGGCCGGGGGCACGTTCGTCGACACCTCGAACAACTACGCCTTCTGGCAGAACGGCGGCCAGGGCGGCGAGAGCGAGACGCTCCTCGGCCGCTGGCGGCGCAGCCGCGGGATCGGCGCCGAGATCGTGTTCGCCACCAAGCTCGGCGCCCGCCCGCTCGCGCCCGGCACCAGCTACCGGGACAACCCGGAGGGACTGTCCGCCAAGGTGATCCGCGAGTCCGCCGAACGCAGCCGGGAACGGCTCGGCGTCGACCGGATCGACCTGCTCTACGCCCACATCGAGGACCGGACCGTTCCGCTGCGCGAGACGGTGGAGGGCTTCGCGGAACTGGTCGCCGAGGGCACCGTCGGGCTGCTGGGCGCGAGCAACCACCGCGCCTGGCGGGTCGAGCGGGCCCGAGCCCTCGCGGCGGCGGCCGGGCTGCCCGGCTACGACGTGCTCCAGTACCACCGCAGCTATCTGCCGCCCCGGGCGGACCTGCCGAGCGAACTGGACCCGGACGGCCAGATCGGCTGGGCCGGCCCCGACCTGGTCAGCTACCTGCGGGCCGAGCCGCGGCTCACCCTGGTCGCGTACTCCCCGCTGCTCAAGGGCGCGTACGCGAAGCCGGAGCGGCTCGGCGAGGCGTACGCGCTGCCCGGCATGCCGGCCCGGCTGGCGGCGCTGCGCGCGGTGGCCGCCGAGACCGGCGCCACCGTCAACCAGGTCGTGCTGGCCTGGCTGATGGGCGGCGACGTGCCGGCGATCCCGCTCGTCGGTTTCTCCTCGGTGGCCCAGTTGGAGGAGGCCCTGGCCGCGGTGGACCTGGAGCTGACCGCCGAGCAGCGCACGCGACTGGACGCGGCGCACTGACCGGCCGGCCCGGTCAGCGCGTCAGGTCGATGCGCCAGTCGTTCGAGCGCATCAGGTACCCCGGCGGGTATTCGAACTCGGTCGGGCCGAGCAGCGTGAACCCGGCCTTGCGGCACACCGCGTTCGACGCCGGGTTGTCCACCGACGGGTACGCGTGCGCGAAGCGCCGGTCGCCCACCGCCGCGGCGGCCGTCACCACCGCACGCACCGCCGCCGTCGCCAGCCCCCGCCCCTGGTGGGCCGGGAGCACCGCCCAACCCATCTCGTACACCGGCTCGTCGCGCCAGTCACGCGGCCAGAAGCCGACGCTGCCCACCTTCGTCCCGTCCGGCGTGACCACCGCGAACATGGTCCCGCTGCGCGGGCCCGGCCCGCGCACGTAGCGCTCGTGGCGGGCGCGCACCTGCTCGTCGGTCTCCGGGCCGCCGGTGTGCGCCCGCACCTCGGGGCTGTTCAGCGCCCGCAGCAACGCCAGGTCGTCGGTGCTCCAGCGGAGCATACGTACCTCGGTCATCCACCGATTCGACCAGACACCCCCGACGAGACGGCCCGCCAGATCGGATCTGGCGGGCCGTCTGGCGCCTACCGGTCGAGGACGGAAGGACGGGCAGGAGGCGTTCGTCGTGGTCACGCCGAAGTGCAACCGCTGCCTGCCGACCTCGTTGAAACAGGCGATCGACGTCGCGTACGACGAGTGGCAGTCGGCCGGCAGGCGGGGTCGGGCAGGACGTCCGGGTGCTCCTCGACGAGCCGTGCGGGGGGCGTCCGGCGTGCGCGCGGGTGGGACGATCCGCCCGTACGCCTGTGGGGAGCATCCATCGAGAGAGGTAATGATCATGAGTCACCGGAACACCGGGCTGGCCGTCGAGGCCGACGGCCTGACCCGGTCGTTCGGCTCGACCCGGGCGCTCGACGGCCTGGACCTGCGGGTCCCCGCCGGCGCCGTCTACGGGATGCTCGGGCCCAACGGCGCCGGCAAGACCACCGCCGTACGCGTGCTGGCGACGCTGCTGCGTCCGGACGGCGGCACGGCCCGGGTCTTCGGCCACGACGTGGTCACCGAGGCCGACGCGGTCCGCGCCCGGATGAGCCTGACCGGCCAGTACGCCTCGCTCGACGAGGACCTCACCGGCGCGGAGAACCTGGTCCTGCTGGGCCGGCTGCTCGGGCTGGGCCGCCCGGCGGCGCGGGAGCGGGCCGAGGCGCTGCTCGCCGCGTTCGGGCTGACCGAGGCCGCCGGCCGGCAGGTGAAGAAGTACTCCGGCGGGATGCGGCGGCGCATCGACATCGCGGCGAGCATCCTGAACACGCCGGACCTGTTGTTCCTGGACGAGCCGACCACCGGGCTGGACCCGCGCAGCCGCAACCAGGTGTGGGAGATCGTCCGGGCGGTGGTGGCGCACGGCACCACGGTGCTGCTGACCACGCAGTACCTGGACGAGGCGGACCAGCTCGCCGGCCGGATCGCGGTGGTCGACCACGGCCGGGTGATCGCGGAAGGCACCCCGGGCGAGCTGAAGTCATCGGTCGGGTCGGGCACCGTCCACGTGCGACTGCGTGACGCCGGGCAGCGGCCCCGGGCCGAGCAGGTGCTGCGGACGACGTTGAACGTGCCGGTGCAGCTCGCCGCCGACCCGGTGGCGTTGACCGCCCGGGTCGGTGAGGATGGCACCGACCTGGAGGCCGGTGCGCAGGCCGCCCGGGCGCTCGGCGAGCTGGCCCGGGCCGGCATCGTGGTGGACGACTTCTCCCTCGGCCAGCCCAGCCTGGACGAGGTGTTCCTGGCCCTGACCGACCACCCGGCCGTCGCGGCGGACGACCGGGACGACGAACTGGAGGCGGCCCGATGAGCGACACCGCGACCACCACCGGGCGGGCCCCGTCCGTCTACGTGCCCTCCACCGAGGCGTTGGCCACCGTGCTCGCCCCCGGGGAGCGGCCGGCGCCACCGGGGCCGCTGTCGGCGTCGCTGACGTTCGGCTGGCGGGCCGTGCTGAAGATCAAGCACGTGCCGGAGCAGTTGTTCGACGTGACCGCGTTCCCGATCATCATGGTGCTGATGTTCACGTACCTGTTCGGCGGCGCGCTCGCCGACAGCCCGCGCGCGTACCTCCAGTTCTTCCTGCCCGGCATCATGGTCACCAGCGTCGTGATGATCACGATGTACACCGGGGTCGGGTTGAACAACGACATCGAGAAGGGCGTCTTCGACCGGATCCGGACGCTGCCGGTGTGGCGGCCGGCGGCGCTGGTCGGCATGATCTTCGGCGACGTGCTGCGGTACGTCCTGGCCGCGGTGGTCATCCTCGCCGTGGGGCTGGTGCTCGGTTTCCGTCCCGCCGGCGGGCTGCCCGGCGTCCTGGCCGGCATCGGCCTGCTGGTGGTCTTCTCGTTCGCGTTCTCCTGGGTGTGGACGTTCTTCGGCCTGGTGCTGCGCAGCGAGAAGTCGGTGATGGGCGTCAGCATGATGGTGCTGTTCCCGCTGACGTTCCTGAGCAACGTGTTCGTCGAGCCGGCCACCATGCCGGGCTGGTTGCAGGCGTTCGTCAAGGTCAACCCGGTGACCCACCTGGTCGCCTCGGTGCGGGCCGCGATGGCCGGCGCCACGGACGCCACGAACACCATGTGGCTGCTGCTGTGGAGCGTCGGGTTCGTGGTGGTGTTCGGCACGCTGACCATGCGCCGCTACAACCGCCGCTGATCCTGCCCATTGATCCATACCAGCTCGCCGAGGCGGCGGGGTCCGACGCACCTCGACCCCACCACCTCGGCGAAGTGGTGTCGATCAAGGCCGCCCCGAGCCACGCGCCTCAACGCTGCCGTCAACTTCATGATCACGGCGTCGGAGGCGGGGCGCCGCCCGCCCTCCCCCGTCGATCTTGGACTTGTGGCACCAGGAAATGTCAGATTGGTGCCGCTATCGGAGGTGCCACAAGTCCAAGATCGGTGAGCCGGGCCGGGCCGAGGCGGGCCGGTGGGGCGGGGCGGGGTGGGGCGGGGCGGGGTGGGGCGGGACGAGGTGGGGCGGGACGAGGTGGGGCGGGGTGGGGCGAGGTGGGCGGGGCGGGGTGGGGAGAGGCGAGGCGGGGCGTCAGAGTCGCCAGGGCACCGGGTCGGCCGGCTGGTAGCGGCAGGTACGGCCGGTGACGACAGACTCGTCCAGGTGGGCGGCGAGCGCCGGGTGCCGCTGCTGGACCCGCCGTAGCGTGTCCCGGATCCGGCCGGTCACCGCCTTGCGGGCCCGTTCGGTCTCATCGCCTAGACGACGGGTGCGCCCGGCCAGCCCGGCGGCGGCCCGCAACTGGTCGAGCAGGGCCACGCGTTCGGCGTCCAGGGCCGCCAGCCGCCGTGTGTCGTCGCGCGACGCGGCCCGGTCGATCTCGTCGTCGAGCCGCCGCAGATGCCGTCGGTAGCGGACCTTCGCCTCGTCGTCGAGCACCGGATCGGCACCGAGCCGACGGGCGGCGATCAGCTCCGCGCCGGCCGCCGGGTCCAGCAGCTCCACCGCAGGCACGTCGACCCCGGGCCGGCTCAGCAGCAAACGCAGGTCGTGCAGGCCCTTCGCGTCGGGCAGGTGCACCACCGTGCCTGCCCAGGCAAGCCGCCACACCGACCCGTCGAAGCAGAACTCGGGCCGCCCCGTGCCGGCGCGATCGGGACCGTTGGCCCCCACCGCATCCGCACCGCCGGCGCCGTGGTCCCCCGCCACACCGGGACCGCCCGCACCTCGCTCGCCTGAGGTGCCGGACCAGCCGCCCGCGTCGATCGCCACGCCGGACCGACCACCCCCGTCGATCGTCACACCGGACCAGCCGCTGACGCCGGGGCCACCTGCCATGCCGGGCCGCGCGCCCGCGCCCGCAGAACCACCCACCGCCGCGGCGGGCGCGACCGCCCCGGGTGCGGTCACCATGCCGGCGGAGCCGCCCACCGCCTCTGCCGGCGCAGCCGGGGCCTCGGCGTCGGTAGCAGCCGGCGCCTCGGCGGAACCGCCTGCCGCCTCGGCGGAACCAGCCGGCGGCCCGGCCGCGACCAGCCGCTCGACCACGTGGACCATGCCCAACTCCCGTGCCTCGGCCACCGTCCCGGCCCGCAGCCGGGCCGCCTCGGCCGCGTCACCCGGGCCGCCACGCCCGGCGAGCGCGGTGACCAGCCCGGCCCGGGCGAGCACCGACCAGGGGCGGGCGCCCAGGCGGTCGGCGGCGGCCCGGGCCGCCGCGTAGCCGGCGACCGCGTCGTCCCACCGCCGTTCCGCCACGTCGACGGCGGCCAGCCAGAGGTCGACCGGGCCGCCGATGTCGCAGCCGAACAGCGCGACCATCCACCGTCCGCGGTGCGGCACCAGGGCCGCCCGTGCCTCGGCGCAGCGGCGGGGATCGCCGTCCACGGCCGCCGCCTGGGCCCGCAGGCGCAGCCACAGCGCCGACACCGGCCGGGGGTACGCGGTGCCGGCGGCCTCGATGCCGCCGACCAGCCGGAGCACGGTGCCGGCGTCGCCGCGCTCGGCGGCGGTGATCGCCCGCAGCAGCTCCACCTGCGGATGGTTGGCCGCGCCGGGCCGGTCGAGCACGGCCTCGGCCCCGGCGAGCCGCCCGCGCAGCAGAAGCAGGGACCAGCGCAGGTGGTGGGCCATGAAGGCGTGGTCGGAGTGCTCCCACTCGCCGTAACCGTCCATCTCGGCGTAGCACGCGTCGGCGGCGGCGAAGTCACCCCGGAAGGCGGCGATGATGCCGCTGTCCACGGCCGCCGCCATCCGTTGCCGGGCCACGTCGCCCGCCCGGCAGCCGGCGACGAACGCGGCCAGCTCGTCCCGGTACGCCGGGTCACCCAGCTCCAGCAGCGCCACCCAGCGCAGCGACGTGGCCCACAGCTCGGTGTCCCGGTCGCCGCCGCGGCGGGCCACCTCGCGGATCTCGGCGGTGACCACGGCCCGCTCCTCGGCCGTGCCGAGCCCCCAGGTGGTGTCGTGGCGGGCCCACAGGCTGAACGTGAGCGCCTCGTCGTCCCGGCCGTGCCGGGCAAGCGTCTCGGTCGCGGTGATCAGGTCGGTGACCAGGGCACGTGTCGACCGCTCCGGCTCGGGCGGGCCGATCAACCGCTGGTACGCCTCCCGCACCAGCGCGTCGGCGTCGAGCCGACGCCGGGTGGCCGAGTGCTGGCTGTGGACGGTGAGCGCCACCCGGGCCAGCACGGCCGGCTCCGCCAGCCCCCGGGCCAGCGCGGCGGCGTCGACGAGCAACTGCTCGGCCTCGCCCGGCGTGCCGGCGTGGTGCAGCAGCCCGGCCAGCTCCAGCAGCACCCGGACCCGCCGGACCGGCTCGTCGGTGCGGCTCAGCGCGCGCCGGAAGTGCCGCGCCGACTCCTCAACGGCCAGCCGGCCGCTGGCGTCGCGCGCGGCGGCCAGCAGCAGGTCACCGGCGCGTACCGGGTCCAGCTCGGGGCCCGCGAGCCAGGCGTGGCGGGCCAGGTCGGCGGCGATGGGCCGACCGGCGAGCGCGTCGTCGGCGCGGTCGACGGCCCGGACCACGGCGGCGTGCCGGGCATGCCGTTCATGCTCGGACAGCCCGTCGTAGAGCGTCTCCCGGACCAGATCGTGCACGAAGGCGAACCGGCCACCGCCGCCGGACAGCACCAGCCGGGCGGCGGCGGCCCGGTCGAGCAACCGGTCGACCTGCGCGGCCGGAGCGGGCACGCAGGCGGCCAGCGTCTGCCGGTGGAACTCGCGCCCCAGCACGGCGGCCACGGTCAGCGCCTCGACCACCGGGGCGGGTAGTTGGTCGAGCCGGCGTCGCACCGCCTCGCGTACGCCGGGGGCGATGGTGTCGGCCAAGCCGTCGGTGTGCCAGAGCCGGGCGGTCTGCTCGACGAAGAACGGGTTGCCGCCGGTGCGGCGGTGCACCTCGTCGACGAGCGCCGCGCCCGGTTCCCGGCCGACGGTCCGGCGGATCAGCGCGGCCACCTCGTCGCGGCCCAGGCCGGTCAGCGTGACGGTGGTGGCCTTCTCGGCCAACGGCAGCAGCAGCGGGCGCAGCCGGTGGTCGTCGGCCGCCACCTCGGCGTCGCGGTAGGTGCCGATCACCAGCAGCCGCTCGAACCAGGTGTGCTGGGTGGCGAACCGGAGCAGCCGCAACGACGCCGGGTCGGCCCAGTGCAGGTCGTCGAGGACCACCACGAGCGGCCGGTGCTGGGCGACCGCGACCAGCGCGCCGGTCACCGCGTCGTGCCGGGCGAACTCGTCCCGACCGGCGTCGTCACCCGGCTCGACCGGGTCGTCGTCGGCGGCGCGCTCGCCGAGCAGGGCCGCCAGCCCGGCGTCGGCGGCCACCCTGGCGGGCGCGGCGTCGCCGGTGGCCCGGGCCAGCCGGCGCAGCACCTGCACCCAGGGCCAGTAGTCGGGGGCGGTGTCGGAGTCCCAACAGGCGGCGCCGAGAACCAGCGCCCCGCGCCGGCGGGCCTCGTCGGCGGCGGCCGAGACCAGGGTGGTCTTGCCGATGCCCGGCTCGCCGGTGACCAGGACCAGACCGCCGTGACTGTCGACCACGCGCGCCACCTCGGCGCGCAGCAACCCGGCCGGGTGCTCCCGCCCGATGATCTCCTCGCCGAACCGCGGCTCCATGACCTCCCGACGCTAGTCGACCGGTCCGACAGGCGGCCACGCCGCGGTCTCAAGGCGCCAGAACTGCGTCCCGGTGTGTCAGGCTGTGGTCCAGATGCGACCGGAAAAGGAGAGAATTTGTGCTGATGTACTCGATGAGCGTCTCGGTCGACGGCTTCGTCGCCGACCGCACGGGCTCGTTCGACTGGGCGGGCCCCGATGACGAGCTGATCCGGTTCCACCACGCGGAGGTGGGCCAGCTCGGCGGCTACCTGCTGGGCCGCCGGCTCTACGAGAACATGCTGGTGTGGGAGACGGATCCGGCGATGCGCGAGACCGAGATCGGGGCCGCGTTCGCCGACATCTGGCGCGACCTGCCGAAGGTCGTCTTCAGCCGTACGCTCGATGACGTCCAGGGCAACGCCCGGCTCGCCAAGGCGTCGGTGGCCGAGGAGATCGCCATGGCGCTGGACTCGACCGACAAGCCCGTCTCGATCGGGGGCACGGTGCTGGCCGGGGCCGCGATCGAGCTCGGCCTCGTCGACGAGCTGCGCATGTACCGGTGTCCGGTCGTGGTGGGTGGCGGCACGCCGTACCTGCCGCCGGTCACCGCCGACATCCCGCTGAACCTGGTCGAGACCAAGACGTTCAGCTCCCACGTGATCTACGAGCGCTACCGCCGCGTCCGTGACGGGTCACACCGGGTGTCCGCCGGCTGACCGCCCCGGCAGCGGAGGCGACGGACACGGCCGCGAGGATCAGCGGTCGCGCGTGGCCGGGTCGAGCGGCCATCCGCGCTCACCGCGCGTCGGTGACCACGTGCGAGCAGGCCGGGCACGCCGCCGGTCCCTGCTCGGCGAACCACCGGCAGGTACGCCGGATCGCGCACTTCGGCAGCGACTCCTCGGCCGGCGGGGCGGTCTCGGCGTACGAGGCGGCCATCCGGGCGCCCAGGCCGCAGTGCGAGCCGGTCCAGAAGCCGCAGGACGAGGTGACGCAGGGGCCGGCGAGCCGGACCCGGGACTCGATCGGCCCGGCGGAGTCGTCGGCCCCGGCGAGCGCCACCTCGGCCGGCACGGCCGGCGTCACGTAGGCCACCCGGCCCGCCGGTGTGATCATGCCGAGGAACACGGTGGCGTTGGACGCCGGCGTGCTCGGACACATCCGCTCCGGCGGGCCGGCCGATCGGGCGGCGTCGGTCACCGCTGGATCCAGAACCCGATGTCGTTGATCTTCTGGCCGAGGTCCTGCGCAAGCTCGCCGTCGAGCACCCAAAGGCCGTACCACTCGGGCCGCAGCCGGATGTTGCCGTGACCGAGGGTGAGCGGATTGACGAGCTTGGCGTTGGCGGTCCGCAGCGCGGCCAGGCCGGCCTTCTGGATCTCGCCGGCGATCAGGGTCTGCTGGTCGGATGTCAGGTCGACGCCGTCGACCACGAAGCGGAACTCGTTGCGGGCCATCTGTTTCCTCCGGTCACTCGTACGATTCGGTGCCCAGCCCGCGACGCAGACTGGTCCGGGTGAAGGCCGCCCAGCCGGCGTGCGAGCCGGCGTCGGCGGGCCGGCCGGTGCGGGCGAGGACCCGGCCGGCGTGCTCCCGCCAGCGGTCGGCGGTGGCCGCCGCGTCGCCCCACAGCCCGCGGCAGGCGGCGACCGCGAAGGCGACCTGTTCCGGCGCGCCGGTGAAGCCGGCGGGCCCGTCCCCGATCCGGATCGTCCCGTCCGGCCGGACGCGCACGCTCGGGAAGTGGTGGTGCAGGCTGGCCAGCGTGGCCAGGTGCGTGGCGTCCCGCCGGGCGGCGGTGAAGCCGGCCCGCGGCTCGTCGTCGCGGCGGTAGCGGACCGCGTGCAGGTCCAACGCGTCGCCGGCCGGCGCGACCCGGGCGACCACCTGCGTCGGCGCGCTCCAGGCGCGGGGGGAGTTCGCCGACCAGAACGCCAGCCAGGCGGCGAGCCGGTCGGCGAAGTCGGCCCGGATCCGGACCGCCGGCGCGGAACCGTCGGGCGCGCGCAACGCGGCGGTCGCGATCCGGTCCCGGGTCACCAGCGGCGTTCCGGCGCCGGCCGGGGCCGCCGCGGCGGGGACGGGCGCGACGGCCAGACCGGTCAGGGTGAGCGTCGAGGCCGCCGCCGCGCCGGCGAGGAGGCGCCTGCGGTCGAGCGGATGTGTGGTGTGGTCCATTCTCGGCCCTTCGTCGGCGGCCAGTGGCCCGACGCTATCGACCGGAAGGGATCAGCAGAACACCCTGCGTGACGGGAGGTTGACACCGGAGCCGGGAATTCCCGGCGGCGTGAATAGCCGTTCCTGTGCCTGGTTCACGCCGGGAAACGCTCGTGCCCGAGCACGGCGAGCAGTCGCAGCTTCTCCGCGCCCTCGCTGCGCGGCGGCGCGGTGAGCACGAGCAGCGCCTGGGACTGGTCCTCGGTGAACAGCACCTGGCAGTCCAGCTCGATCGGGCCGAGTTCCGGGTGGATCAGCGTCTTGTGGTCGGCGTAGCGCTGCGCCACCTCGTGCCGCTCCCACAGCCCGGCGAACTCGTCGCTGGCCGCGCGCAGCACCCGGACCAGCTCACCGGCACGGGAGCGGGGACCCATCTGCCCGTACGCGGCGCGCAGGTTGGCGACCTGCGCGCGGCTCTGTCGGTCGTGGTCGTCGACCGGGTAGCGGGCCCGCTCGGCCGGGTCGGTGAACCACCTGTAGATCCCGCTGCGGGCCGGCCCGGTGTGGCCGGTCCGCTCGCCGAGCAGCGCGGCGGCCAACCGGTTCTGCTCCAGCGTCTCCCCCAGGTTCGACAGGATCAGCGCCGGCGTGTCCGCCAGCCGGTCCAGCACCCGCAGCAGCGCCGGCGCGACGTGGGTGGCGGTGGCGACCGCCTCGGGCGGGCTGTGCCCGGCCACCCGGAACAGGTAGTCGCGTTCGTCGCCGGTCAACCGCAGCGCCCGGGCCAGCCCGGCGAGCAGGTTCGGGCTGGGCTGCGGGCCGCGCCGCTGCTCCAGCCGGGTGTAGTAGTCGGTGGACATGGCGGCGAGCGCGGCGACCTCCTCCCGCCGCAGGCCGGGGGCCCGCCGCCGGGCGCCCGGCGGCAGCCCGACGTCACCGGGGCGCAGCGCCTCGCGGCGGCGGCGAAGGAAGTCGGCCAGGGCGATCCGGTCCATGATCCGAGTATCCGCCGCCGCGCGACGCGAACCAGGGATCCGGGATCCCCCGATCAGGGAACTCTGCCCCGGCAGCCCCGGACCGGCCATGCTGGCGGCATGGACATCTCCGGGAACACCATCTTCATTCCGGGCGCCACCAGCGGGATCGGCCTGGCGCTGGCGCTCGCCCTGCGGGACCGGGGCAACACGGTGATCGTCGGCGGCCGGCGTACCGAGCTGCTCGACGAGATCGCCGCGACCCATCCGGGCCTGGACACCGTGCCGATCGACACCACCGACCCGGCGAGCGTCACGGCGGCGGCGAAGACGGTGCTGGCCCGGCACCCGGACCTCAACGTCGTGGTGGCCATGGCCGGCGTGATGCGGATCGAGGACTGGCGCTCGCCCGAGACGTTCCTCGCCTCGGCCGAGGAGGTGGTGACCACCAACGTGCTCGGCCCGATCCGGCTGATCGGCGCGTTCGTCGAGCACCTGCGGCAGCGCGGGAACGCCACCATCGTCACCGTCTCGTCCGGCCTGGCGTTCGTGCCGCTGCGGGTCACCCCCAGCTACAACGCGTCCAAGGCCGCGATCCACATGCTCAGCGAGTCGATCCGGCTCCAGTTGGCCGAGACCGGCGTACGGGTGGTGGAGCTGGTGCCGCCGGCGGTGCGGACCGGGCTGCTGCCCGGACAGGAGAGCAGCGAGTTCGCCATGCCGCTTGACGAGTTCGTGGCCGAGGTGGTGGCGCTGCTGGAGGCGCAGCCGGACGCCACGGAGATCCAGGTCGAGCGCGTGAAGTTCCTCCGGCACGCGGCGACGCGTGGCGAGTACGACCGGGTGGTCGCCGAGCTGAACGCGGCCGATCCGCACGCCGCCACCTGACAGACCTTGATATCCATCGATTTATATCGATAGGCTGTCGGCGTCCGCACACCCCCCATCCCCCAGGAGTGTGAACCATGCGTACGCCGAAGCTGTCCCGGATCCTCGCCACCCTCGCGGCCGTGACGCTGACGGCGCTGGGCGCGGTCGCCGTCAACCCGGCACCGGCCTCCGCCGCGATCCGCAACGTCTGCTACAACACCAGCCAGGCCGGCCCGTTCGCCAGCACGGCGGTGCAGGCGGCGTCGATCTGGAACAACTACACCAACAACATCAACATGGCCCAGTGCGGGTCGAACCTGATGATCTACTACACCTACGGCGGCGGGTCGTACGCCCAGCGCACCAGCCTCGGCAACGGTCGCGTGGTCATCGACTACAACCAGGCCCAGCAGTACTCGCCGCTGCGCATCATGACGCACGAGATCGGCCACATCCTCGGCCTGCCGGACAACTACAACGGCAACTGCGCCATCCTGATGTCCGGCGGCAGCGCCGGCACCAGCTGCACCAACCCGTACCCCAGCTCCACCGAGGCCGCCCGGGTCGACTCGCTGTTCGGCTTCGCCGCCCGCAGCGCCACGCCCGCCCAGATCTTCAGCGACAGCTGGCCGGCCGCCACGGTGGTCGCCGCCGGGCGCTGACGACGCTCCGGGGACGGGGCCGGCGGGTCACCGCCGGCCCCGTCCGCGCGTCCGCGCCGACGTGGGTGCGCCCGCGTCCGCCGCGTCGTCCGCCAGCTCCGCCGCCCGCCGGCTCAACTCGTCCACCCGCTCCCGCAGCCGGCCCACCGCCGGGTCCCCGGCATCTGATCCGGACACCTCGTCGAGCAGCCCGACGTAGTCGCCGGCCAGCCGCCGGTACGCCGACCCGCCCGGCCCGCCGGCCCGGTCCAGGTCGATGATCTGCTGGGCGAGCACGGCGGTCGCCGCGCCCAACGCGGCCCGCTCGTCGGCGCGCGCGTCCCGCCCGGCCCGCCGCGCGTCGGCCAGTCGGCCGGCCCGCCGGCCACCGAACCAGAGCACCGCCGCGCCGGCCACCACGCCGCCGAGCGCGCCGCCGGCCAGCAGGTAGCGGGGCAACGACGGGCTGATGGTCCGAGCGCCGTCCGGCACCAGGCCGGTGCGGACCAGCCGGTCGTAGTTGAGCACGATCACCTTCAGCGCCTCGACCGGCCGGTCCACGAACGCGTCCGCGCCCTGGCCGATCACGGTCTCCACCACCACGGACCGGCCGACGTCGCGCGGACTGTCGCCGCCGAGGCGGGAACAGCCGTACGTGTCCCAGTCGTCCCCGTCGCGGCTCATCGCCAGCACCAGCGTGCCCCGGGTGGCCCGTTCGGTGTCGTCGCACGCCTCGGACAGGTCGGTGCCGGGCCGCATCATCAGCACCACCAGCCGGCGGTTGCCGATGACCCGTTCGGCGGCGGCCCGGTCCAGCTCCACGCCGGGCGCGGCGTAGACCGACGAGGCGCGTACCTGCCGGGCGGCCGGCCCGTCGAACAGGCCGCCGGTCCACAGCGCCCAGCCGGCCAGCACCAGGCAGGCCAGCACCGCCCGGCCGAACGCGGTCCCGACCAGCCGGCCCAGCAGCCGGCGCACGGCGCCCACCGGCCGGCGCGCGGTCCCGGCCTGCCGACGCGGGGTTCCGGACTGCCGGCGCGCGGTGCCGGCCCGCCCGCGCTCGGCTCCGTCCCGCCCGCGCTCGGTCCCGGCCCGCCCGCGCTCGGTCCCGGCCCGTCGACGCGCGGTGTCGACCGGCCCGCGCTCGGTGCCGGCCCGCTGACGCCCGGTGCCGGTCACGACAGCCTCCCGCGCAGGTAGACGTCCGGTCGGTAGCCGGGCATCCGCACGTCCCGGGCCACGCCGTCCAGCTCGGCCGCCGCGTCCGCCAACAGGCCGCGTACGTGCTTCTCGGGCAGCCCGTCGTCGAGCGCGTACCGGGCCGCGCGCAGCCGGCCGACGCCGCGCACCAGCGCCGGGTCGCTGCGCGCGTCGGTGAGCAGGGACAGCTCCACGGCCAGCGCGGAGAGCCCGGCCAGCCGCGCCGGCGTGCCGCCCGGCCCGACGTCGTCCGGCCGACCCCGACCGGCGCCGCGCACGGTACGGATCGACAGCACCACGAAGCCGGCCACGCAGCCGGCGAAGAGCCACGGCAGCGCCGGCAACGCCACCCGCAGCGGGTCGAACGGCCGGTACGGCAGCGGCCTGTCGAACAGCCCCGCGTACCGCACGTCGGTGACCCGGGCCAGGTACGCGCCGAGCACGTTGAGCTGCGGATAGGCGTAGCGGCTGAGCCGACCGCCGTACTGCGCGTAGAAGCTGGCGCCGGCCACCTCGGCGAAGTCCGCCGCGCCCGGACCGTGGTACTCGATCCAGCCGCCGTACATCACCACCACCGGCCGGTCCGGGGCGAGCCGGTGCAGCGCCGGCCCGTACGCCGGCAGCGGCGCCCCGTACGGCTGGGCCGGCAGCACCACGAACCAGGCCCCGTCCGGGAACGCGTCCCCGGCGGTCCGCTCCGGCAGCCGGGGCAGCGTGGCGCCGGCCCCGACGTACCGGCCGGTGGCCCGCAGCGCGGCGGTCACCGGGGCCAACTCGGCGGCGGTCGGCTCCCGCCAGCGCAGGTCGTCGCGGTCCGGCGGGGACGGCTGCTTGCGCAACCCGGCGAGCAGCGCGAGCACCTGGCCGGTGACGTCGCCGGTGGCGAACTGCGCCCGCCAGCCCGGCAGGTCGTCCGCCGTGGCCACGTAGAGCCCGCCGCTGACCTCGGTGCCGACGATCCGGATCGTGGCGTTCTCGACGTCCTTGACCCGCCGCCGTTCCGCCTCGTCCAGCCCGGGCGGGGCGACCAGGATGCGGGTGTCGTCACCGCCGATGGCGGCCCGGACCCGGGCGGTGTCCCAACGCGCGGTCGCGCCGGGCAGGCGCACCACCGGATCGGCCGCGACCAGCGCGGTCATCTCCTCGACCGAGGGGACCGTCGCGTCGCTCAACTCCCCGGCGGAGCCCTCCGAGGGCAGCGAGGCGGACGACGGCGAACGCCCGTAGCTGACGTCGACGCTCTGCCGCTGCGCCACCAGGAACACCGTCAGCACCGCCGCCGCCACGGCCAGCAGGGACCAGCGCAGCAGCTCCCGGCGTACCCTCATCGGTCGGCCCGCCACAGCTCGTCGGCCCGACGCGCGTGCGCGGTCGCCTCCCGGGCCGCGTCCGCGCCGCCGTCGCGCGCGGCGGCCAGCAGCTCGGCGCGGGCCAGCAACCGGTCCGCCTCGGGCACCGGCGTGGTGGCCGCGTCCCGGCTGACGGTGGCGTCGTGGATCGCCGCCCGCGCGGACGACCAGGCGACCCGCCGACCCCGGTCGCGCTCGCGGCGCCGGGGCAGCACCGTGGCGAGGAACCCGGCAGCCACCGCCACCAGGGCCCCGCCCAGCCAGGGCAGCACACTCACGGTCATGATCCCTGTCTAACGCACCACCGCCAGCCGCGCGCGTCGAGGTGCCACCCGCCGGCCTACGACGAGGAGTAGCCCTCCTGGAAGCCCTCCATGAACGCCCCGGCGAACCCGGAGACCACGCACCCGGCACAGCAGAGGATCACCAGCAGCGCCGGCACCGCGACCCAGAGGACGGTCGACCAGTTGATCCCGTCCTCCTCCGGCTGCGGCGGGTAGTACGCGGCATACGGCGGCTGCTGTTGGTACGGGTCGTAAGGATGCACCCGGCCATCCTGCCCACCGCCCGCCCCCGCCGGAAGATCCGAACGGACCGCCCGACCGGCCCGCCCGTCGTTTCCGACCCGTGCGCGTACCCGGGTGCGCGTACTCAGGCCCGGTGCGCGTCGAGGTGGGTGAGCACGGTCTGGTTGGCCTCCCACCCGTCCGGGAACTTCACCGGCACGTCCAGGTGCACGGGCTCGGTCGAGGGATACGCGTCGAGCAGCTCGCCGATGCCGGCCCGGGCCACCACCACGCAGGCGTGCCGGTGCCGGGACGCCAGCACGCACAGCCGCCCCGACTCCAGGTGGAACGCGGTCGCGTCGCGCCGGCCGGAGAGCGGGTGCAGCACGATCGTCACGTCGTACTCCCGGCCCTGGAGCCGGTTGGCGGTGTCCACCGTGACGCCCGCGCCGGCCGTGCCCAGCCGGGCGCGGATGGCCGCGACCTGGTCGCGGTGCGCGGCACCGACGGCGATCCGGTCCGCGGTCACCGGCGCGCCGCCGGGCGCCGCCTCGCTGACCGCGACCGCGCCGCGGGCCAGCACCCGCAGCGCCAGCTCCGCGCAGGCCGTGGCGGCCTCGGCGTCGGTACGCACGGTGTGTCGCGCCGGCAGCTCGTGCAACGCCCAGCCGGTCGCGGCGGCCAGCTCGACCGAGGCGTCGTAGCCGTCACCGGGACCGGCCGCGGTGAACGTCAGCGCCCGGTCGGCCGGCCCGGTGCCGGCCCGGAAGCCGGTGAACGGGTAGAACGCCGCGGACACCACGGGCGCGGCGGAGGCCGGCAGCCGCCACGACACCGGCAGCCGGTGCACCGGCAGGTCCGGGTTGTGCCGCAGCAGCGTGGCCACCGCCGACTGCATCGGGTCCCAGGTCAGGCCGGTCCAGCGGGCGGTCTCGACGGCGGAGAACGGGTCGAGCTGCCCGGGGTCGCCGACGAACAGCGCCCGCTCGAACCGACCGGCCACGCGCAGCAGCGCGTCCGCCCGCATCTGGTACGCCTCGTCCACGATCGCCCACGGCCAGGACCCCTCGGGCACGGTGGCCCACTTGGCCGCCGTACCGATGGTGACGGCCGGGCCGCCGAGGTCGGCGACCTTCGCCGCGACCCGGACCGCCGGGTGGCCCGTCACTCGGTCGGTGGGCCGGTAGTCGGCTGCGGAGAGCCGCCCGACGCGCAGCTCCGGCGCCTTTCGCCCAAGCCGGTCGATGAGGTCGTCGACCTGCTCGTTGGTCTGCGCCACGATCATCAGCGGGTCCCCGGTGACGGCCAGCTCGGCGGCGGCGCGCACGACGAGCGTGGACTTCCCCGCCCCTGGCGGCGAGTCGACGACGACGCCGCGGTGCGCGCCCTCGCGCACGTCACGCAGCACACTCTCCACGACCTGCAAGGCGGGGCCCTTCTTCACGCATCTGGTAGAGGCGGGGCCCCTTCTTAACACGTTCGACTAGTTGCCAAAGGCAACAGTGTGGCGTACGAACGACGTGAATGTCTCTCCGGCGCACGCGACGGTGACCCCGTCGGCCGGATTCCGCACACCCGACAAGGGGGGCCAATGGCACGCAGCCGGATCGCCGGTACCGCAGCCATCGCACTCGTCCTACCGTTCCTCGGCGTCCTGCCCGCCACGGCCGCGTCCGCCGCACCGGCCAACGCGACGGCCAAGCCGGTCGTCGACGACACCCGTGAGCTGACCCGCAAGGACTTCACGCTCGACGGCAAGCCGGTCAAGACCCCGACCAGCTACCAGAAGCGCGCCCAGGCCCGCTCGACGGCCGCCGCGGCGTCGACCCCGCCGGTCGGCACCGTCCGGCAGTGGCTCGGCATGGACGACTTCCAGGGCAGCTACTACCGCAAGGACTACACGCTGCGCGGCGTCGGCGACAACGTCGAGGTGTGGGTCGCCAACGACATCGCGTTCCCGGCCGACGACTGTCGCAACCAGATCCCCACGTCGACGCAGATCACCGACGCGCAGGTGCAGAGCTTCGTGCACGAGTTCGACACGAACATGTACCCGAAGGAGACGGTGGCGTTCAGCCGGCCACCGGACCGCGACGGCAGCAACGCCCAGATCCCGCCGGACGCGCAGGGCAACGGCGGCGACTACACCGGCGGCGGCAACAAGACGGTCACCCTGATCGACAACGTCCGGGACGACAACTACTACGAGTTCCCGGCCGCCCCGACCTACATCGCCGGCTTCTTCTCGGCGCAGCTCAACGAGCTGTTCGACCGGAACGTGATGACCGTCGACGCGTTCGACTGGCTGCACCGCACCGGCGCGAACCCGCCGGACGAGCCGACCGGCGACCTGTGCACCAGCCGCCCGGCCCGCCCGTTCAGCTACGAGGGCACGTTCGCGCACGAGTGGCAGCACCTGGCGCACTACTACAGCGACCCGTTCGAGACCACCTGGATGAACGAGGGCCTGTCCGACTTCGCGCAGACGCTCACCGGGTACGTGGACACGAAGGCCACCGTCTTCGACCGGGGCGCGGACAGCCACCTCTACTGCCAACAGGGCTTCGGCACGGTGCAGACGCCGTACAACGCGAACCCGCGCGACTGCGGTGGCCCGGAGAACTCGCTGAACCTGTGGGGCGAGAGCCCGAACCCGAACGCGGTGCTCGCCGACTACGGCAACGCGTACGCGTTCATCCAGTTCCTGTACGACCGCTACGGCAACGACATCGTGCACCGGCTGCACAACGACGCCGACCTCCAGGGGCTGGCCAGCCTGGACGCCGCGCTCAAGGTCGAGGGCGCGAAGAACATGTACCAGGTGATCCACGACTACCAGACCATGACGCTGGTCGACAAGATCGTCGGGGAGTCGCGCACGGGCATCATGCTCGGCGTACCGAAGAGCCGGGTGACCACGAAGAGCCTGCGCTCCACCGTCAACCTGGCCAACCCGGCCGCGTACGCCACGCCCGGCGCGGCGCCCAACGGCGCCGACTACGTTCCGCTGGCCAAGGCCGACGGCACCGTACTGCGCGGCCGTGACCTGCGGTCGCTGTCGTTCCAGGGCGCGAAGACGCTGCCGGCCCTGCCGCTGGCCTGGACCGTCGTCACGAACGACCCGGACCGCGCCGGCAACCCGGTGCTGTTCTCCGGCAACGCCGACAACACCGACGCCGCCGCGGTCACCCCGGTCACCGTGCCGACCGCCGACCCGACGCTACGCTTCCTCGCCAAGTACGGCGCGGAGGTCGGCTTCGACTACGGCTACGTGGTGGTCTCCACCGACGGCGGCGCCACCTACACCGCGGTCGCCGGCGACAAGACCACCGACGGTCCGCTCGGCCCGGCGCTCAACGGCACCACCAACGGGTTCGAGCCGCACAGCTTCGACCTGTCCGCGTACGCCGGCAAGAACATCCTGCTCGGCTTCCGCTACGTCAGCGACGGCGGCGTGAACGAGGGCGGCCTACTCGTCGACGACGTCACGCTCGGCGGCGCCCCGGTCAGCGACGGCAGCAGCCTCGCCGCGTTCGACTCGCCCACCGAGATCAAGCCGATCGCGGTGCACAACTGGAACGTGCGGCTCATCGGCCTGGACGAGAAGCACTCGCTGGCCTGGCAGTTCGAGTTCAACGGAAAGTCGAGCCTGACGCTCAACCGGGCGCAGCTCGCGCTGCTCGCGCTCTTCCCGAAGGTGGTCGCCGTGGTCGCCTACGACGAGCCCACCGAGCAGGTCCAGCAGTACGCCCCGTACACGCTGAAGGTCAACGGCGTGACCCAGAAAGGCGGGGCCCCCTTCTAACGGATTCGGTACAGGCGGGGCCCCCGCCTAACACCTCACCCCGCCCGAGCATCCGAGACGGTGCTCGGGCGGGGCCGTTTCCGGGTAAGACTGACGACCATGAGTGACGCGCCGGTGCTCCACCTCGTCGTCTGCGCCGCTCCCCCGGCCCAGCGGATCGGCGAACTCGCCGACCTGCTCGCCGCCGACGGGTGGCGGGTCTGCCTCATCGCCACCCCGGTCGCGGGAAGCTGGCTCGACCGCGACGCGCTCGCCGCGCAGACCGGTCATCCGGTACGCGTGCAGTGGCGTCGCCCCGGCGACCCCGAGCCGCACCCGCCCGCCGACGCCGCCGCGGTGGTGCCGGCCACCTTCAACACGCTGAACAAGTGGGCCGCCGGCGCGAGCGACACGTTGGCGCTGGGCATCCTCAACGAACTGCTCGGCACCGGGCTGCCGATCCACGTCTTCCCCCGGGTGAACGCCGCGCTGGCCGCGCATCCCGCCTACGCGCCCAACCTGCGGCGGTTGCGGGAGGCGGGGGTGGTGGTGCACGACGGGGACGTGCTGCGCTCACCGGACGAGATGACGCCGAGCCGGTGGGCGGTGGTGGTCGACGCGCTCCGCGCGGCCCGTCCCGCTACCGCGAACCCCGACGAGCGGTGAGCCGCCGCAGCAGATGGTGAGCGGCGAATACCGCTACCCCGCCGAGTACGGCACCTCTCACGAGTAAGACAGCGGGACGGTGCGGCTCCGGCTCGCCCGGCTCCGGCACGGCACGCTCCGCGTCGGCTGCCGGACCCGCCGCGACGGCCACCAGGTAACGCCGGTCCATGACCAGGGTGAAGCGCCGGGCCCGGCGCGACGTCTCGGCCTTCATGCGCGGGCCCCTCGCCTCCGCCCAGAAACGTCGCCCGGCGGCACCCTTGAAGAACTGGTCGGCCAGCACCCTCAGGTGAGGTTCGCTGAGCGCGTCGACCTCCCACATGAGCTGCCAGTGGGTGACGATCAGATTGCTGTAGACGTGCTTGCGGAACCAGCGCAGATCCGTCGATTCCTCGATCGGGCCCCAGCACTCCAGCAGCCCGGGATCGTCAATGGCCATCTTGAGCAGGTCGGTGTGCAAGGCGCGGAGCGCCTGTTCCCGAGCTGCCTTGGCCTCCCGCGCCTGCACGATCAGGGAGACGACCACGCCGATCAACGCAAGGGCGGCGAGAATGGCGGAGGCGGCCCCGTACGCCTGTCCGACGTTGCCCAACAGGGGCCAGTCGTAGCCGGGACGATCCCCGATCCAGAGCAGTCCGATCGGCGTGAAGAGCACCGCGGCGAGGATGGCCAGCACCGCGAGCAGCAGCGCGGTCGGTGCCGCCGACCGGCGGGCCAGACCGGTGGCCATCCGCAGTCGGGGCACGCCTGCCTCCACGGTCTCTGGTGCGGGCAGGCTACTACAGGTCGGCAGTGGAGGGCGTCCGGCCGTCGACCTCCCGACGGAAGAAGGGCTCGAACGGCTCGGCCTGGTCGAGCAACGCCAGGATCTGGGACCGGCAGCCCTCGACGACCCCGGGCTCGACGACCTTGTCCGCGCCGACCGGAAGCCCCGTCTCGTCGTACCGAACCTCGTAGACAGCCCGGCTGCCGGCCACCATCAGCTCGGGAATCCGGCCATGGTCCCGCTCCCGCTCCGCGACGGACTCTGCGACGAGCACGCCGATCCGCTCACCCGCTTGGGCGCGGTAGCGAAGAAAGTTCAGCTCCCAGATCAGGTATGGCGTAAGAGGAAGCTCCACGATCCGCAGGCGGTGCAGCCCCGAGCCCCGCTCGTCGAGGCGGGCGAAGAACTGGGCCAGCTCGGGATTGGGCTGAGCGGCGATCCGCAGCGCTTCGTCCCATCGACCGGCCGCGAACGCCTCCCAACTGGGGCTGCCCGGCTCACGGAACGTCTGGGCCCGTTCGGTCTTGAGGATCACCCCGTCCACGGTCTCCACCGTGGCGTAGAAGTCGGCCTCGTACTCGGGCAGACTCAGTTGTCGGGCGGATGCCGCCCGCAGCAGGTCACGCATCCGGGATGTCCGGCTTGGCTGCCCGGATCATGCTGCGCGGGATGACCACCAGTCGCTCGTCGGGACCGACGCTGACACCCTCCGGCAGGCGTCCGTCGTACGCGGCGGTGAGGTCGCGGCCGATGACGGCCACGTCGCCGTTGGAGAGTTCCCAGATGTCGGGGCAGGTGGTCGTGCCGCCACTCTCACCCAACTCGGCGGCGGACCGCCCGAGCCGCCGGGCGAACGTCGCGGCGAGTTCCGCTTCCCATCGACCAGCCATCGTCAACTCCTCAGAGTCACGGATCAAGCACCCAGAATAGCCAGCGTCGGGTCGCGGATGCCTTCGGATTTTCGCGAACTGAAGTGAATCTCCAACATCAGCGGGCGCGGGGCACCTGACGGTTGAAGCGGGGACGCAGCGCCAGCACCAGCGCTTCCTTCGTACCCTCGGGGTTGTCGGTCTCCTGCCAGCGGACCTCGCACCGCCCCAGCCACCCGGCGATGTCGTCGCGCGTCGCGGCCCGGCCCGGCGCGTCGAGGAGCTGGCCGACCTGCTCGTGCAGCACCGACGAGTCGCGGTTGCCGGTGAGGTGCTGCCGCAGCCGGGCGCGCAGGTTGGCGGTGCGGCCGACGTAGACGACCACGCCGCCGTCGAGCACCAGGTGCACGCCGGGTGCGGCGGGCGCGGCGGCGACGACATCCTTCGTGTACGCCCGGGCCGGCGTGAACCCGGCCAGCGGGTCTTCGGTGTGCGGCACCCGAGGGACGGTACCGGCGTCGGGCGCTCCGCGTGGCCCCGTGCTCAGCCGTCCAGTCGCCCCGCGGGTGCGGGCGCGTGCAGCACCTGGCCGAGGCCGGCCATCGTGGACTGGAAGTCGACCCGGTCCGCGGCGTGGAACCGCCGGAAGAACCAGTTCGGCACGCGGGGCTGGGTGCAGCGACTGTGGAAGAGCAGGTCCTGCACCTGACGGGCCACGGTGAGCAGGTCACCCGCGTCAGCGGCCGGGTCGCGGACGGCCGAGGCGATGTGGCCCTCGACGATGGTCATGGCCCGGTCGCGTTCGACAGCGATCTCGCGCTGCCCCCGGTAGATCTCGACGCCGAGCAGCAGCGCGCCGAGCGACGGCACGAACCAGGCGAGCAGCAAGTGCGCCACGGTCAGGCCGGCGAGCACCCCGTAGCCGACGCCGACCGCCGTCCAGGTGGCCACCGCGACGAGCACGGTGTACGCGTAGCGGCGGCGCAGCCGGGCGCCCCAGCCGAGGCTCTGCTGCTGGCACGCGAGGACGGCGTACGGTGCGGGCAGTTCCGGGATCTCGTAGTAGTCGCGCAGGTAGCGTTCGGTGCCCCGGAACGCGCGGTCGAGTCGGCTGATCTCGTGCGCGGCGACCCGGTCGCCGGCCGCCACCGCGTTCCAGGGCAGGCGGAACAGGTCGACGTCGAACATCTCCTGGATGGTGGCGGCCCGCCGGAGCTGCCCGCGTGACCAGGAGGCGAGCCCGAGCGCGTTGACCACGGCCCAGAGCGCGCCGAGCGCGGTGACGGCGGTGGCCGACACGCCGGTGAAGGCGACGGTCGCGCCGGCGCCGGCGATGACGACGGAGACCGTGGTGCGCAGCGCGTCGAGGCGTTGGGCGCGGGAGTGGCAGACCGACATGGCCCGCAGCAGCGACATCATGGCCGGGTCGACCTGACGCCTGAGCAGGGAATCAGTCCGGTCCGTCACGTCAACCTCCCGGTCCGCCGACCCGATCGTACATCCAAGCCACTAGATGTTACTGTCCGCTTCTTGATCACACCTTAACGTAATCACTGAACTACCGATAAGTACGGCTTCGTCCTGAGGCGCGAGTTAGCGGATGCTTCGTCAGTTTTCCTGTACCTTGAGCCGGCACTCAACGTTCCGACCACATCCCTCATCACCAGAGAGCTCAACGACCACGATGGACGAAGGTCTCGACGCCACACCGCCGTGGCTCCGGCAGGACGCGCCCGTGCTGGCGGCACTGCGAGAGTGGGCGGCCAGCAAGGGCGGCACCGCCGAGGTGCTGCCACAGGAGGAACCCCAGCAGGGATACACCGCCGCCTATCTTTTCACCATCAGCGTGGAGAGCCCGACCGGTCCGGGGCTCACCGGCGACCGCAAGAAACTGGTCAAGGTGCACCCGGCGGGCGGCCACGGATCGCCCGAGTCCGGCCGGCACACGCTGGCAAAGGCGGAGGGCGGCGGCTTCGCCAGGCGGCACATGGTCAAGGAGCACCACGGCTGGCAGTGGGTGAGCGACGGTCGTCACCTCTCCTTCCAGGACGTCGCCAACGGCGGTGACCCGGTGGTCGCCCTGGACGAGATCGAGGACGACGACCTCCTCGTCACGGCGTACCGCAAGGTGGTCACCGCCCTGCCGACGGACTGGAACCGCCCGGCCGGAGCCGGCGGGCCGTCCACCACCTCCACCACGGTGCGAAAGTACGTCGAACACGAACTGACGGCGGCGAAGGCGCTCGGGGCGATCCGCCCGGCCGCCGACCGGCTCGGGCTCGGCGACCTGGACGGGGACTGGGTGGAGGTCGACGGCCGGATGGTGCCCAATCCGTTGCGGCTGGCCGAGCCGGGCGGGCTCTTCGGCGACCTCCGCGTCCGCTACCTGGTCGGGCGTTCGCACGGCGACCTCCACGGCGGCAACGTGCTGATCCCGGCGACCGTCGACGGCATCCCCCGCCCGAGCACGTTCTACCTGATCGACTTCGAGTCGTACGAGAGCCGGGCGTCGCTGGCCCGCGACCTGGGCGCCATCCTGATGTCCATGGTCCTGCGGTGGGTGGCGCCACGACCCGGCCCGGACGGGACGTGGCCGCCCGGCCTGCCGCCCCGGCAGGCGGAGGCTCTCCTGCGCTACCTGGTCCGGCCGGACAAGCCCGCACCGAGCCAGCTGCCCCGGGCACTGGCCGACATCGTGCGGCTCACGCACGAGGCCGGAACGGCGTACGCCGACGACGGCAACTGGCGTCCGGAGTGGCGTACGCAGTTCCGGCTGTCGACGGTCGCCCATGCGCTCGCCGCCGCCACCTACGACAACGTGAGTCCGGACGGTGCCCGGTGGTGCTTCCGACTGGCCGCGCACCTGGTGGAGGCGCACCGCGAGGAGCACCACCGCACGGTGACGCCGCCGGCCTCCGGCACCGGCACGCCGGTGCCCGGGCGATTGGACACGTCCCGGCCCTCGGGTTGGGACCAGCTTTCCGGCGCGGGGCACGCCCCGGGGCGGCACCGCGCCACGCCGACTCTGCCGCGCAACGCGGTGCCCGCCATGGATGCGGGGCAGGCCCGACTGATGCCCCACCTGCGCAACCGGAACGCCGCGGCGGATCGGAGCGGCGGGCGGTGGCGCTCCCGCGTCGGGCGGCGGGCACCGGCCGGCCCGGCCGGAAACGGCGGCTGGCGTCGGATCGCCGCCCCGGCGACTCTCGTCGCGCTCGGCATCAGCCTCGTGCCGGTGCTGGCGGGAGCAGGCGTATCCGACCGGAGCATCCGGCCGACGGCGATGCCGTCCAACCGGACCGAGACGCCGCCGACCAGCCGCGACGACGATCGCGCGGGCACGCCGTTCGCGCCGGTCGGCCCGGGCGTGCAGCTCGACCGGATCGCCGCCCGGGTGGCGCAGCGGTCGGAGCCGCCGAGCCGGGGTTGGTACGCCCACATCTGCCTGCGGGTGTGGTCGCCGGACGACCTCAAGCCGCACTCGGATCGGCCGGAGCGGTTCCGCGAGGAGCGGCTCTGGTGGACCCGGGAGGGCACCGGCCGGCGCACCGTCCAGGCCGTCGACCACGGCCGGCGGTCCCGGGCGAAGGTCGCCCCGCTTGGTCCGAACGAGCTGACCGAGGTGCCGCCGCCACCGTCGACAGATCCGGCCGAGCTGCGCGCGCAGGTCGCGAGCCTGCTGGCCGGGCGCCCGCCGGAGCTGCGCAGCGCGGCCGGCCTGCTGGAACTGGTCGCCGAGATGTACCGGTTCTGGCCGCTCTCGCCGCCGCAGCGGGCGGCGCTGCTGCGGCTGCTCGCCGAGACCGAGGGCATCATCGACGGCGGCAGCTACCCCGATCGCGCCGGCCGGGACGGGTACGCGATCAGCGCCTTCAACGGGGAGGGCCAGCAGGAGGTGTTGCAGTTCGACGAGAAGACCGGCCGGCTGCTCAGTCACGAGAAGATCGGCGCCGGCAACGAGACGCTCGCTTCCTATCTGTTCCTGGACAGCGGGCGCACCAACACCATCGTCGACCGGCCGTGCGCCGACCCGAAACCGACTAACAGGGACGGTTGACGTAGTTGGCCCAGTCTCGATAGGGCGCGGCGTCGGCACGAACCCGGTTGCCGGCGCCGACGCTGAACAACGCGGTGCTGTTGTAGTAGAACGTGACCGATCCGCTCGACAGATTGTAGTGCGCGGACGCCACCCGGAACTGCCACTGCCAGGTCGCGAGGTTCTGTCGGCCACAGTCGGAGAGCTTGCCCCGCGGATAGCCGAAGTTGGGCCGGTCATAGAAGCAGTACCAGCCGTACGGGCAGTCGGCCAGCGCGTAGGTGCCGACGGGTGCGCGCAGCGTGACCAGCACCGCGCCGTCGCCGTAGCTGATCTCGTTGGCGCTCACCGGCATCCCGCCCGGGTGCGCCGCCAGGTAGTCGGTCATCTCGCGGTTCACCGCCGCCATCCCCGGCCGGGGAACGCCGGCGACGATCAGGAGGCCGCCGAGAACGGCGGCCACCATCCTTCGGTACGCACGCGGAAAAGCCATTCCACACCCCCGCTGGACATTGATGAATCCCTTCGTCCAACCAGAATAGGAAGGCGTCTTCCCTGATCACCAGGGGTGGCACCCGACACATCCTGTCGCCATGCCGATATTTTTGCCGTGGCGCAATCGTTCAGCGCACCGGTGGAATTTCCAGCGCCGATTCTTTCCGTCTGCCAATTGCGGAGTGCACCTTCGTGGCGTCGATTCCCGCCGTTCATCGTGCCCGCTGCGCGAGCGCGGGCAGGTGCAGGCGGTCGGCGGGCACGCCGGCGATGGGCAGCCAGCGGCGGGCGGCGGCGAGCATGGCGGGCGGCCCGCACGCGTACACGTGCTGACCGGACCGGTGGTGGTGGATCGCCAGGCCGATCGCGGTGCCCTGCTCGGCCGGCTCGGCGTCCGGGTCGTCGGAGAACGCCGGCACGATCCGCAGCCAGTCGTACGCCTGCTGGAGCTTGTCCAACGCGATCGCGTCGTACACGTCGGCGAAGGTGCGTGCGCCGACGATCAGCGTCACCCGCCGACGAGTCGCTACGCCGGCGACCTATTCGACCAGGGCCCGCAGCGGCGCCAGCCCGGTGCCGCCGGCCACCAGCAGCAGATCGTCGTCCCCACCGGCCAACTCCAGCCCGGAGTCGGCGGGCGCGCCGAGGTGGAGCAGTTCGCCGGGGCGTACCTCATGGACCAGGCTGCCGGAGACGGACCCGCCGGGCACCGCGCGGACATGGAACTCGACGGTGCCGTCCGCACGCGGCGCGTTGGCCGGCGACAGCCACCGCCACCGTCCAGGGTGGCGGGGCGTACACACCGGCACCGCCTGGCCGGGCCGGTGCGGCAGCCGCCGCCACGGGCGTACCGTCAGCGCCGCGACGCCCTCGGCGGCGCGATCGTGGTCGACCACCTGGGCCGGCCACCAGGCCGGGCCGTCACCCACCCGGGCCGCGGTCCGCTCGACCAGCCGCCACACCCGCCGCCACCGCACGCCGGGCACGGCCAGCAACGCGCCGCCGAGCGCCGCCGCGTGCCAGGGCCGCCAACCGAGATCGCGGTACGCGCAGCCGAGCACCCGCAGCGACGCCAGGCGAGCAGCCCGGTCGTCGCCGCCGTCGAGCAGGCGCAGCAGGGTGGCGTGCAGTAGCGCGGCGTCCCGCTCGGGAAGCGGCCCGGGGCAGCGGTCCTGCATTGCCGCCCAGAAACCGGCCCGCCGTCTCGTGGATCACGACAGCCGCCCTGCGCCGGTCGCGTGCGCCGGCACGCGGCCAGTGTGCGGGACGGGCGCGGGGTCGCTTTCCGGTGCTGGGGTGTGCACGGTCGGTGGGGCCTGGGTGGCGAGCGGGGTCAGGTCGGGGAAGTCGACGGGTGCGGCGGGCATCGGTGGGCGCCTCCGGGGTCGCGGTGTCGGGTGGCGGCGCCGGGGCGGGCGGGAGCGGCGGTCACGCCGCGATCGGGGGCGCGGCACCGCCGGAGCCAGCACCCGCCCCGGGCCGTGCGTCGACTCTCGACCATGGCTGCCTGCGGCCGTATTCCCTGGTGATCGTCGACGTCATGCGCGCTCCGTATGCGCCCGGTCACGACTCTCTCTTCCTGGCGGTATGCGTGGGATGCATACCGGCACGCCGCGGAGGGGTTTGAATGGTTAGGCTCGATTTCGGACACAGCCACCCGCGAGAGCGAGGTTGTCGGTGACACACGCGAACTGTCCCCGCTGCGGCGGGCGCCTGGCCCGCGACAACTCCAGCGGACGCTGCGCACCCTGCCAGGCCGCCGAGCGGGACCGACTGAGCGCGCCGCCGGTGGTGCCGGAGTCGTTCTGGGAACACGAACCGGTGCGGATGGCGTTGGCCGGGCGGCACCTCGGGCGAGTGATCCGCGCATACCGGTATCACCCGTACCACGGGCGGAGCCCGCTGCCGCAGAGCGTGGTGGCGGCATGGCTGGGGATCACGCAGGCCCAGTTGAGCCGGATCGAGAACGGGCCTGCGCTGGTGCACCTGGACCGACTGGCGCACTGGGCATCGTTGCTCGGCATCCCGCCGGCACGCCTATGGTTCGCCACCGGCCCGCACTCCCCGGCAGACGCTCCGTTCGGCTCGAACCACGTCGGACCGGACGAGGGCAGGCGCGCCCTGCTGGCCGGAATCGCCGCTGTGGCGGTCGGTGCCGGCCTGGTCGGCGGAGCCGGGGACACCCCGCCACGCCGTATCGGCAGTACGGACGTCGCACGGCTGAATGCCGTACTGGACCTGTACCGATCGGTCGACCGCGAGAGCGGCGGTGGCCTGCTCTATCGAGAGATCGCCCGTTTCGCCGAGTCGGTGTACCGGATGCTGGACTGGTCCCATCCGACAGGGTTGACGCCCCGCCTGGTCGCTGCGGTGGCGGCAGCCCGTCAGTTGGCCGGTTGGACCGCGCTCGACGCGGGCCGTCACTCGGACGCCCAACGACATTTCGTTGCCGCTGAACGGGCGGCGATCTCCGTCGACGATGTGCCACTGGCTGCGCTGATCCGCTACGCCCAGGCCAAGCAGTTGCAACACTTGCGGCACAACCAGGATGCGCGGGCGACGCTGCAACTGGCGCACTCCCAGCTCGGCGCACGCGGCACCCCGGCAGTGAAGGCTGTGCTGTGGGGGGCGGAAGCCGCCTCGGCTGCGGCGCTCGGCGACCACCAGGGAGCGCTGAATTTGCTCGGTCGGGCGACCGAACAGTTCGAGCGCGTGGACCCCGATCGCGAGCCAGCATGGGTGGCCTTCTACGACCGAGGCGAGCTGCTTGCCCAGTACGGTCGGGTGTACCGGGACATGGCACGGCGTGCGGGCACACATGCCGTGCAGGCGGTGCAGAGCGCGGAGGGTGCCATCGCGGCGTTCGGCCCGGCGAGCGTCCGCAGCATGGTGCTCAACGAGGTCGGCCTGTGCAGTGCGCTGTTCCTGGCCAACGAACCCGAGCGAGCCCTTGCTGTCGGCGCACGAGTGGTCGAGCAGGCCGGTTTACTCAGCTCCCGCCGCGTGGTCGACCGAGTTGTCAACCTGCGCCGTGACCTCAAGCAGCATCGCCGGATGCCGGAGGTCGCCGAGTTCGAGCGTGCGCTGAAAGCGCGGGCTGCGGTCGCGGTATGAGCGGACGCTTCTCGGAAGAAGTGATGACCCGAGCCATGCGGGAGATCGCGGCCGGTCTCGGCGTCCCGACCAAGGATGCTCGGCTGCTCCGCTTGACGAACAATGCGGTGTTCGCGCTGCCGGCATCTGGTCTTGTCATCCGGATCGCTCGCACGCATCGTCTGAGAGACCGGGTCACGAAGGTGGTGCAGCTCGCCCGCTGGTTCGCCGAGATAGACGCGCCAACGATCCGCCTAGCGCCCAAGGTCGTGCAACCTGTCGAGGTTGCTGATCTGACTGCATCGGTGTGGGCCTACGTCCCTGGGAATGCCTCGGCTCCGACTGTCGAAGACCTGGGTTCAAGCTTGCGGCGATTTCACGCACTCGACTCGCCGCCTTCCTCAGTCGCTGCCTGGGACCCGGTTGGAGATGCCCGCCGACGCTTGGTTGATGCCGACGGGCTAAGTGCGGAGGACCATGACTATCTCAGGGCATGGTGCGAACACTTGGAGCCCCAGATCGCCGAACTCAACGAACGTTCGGAGCGAACACTGATTCATGGAGACGCCCATGTCGGGAACCTGCTCCGCGAGCCATCTGGCCGGGTTGTCCTCTGCGACTTCGACGCCACCTGCATCGGACCTTGGCAGGTCGACTTGGCGGCGGTCGCAGTCGGCGCGGCCCGATTTGGGACTGGCGAAGCACACCGCAGGCTCGCTAATGCCTACGGGTACGATGTCACCTCCGACCGCCACTGGAGCGTTCTGCGGGAGGCGCGCGAACTTAAGATGATCTCAGCTGCGGCTCCTCTTCTCGCTAGTTCGGCAGCAGTAGCGGCTGAGTTCGCCATCCGAATGCGCTCTATAGATCAAATGGAGCCGACTAGGCGCTGGACACCATTTGCTAATCTCACGTAATTTCGCTGCGATCCAGCGCAGACAACAAAGCGACAAGCCCGCCACCTCGGATAACAGCTCAGGCGAGGCGACGCCCGGCTACAGAGGTCCAAGGCTGACGTCTCTCGGCGTGGCAGCCTGCGACAAGCCGGCTGACATTCGCTGCCTCATCAAAAATCCTTAGCACCCCGATCGGCGTCAAAGGCACGCCGTCGGCGGACTATCTCATCAACGCGGGAGGCAGCAGCAATAGGGTCTTCATGCTCCCAAACCGTGATCAGTAGCCAACCAGCATCTCGCAACAATTCCTCGTTCCTTCGGTCCCGAGCGACGTTCCGACCAATTTTGGCGGTCCAGTATTCACTGTTAGCGGTGGGCTTGCGATGGTGCTCAGAGCAGCCATGCCAGAAGCAGCCGCGGACTTCCACGACCACCCGAGCCGGTCGAAAAACTATGTCGGACTTCATTCGCAACTCAGGAAGCGGCTTTGCGCAAACACGATAGCGGAGGCCACGAGCATGCAGGGCGCGTCTGAGTAATAACTCGGGCTTGGTATCGCGGCTGCGATTTGACTGCATGGACCGACGGATAGCTGGCGTGGACGCCCAAGAACCGCCAGACGTGTCACTTGCTACGGCAGGCATATGCAAGCATCCAACGTTTGACCGGTGACCGACTGACGCCTCGCGAGCCTATTCGTTTGCCGAGCTGCCGCTCTCTTCTTCCTCAGTTTCTGCCTCATCCTTATCTTTCCGTCCCCGTGGGTCGGAGGGCTCGTACAGAACGGTTCCAACGAGGCCCTCGACATCGATTGCCGAAGCGGAAGGCTCGGGTCGCCCCTCAACGTATGCGAGACGGACAGCTGAGATGTATGCGAGGCGCACGGCCTGGATCACCAGGACTCTTCGCAGACCCTCTGACACTTCCCCGCGTTCATGAGCCACTGCGGCAAGTCGGGCAATGGTTTCGGCTCGCCGCGCGATGCGCACGTCTGGATGACCCCGCTCCTCGCGCGTATCAGCACTAATCAAGGGAAATCCCTGCGACGGCGGCAAACGAGTTGGATGAGATAGCGGAGGAATTTTTTCGTTAAGAATAGCGTGGAAACGACTTTCCTCGATCGCCTCCAAGTAGACGGCGTACTCCACCGCATCTAGCCGCGTTCTTGCCGCCTCGTAACCCTGCTCATCATCCTTCTTCGTCAGCCCCTCGTACTCCCATAGAGGCCACAGCCGCATCTCCGCGACCTCAAACACGTCAAGAATCCTCATAGCGACGGCATCAGTCCGCTGGTTCGTTAAATGTCGTCGGATGCGCGTACGAAGCTTCTCGTTTGTTTGTCCGACGTAGATGGGCTCACCGTCGTAGTCATAGAAGGCATAGACACCCCAGCGGGCATCAGCCCACTTTCGGCCATGGCCGTCACTAGCCGAGAGGGCATCTTCCAGGAGGGCGCGAAAATCACGAACAGAAGTTGCTGGGAGCTTGTTCTTCGCCGGCTTCCTCTTCTTGGCAGGTCGGTTAGCGCTAGCCATTGACGACGGCCAACTCAGGTGCAGTGCGCGTCTGCAGCGTGCCCAACATGAGAGGCATTAGGTAGTGCTTCGCCAACCATGACACTACCGGTACGCATACAGCGTCCCCGAAGCCAAAGAGAGCCTGATTGCTTCGGAGGTTATTGAGCGTGTAGCTCCCGGCTCCCATCAGGCGCGCATACTCAAGCGGGGTCATCCACCGTACGCGGACGGCCCCATCGCCCACTTCTACTACCGCCTGCTTTGATGATCCGCCGCGGGCGGTTCGCAGACATCCAGAGATGTCATCAGGGCGAATTTCCCAAGTCGGTTTGCCGTTTCTTGTCCGGCGGTAAGCAGTGCGGTAGGTCACAGTCGTCTGGACCTTCAACTTCTCAAGCCGCTCTGCCTGCATCGGCGACAAGGAGCCGAGGAACGCGTCGCGACGCTTGTCCTCCCACCAACCGTCAGGACCCACCTGCTCCACAAGGTCAGAGAGCCCGGAAGTGAGGGGAGGGGGCGGCGTGGGAAGCTTCGCCCGGTGCGTCCTCAAGGAGGGGTCGCCAAAGGGTGCGAGAAGCCAGTCAGGGCGAAGTTCGCTGTTGGGAACCGGCTCATCGGCTGGAGGGTTCAGCGCCCCCACGACGAACAGGCGGGGACGCGACTGCGGCACGAAACGCCTCGCATCAAGGGTCAAGACGTCCGCGGAGTAGCCGAGGCGATTGAGTTCACGGATGGCGGTCGCCAAGTCTTCGCCGCCGTGGCTAGTGGCGAACCCAACGACGTTCTCAAGCGCGACGACGGGCGGGCGGGCGTCTTCCCCCATCTCGTCCAGGACGTTGGTGAAACCCCAGAATGTTGATGATTCACTGCCGCTCAACCCTCTACGCCATCCGGCCAGGGAGAGGTCAGTGCACGGGAAGGAGGCCCATGCGAGAGCAAGGTTGGAAGGCATGTCGTTGCCTTTGACCTTGCCCACGTCGCCCGACTTGAAGACGTGGCCGTCGTCTTTCCCGAAGTGGCCTTCGTACATCTCCTGCTTGGCTGGCTCGATGTCGTTGGACCACACAACGCTGATACCGGCTTGCTCCAAGCCGAGGCGGACAAGGCCGATGCCCGCGAAGAACTCGGCGGCTGTGGGCTTGGGAGCGGCATCCGGCCCTGTCGGGACACTCTTCAGCGTAGGTGCGATCTTCACCCTGGCGACCCTAAGTCAAATCCGGTCGTAGGTCGATCCTGCGTGGCAGGTGTCGCAGGGCCGCTTGAGCACTACCGCTTTATTCGACGAGGCTCACCCTAGTGAGACTTGGCGATGGTGCCGCCTGAGCCCTACCCCGGACAGGCGGCCGGCAACTTCCCACTCGACCTGATCACCGGTGACGTCATGCGGACCGACGCGCCGGACCACGGCTAGGACACGCGCTCCGAGCTGCTGGCAGCATCAACGCGTACGTTCATGTCAGAGGGCACTGGTACTACGGACACCAGCGAAGGGAGGCGCGTGAGTGATCATCATCAACCAGGGCAACCTTCTGACTGCCGACGCGGAAGCCCTCGTGAACACGGTCAACACGGTGGGCGTCATGGGCAAGGGCATGGCTCTTCAGTTCAAGCGCGACTACCTGGCCAACTACAAGGCCTACCGGACTGCCTGTGCGGCTCGGAAGGTAAGCTTGGGGGGAATGTTCGTCTTCGACTCTGCCCGCCCCGGCCCGCGCCGATACATGATCAACTTTCCGACCAAGGGCCACTGGCGCGCCAGCTCCCGCCTCGAAGACATCCGCGCGGGGTTGGCGGACCTGGTTCGCGTGGTACGCCAGAAGGAGATCACCTCGGTAGCGGTTCCCGCGCTTGGTTGCGGCAACGGTGGCCTCGATTGGGGGAAGGTTCGGCCCATGATCGAGCAGGCATTCGCCGAGCTTCCCGAGGTCCGGGTTCTGCTGTTTCCTCCAGAAGGTGCGCACGACTCCGTCGACATGCCAGTGGTCACCGGCAGTAGAACTGCTGGTCAGCCTAGCGAGGGCCTGACAGGGTCCTCGGCGACGGCTATCAACGACGCAGCGCGAGTGCCGACCGCTCAGACCACGACCGCCGACGCTGCTCTGATCAGCGAGTCGTAGGTTGCCGTGCTGCGTTCCAGCTCGACCCCGAGCGAGCGGGCGAACCGGTCCAGCTCCGCCTGCACCTGCGTCGCCGCCCGGCCGTCGCCGACCATCGCCTCGATCTCGAAGAACGCCCCGAGCCCGTCCACCTCGTCCAGGCAGAGCACCATGTCACCGAGGCGGGCGGTCCGGCGGGTCTTCACGATCCGTACCGTCGGGTGGAAGCCCATCGCCAGGATCGCCGCGTGCATCTCGCTGCGGCCGAGCACCTCGGTCTCGTGTTCCTGGCAGGCCAGCTCGTTGTCGAGCGGTGTCTTGACGCAGAACAGGTGCCGACCGTCCTGGGTACGCAGACGGGCGAAGGCTCTGCCCTGTTTGCTCTGCCCGTAGTCCCAGCCGTTGGCCGCGTACGCCTGGTCGTCCTGGCGTGCTTCCGCCGAGAATGCGACTCCCTTGGCGGCCAGCGCCCGGATCAGGGCGTCGGGCTCCGCGACCCGGTACTTGACCTCGATCTCCCGGATGCCGTCGGTCATCACGTCTCCATGGCTGTGGGCCGCCGCGTACCCGGGGTACTCAACCACAGCCACGCGTCGGCCGGCCGGCGACACCCCGGGGTCGCAGTTGCCGCAGGTCAGCCCGGCTCACCCGCCGGCGCGGTCGAGCGCGCGAACCGCAGCAGCGCGATGAGCACCTGTTCGAAGTGATCCGCGCCGGGGCGGCCGGTTTCCTGCTCGAGGACACCCCGCGCGTACCTACGTGAGCCGGCTGCTCCAGAAGTTGCCCGCCCGGGACCGCGCCCAGCTCGTGGTGATCGCGTACGAGAGCGGGCTGGTCCGCCCCGGCGAGACGTGACCCGGCCGGCTACCCGACGTCGACGGTGGCCGGCTCCGGTTCGGCCGGCCGACCGCCGTCGCGCCGCTCGTCCCCATGCCCCGGCCACCACGCCTTGTGCCCGATCAGCCCGGTCAACGCCGGCACGAAGAACATCGACATGACGAACGCGGACAGCACGATCCCGATCGCCACCGCGAAGCCCATCTGCTGGAGGAACGAGATCGGCGCGAGCATCAGCACCCCGAACGTGCCGGCCAGGATCAGCCCGGCCGCGGCGATGGTCGGGCCGGCGTGTTCCACGCCGATGGCGGCGGCCCGGTGCGGTTCGTGGCCCTCGCGGGCTTCCTCGCGGAGCCGGGCGATCATGAGGATGTTGTAGTCGGTGCCGATCGCCACCACGAACAGGTAGAGGATGATCGGGAGCTGGAACGTGACGCCGGGTTTGCCCTGGAGCCCCTGGAACAGATAGACGGTCGCGCCCAGCGTGGCGGCGAAGTTGAGCAGCACGGCGATCACCAGGTAGACCGGCGCGACGAGGCTGCGCAGCAGCAGCCCGAGGATGAGCGCGATCAGGGCGGCGGCGACCGGCAGGATCACCGACAGGTCCCGGTTGTTGGCCGAGTTGATGTCGGCGAAGAGTGCGGTCGGGCCGCCGACCAGCGCCGTCGTGCCCTGTGGGGCCTTGGCGTGCAGCGCGTCCCGCAGGTCGTCACGGACCAGGGCGATCGCCTCGTTGGAGACCGGGTTCTCGTCGAGCAGCACGTTGATCCGGGCGACGCCCGGGTCGGTGGTGCTGCGCTCGGCCGGCTGCACCCGGGCCACGCCGGGCGCGTCGGCCGACGCGGCGGCGAACGCGTTCACCTGCTGGTCGGTGAGCGGGGTGCCGTTGCCGGTGGTCAGGTAGACCTCGGTGGGCGCGAGCGCGCCGGCGGCGAAGCCGCGCTGGAGGTCCTTGGCGGCCCGTGCAGACTCGGTGTCCTGCGGGAAGCCGGCGCTGAAGTCGTAGTCGGCCTGGTAGCTGAGCACGCCTGCGGCGAGCGCGACGAGCAGCGCGCCGGACGCGGCGGCCACCACGGCGGGTCGACGGCCGACGGCGGCGCCGAGCCGCCGGGACAGCGTCGCCTTCGGTTGGCGCTGCCACGCCTTCGACGGCCAGAACACCCAGCGGCCGAGCAGCGACACGACGGCCGGAATCAGGGTCAGCGAGGTGATCAGCATGACGCCGACCGCGATGGCGAGCGCCGGGCCGAGCGAGCCGAAGAAGCCGAGCGAGGCGAGCAGCAGCACCAGGAACGCGACGATGACCGCGCCGGCGGCGGACGTGATGACCTCGCCGACCCGCTGCACCGAGACGATCATCGCGGTGCGCTTGTCGTCGCCGGCGCGCAGCCGTTCGCGGTAGCGGAACAGCAGGAACAGGATGTAGTCGGTGCCGATGCCGAACAGCACGATCAGCAGGATGGTCTGGAGGTCCTGGCTGACGTTGAGGTCGAACGCCTTGCCGGCGGCGGCGACCAGCCCGGTGGTGACGGACATGACCACGCTGATCACCACGACCGGCAGCAGCGCGGCGATCGGGCTGCGGAAGATGATCAGAATCAGCCCGATGATCAGGACGATGGTGGCGACGCCGACGATCGCGAACGCCGAGTTGAACGTGTCCTCGTTGTCGACGAAGCTGGCCACGTCGCCGGCCACCCCGGCGGTGAGGCCGCTGTCGGCCAGGTCCGGCCCGAGCGCGGCGCGCAGGTCGCGTACGGCGTCGAGCAGTTTCGGGTCGCCCGGGTTCTCGGCGTCGAGACCGACGGAGATGATCTGCACGGACCGGTCCGGCGCGACGGCCGGCGGGCCGGTCAGGTAGCCGGAGGTCTGCGGGATGTTCCGGCCCTTCAGCGTCTGGGCGAGCTGCCCGACGCGCGCCTCGTCGGCCGCGCTGAGCGGTGTGCCGTCGCCGCGTTTGACCACGATGGTGGCGGTGGCGGTGGCGGCCTGTGGGAACGCCCTGGCGCCCAGCTCGGTGGCCCGCACCGACTCGTAGGAGCGCGGCAGGAAGCTCTCCTGGTCGGCCGAGGTGATGTCGCTCAACGACGGGCTGGTGACCACCACGGCGATCGCGGCGAGGACCCAGCCGCCGATCACCCACCACGCCTTGCCGACGACGAACCTGCCCAGTCGCTCGAACATCGTTTCCCCCCGTGGAGTTCGACTGTCTCGCCAGCATCCTACCGTCGGTGACCAATCCTTTTCGGACGGCACGCGCGGTCGCGTCGATGAACGGCGTGCGAGGATCGGTGGATGAGCGTTCGGTGGCCCGGCCCGGGTGTCCTGGCGGCGTGGCTGCTGGCGACCGTGCCGGTTCCACTGCTCTTCTTCGAGGTGACGCACCGGTGGGAGGAGGACCCGTCGCCCGCCGCCGCGCTGTGGTGGCCGGTGCTGGCGTCGCCGGTGCTCGCCGCCCTGGTCGCGGCCGGTCAGCCCCGCCGCCGCGGCGTCGCCGGCCCCGCGCTCGCGGTGGCCGTCGCCACGCCGGTCACGGCCGTGCTGCTGGGCGCGTCGCTGGCGTTCTTCCGCTGGGTGGTGCCGCTGACCGGCGAGGCCCGCTGGGGGTGGGCGCTGCTCGGCGGCTTGGCGCTCGCGGTGGCCGGCGCGCTGACCGGGTACGCCGCCGGCGCGCGCCTGCCCCGCCGGGACCGGCCGCCGTCGCGGCGCGGCTACCTGGCCGGGGCGCTCGCCGTCGTGTTCGGGGCGTTGCTGGCACAGTCCGCGGTCCGGCTCGGCGCCGAGGGCAGCACGATCGGGAAACCCCTTCGGGAGTACGGCGGCGCCGGCCCCTACGCCACGTCGGCCGGGCGGGTCACGGTGCCGGCGCCCGGGGCGTACGCGATCTTCGGGGTGGGTTTCGCACCGGCGGCCCCGGACTGCCGGCTCACCGGCGCGGGCGCGGCGGTCCGGGTGGCGGAGCCGGTGCGGGTGCCGCCCGGCGGCTACGGCGGGGACGCCGCCAGCTACGCCTGGGTCGCCTCGGTCCGGCTGCCGGCGGCCGGGGCGTGGACGCTGACCTGCCGCACGTCGGATCCGGAGGCGTCCTACGTGGTCGGCGACGAGCCGCGGATCCGGGGCGCGGTGGGCGCGCTGATCCACTGGCCGGTGGGCGTGATCTGGCTGCTCGGCGCGCTGCCCGGCCTGCTGGTCGGCGCGGACACCGCCCGGCGGCGGCGGGCCGCCCGGCGGGTCGGCGGGAGTGCGGCGCCCGAATGCCCGGGAAGTGTCGTAGTGGGCTCGTAGCCTGGCGGGGTTCTCGACGATCGCAGGGAGGCGACGTGCTCGACCACTTCTCCGTAGCGGTGCGCGACCTGAAGGCCAGCGCCGCCTTCTACGACACGGTCCTCGCCCCGCTGGGCGGCCGGCGGATCATGGAGCCGGGGCCGATCGGCTACGGCGTCGACACGCCCGACTTCTGGGTCGAGCCCGCGCCGGCCGACGCCGCCCCGGCGCCGCTGCACATCGCGTTCACCGCGCCCGACCGGGCGGCCGTGCGGGCGTTCCATGAGGCGGCGGTGGCGGCCGGCGCCGAGGTGCTGCACGCGCCGAAGGTCTGGCCGGAATACCACGCCGCCTACTACGGCGCGTTCGTCCGCGACCCGGACGGCAACAACGTCGAGGCGGTCTGTCACCGGCCGGAGTGACCGGCCGGCCCGGCGGGAGGCAGGATGGTCGGGTGGAGATCGAACCGGTCGAGCACGCGCCCGCACGCGCGATCCGTCGGGCCTGGCTGGCGCAACGCTGGCACGATCTCACGTTCCTGCACTGGGCGGTGCCGCCGGAGCGGGTCGCGCCGCTGCTGCCGGCCGGCACCCGTCCCGACACGATCGACGGGCTCAGCTACGTCGGGTTGATCGGCTTCCGGATGGTCGGGCTCGGGTTCGGCCGCGGGCCGGGCGTGCCCTACCTCGGCACGTTCGCCGAAACCAACGTACGGCTCTACTCGGTCGACGGCGCCGGCCGGCGGGCGGTGGTGTTCCGCTCGCTTGACGCGTCCCGGCTGGTGCCGGTGCTGGTCGCCCAGCTCAGCCTGCGCCTGCCCTACAAGTGGTCGGCGATGCGGCTGGAGCGGGCCGGCGACACGCTCACCTACCACTGTCGGCGGCGCTGGCCCGGCCCGGCCGGCGCGTCCAGCCGGATGACCGTCCGGGTCGGCGCGCCGATCCCCGAGCCGACGCCGCTGGAGCACTTCCTCACCGCGCGGTGGGGCCTGCACACCCGGGCGTACGGGCGCACCCGCCACCTGCCGAACTGGCATCCGCGGTGGCCGCTGCACCGCGCCGAGCTGCGGCACCTGGACGACGAGCTGGTCACCGCCGCCGGCCTGCCCGCGCCGGACGGGCCGCCGGTGAGCGTGCTGCACTCCCCCGGCGTCCCGGTCGTCTTCGGCGGCCCCACGTCGGTTCCCTGACCGCGCGCCGGCCGACGGTCAGCGCAGCGGGTCGTGGGTGCCGCGCGGCACGTCGGGGCGGCACCGGCGGATCCGGTCGGCGGCCATCCGGCCACCCACCGCGAGGCCGTGCCGTTCCACCGCGGCCAGCCCGTACGCGCTGCACGTGGGTGTGTACCGGCAGGTCCCCGGCCAGCGGTGCGACAGCCAGCGCCGGTAGCCGAGGATGGCGGCCCGGCCGGCCCGGTCCACGGCCGGCGTCCGCACCAGGCCGGCGGTCACCGAGCCGAGCGTGAGCAGGGTCGAGAAGAGCCCCAGGTCGCAGCAGCCCGGGCCGTCACAGTCGAGCAGATCGCAGTCGCAGTCGCACCAGTCCCGGTGCTTTTTCTTCTTGTGGTGTCGCTTCCGCATGATCACGAGGCCATGATGCGACACCCCCGCCAGTGGCGGCTCGGCCGACCGGGACGGGGCCGGTGCGGGCGGGTCCACGGGCAGCCGGAACCATGGGCGTCGAGGGCGAACCCAGGAAGGAGCATCCGGTGCTGGATCGGCTCAACCAGGCCATGGACCACCTCGAACAACGGCTCGACCAGCCGCTCGACGTGGCCGCGCTGGCCCGCGTCGCCTGCACGTCGGAGCACCACTTCCGGCGGCTCTTCTCGGCGCTGGCCGGGATGCCGCTGTCGGAGTACGTGCGCCGTCGCCGACTCACGCTGGCCGGCGCCGACGTGCTCGCCGACCGGGAGTCGCTGCTCGACGTGGCGATCCGGTGGGGCTACGGGTCGAACGAGGCGTTCGCCCGCGCGTTCCGGTCCGTGCACGGCGTCGGCCCGGCGCAGGCCCGGCGCACCGGTGCGGTGCTGCGGTCCCAGCCCCGGATGTCGTTCCGGCTCGTCGTCGAGGGCAGCAGCAGCATGGACTACCGGATCGTGGCCAAGGACGCCTGCCACCTCGCCGGCCGGAAGGCCCGGGTGCCGCTGGTCCACGAGGGGATGAACCCGCACATCGTGGCGTTCGTCAGGAGCGTGGACCCGGACACCGTACGCCGGATCGAGGCGCTGTCCGACCAGGAGCCGCGCGGCGTCGTCAACGTCAGCGACGACCTGGCCGGGTCCCGCGCGGAGGGCACCGAGCTGGACTACTGGCACGCGGTGGTGACCGGGGGCCCGGTGCCGGCGGACCTGGACACCCTGCCGGTGGCGGCCGGCGACTGGGCGGTCTTCCGCAGCTCCGGCGCGTTCCCGCAGGCGTTGCAGCACCTCTGGCGGGACGTGTTCACCCAGTGGTTCCCGTCCAACCCGTACGAGATCCGCCCCGGGCCGGAAATCTCCCGGGTGCGGATCGCCGAGGGCGGCGGCACCGCCGACGCGGAGTTGTGGATCCCGGTGCGCCGGGTCTAGCGGCGGGCCTCGGCGGCGGCCCGCGCCAACGCGGCCGGCACGTCGAGTGCGTGGTAGGGGTGCTCGCTCGGCTCGATGCCGGCGAGGAACATCGCGTACGCGGCGGCCAGCCGCAGCGGCGCGACCGGCCGGAGCAGGTCGACCGCCCGGTGCGGGTCGCAACCGGGCGCGTCGGCCCGCCACCGGTCGGCCCACGCGTCGATCAGCCGGGCGGCGGCCGGCGCGGCCAGGCCCTCGGCCAGACGCAGGACGTCGAACGCGGGGTGACCGACGAACGCGTCCGCCCAGTCGAGGACGACGCGCCGGGTGCCGTCGCCACGGACGTTGCCGGGGTGCAGGTCGCCGTGCACGAGCGTGTCGGGCAGCCCGCAGTCGCGAACCCGCCGCAGCCGCTCGTCGAGCCCGTCGAGCAGCAGCTCCGCGGCGGCCGACACGTCGTACCCCGCCAGCCACCTCCGGATCCACCCACCCAGCCGCGCCCCACGAAGGTCGGGTACGCCGTCCGCGACCAGCCGGCCCACCGCCCCCACGGCCCGCACCTGCACCGCGTGGTGCACCGCCGAGATACCCGCTAGTTCCACTTCCCCGGCCCCGTACCGGTCCTCCCCCACCACGTCCTCCACCAGCACCCGCCCCTCCCCGCCCACCGCCAGCACCCCCGGCCCGACCCCGACCCCGGCGTCGGCGCCGGCGATCAAGGAGTTTGCGTCGCCGGAGAGATCGACGGAGACGCAAACTCCTTGATCAACCGGGGAGGCCGAGGAGGCCGAGGAGGCCGAGGAGGTTGCGGAGGTTGGGGAGGTGCGGGAGGTGGGGAGCGGGAGGGTGGTCAGCCAGGTCAGGACGGCGGGTTCGTGGTGGGCGAACGGGGGGAGTTGTTTCAGCCAGGCCGGGCCCTGCGGGGTGTCCAGGCGCCAGATCGCGGAGAGGTTCCAGGTGCGCTGCTGCGCCACGGCGGTCACCGGGCGGCCGAGGCGGCGCAACTCGTCGGCGGCCCAGGCCACGCTGCGGGCCGAGCCGCCGGGCTCCGCCCACGGCTGGCGCAGTGGGTGCGGTGCGAGGTCCACCGCGACCGCCTCCAGGGGCATGCCGGGCGGTGCGGCGGCGGGCGAGGCCCCGGTGAGCTGGGCCAGGTAGCGGACGTGGCCGCCGGGTGGGTGCGGGCGGTCGGCGTCGAGCAGCCGGAGCACGGCCACGTCGACGCCGTGCCGGTGGCGGACGCCGTCGACGATCGATGCGACCTGCTGCCACCACGGGTCCGGCACGTCGAACGGGGGCAGCGCGCCGAGCGGCCGGCCGGCGGCGTCGACCAGGACCACTGTCACGGTGCGGGACACGGCCGGACGCTAGTCGAGCACCCCTACGGGAGGCGAGCGGATTGATCCGGGGGCGGTGCGGGGCGGCTCCCGGATGTCCCGGCGACGGGCGGCGGACACGCTGGGGCAATGAGTCTTCTCGATTCCCGGACTCCTCCCGCGTACCGCTGGTTGCGGCCGGTCGCGGTGACCGCCGCGGTGCTGCTGCTCGGCTACGGGCTGCTGCGCCTGCTCGACCGCCTGGACGGGCAGAGCGACAAGGGCGCCTGGGCGTGGAACACCGGGCACACCCTGTTCCTGTTCGGTGTGCTCGGGTTCGCCGCGCTGATCGTCGGGCTGCACGGCCTGCTGCGTACCCCGTCGGGCCGGCTGCGGACGCTCGACGACCTGGCCGCGCTGGCCGGCCTGGTCGGTGCCGCCGCCTTCGTCTGGGTGATCCTCGGTGACCTGTTCCCACGCTTCGCCGACGCGGTGGACACCCCCGGCGTGGTGCTCGTCGGCGGGCCGGCGCTGTTCGAGCTGGGTCTGCTGGTGCTGCTCTACCGCGCGGCGGCGGCGCGGCTGCTGCCGGTGTGGGCGCCGGTGCTGGTGCTGGTCGGGTTCGTGGCGATCGCGGTGAACCTGGACCTGCTGCCGGTCGGCGCCGCGCTGGTCCTGGCCGGTCTGCTGCCGCTGCGCGCCCGGGGAGTTGAGCGGGGGCCCCGCCTATACCAGAAGCGTTAACCGGGGGCCCCGCCTTACCCGTCAGCTGAAGAGGGGGCGGCGCGGGCCGCGGTGGTCGGCGCACGCGTCGCGCTGGCCGCCGGTCCGGCTGATCGTGCCGTCCCGGCACTGCACCAGCCAGCCCCGACCGGACCAGAACCCGGGTACGCACTCGAACCAGTCGCAGACACCGGCGGCCGGCTTGCGGATCCGGTCGCCGCCGCAGAAGTCGTACCCGAAGGGGTTCACCGGGGCGCCGCAGCGCCGCTCGGTGGCCGGCTGCGGGACGGCGGCGCGCGGCGACGCGGGCCGGGTGCGGCGCGGTTCCGGGTCGGCGCTGGGCCGGACCTGGACGGCGGGGGCGACGACCGGCGGCGCGGGCGTGCCGGTGGCCGCCGGGGTGGCGGCGGCGGCGCGTTCCGACCCGGCCCGGGTGGGCGGGTTGGACTCGACGAGCATCGCCGGCACGGCCAGCGCGAGCGCCGCGCCCACCGCGACGGTCCGCCGGCCGCCGGGCACCAGCGCGGAGGGCCGGGCCTGGCCCGGGGTGAGCACGGCCGGGCGCTGCGGGCGGGACTCCGCGTGCTCGTCAAGCAGTGCGTCCAGCTCGGCGACGACCGCGGCGCGCTGCTCGATCGCGTCGGCGAAGGCCAGCGTGAGCGTGAACCGGAAGTCGGCCGCCGCGCCGGTGGGCAGCAGCAGCCCCGAGGTACGCCGCCGGTCCAGCACCTGGATCAGGGTGACCGGCGCGGCCGGGTCGTGGGACAGCCCGGTCATCCGGCCGTACACCCAGTCGCGCCGCCCGCGCCCGCCGAGCAGCACCAGCCGCCGGTTGGTGAGCACGGCCAGCCCGGCGTCGACCACCCGCACCCCCTCGGGGCGGCGCGGGCGCAGCACCGGCGGGTCGGGGTCGACGGTCAGCTCGGGGGCCGGTAGCACGGCGGTGTGCCGCACCTCGACCAGTTGCGCGGCCGGCAGCGTCCAGAAGACCACCTCGCCGGGGGCCAGCTCCATCGGCAGGCCCACGCCGGCCCGCACCGAACCGTGAAAGGAAACCGCGAGCGTACGCAGGCGACGCAGCTCGTCGTCGCGGCGCCGCCACGCCTCGTCGGCCGCGCGGAAGGCCCGCTGCCGCCGTTCGTTCTGCCGGTGTGCCCACCGGTAACGCCATGTGGAACCCGTCGAATCAGTCATCGCCACGCCGACTCCTCCGCCGCGCGAGCCCACCAACCGGGGTGTCACTGGTGTCAACGGTGATCCGGGGGTACGAAGACACGCCAAAGTCACCAATTAGACCGATTGGCTGATTGACGGTCGCAATCGGCGGAAAACGCTGCGGCGATTCACGTTTCGTGTGGGTCCGCCTCCGGCCGCCCCGCTTCGCCATGCGGGCCGGTGGACACGTCGGTAACGTCAGCCGCAGGGCGGGGCGTCCGCGGCCCCCGGCGGCGAGTGGAGGTGCACCGGTGGGCGACCCGGCCGTCGTGGTGGGCGTGGACATCGGCACCACCAGCAGCAAGGCGGTCGCGTTCGACACCGACGGCCGGCAGTTGGCCAGCCACTCGATCGGCTACCCGCTGGAGGAGCCGCACCCGGGCTGGGCCGAGCAGGACCCGGACCTGATCTACCAGGCCGTGCTCGGCGTGATCCGCGCGGTCGTCGACGAGCTGGGCCGGCCGGTCGCCGGGCTGTCGTTCAGCACCGCGATGCACAGCCTGATCGGGCTGGACGCCGACGGCAACCCGCTCACCGCGTCGATCACCTGGGCCGACTCCCGGGCCAGCGCGCAGGCCGAACGGCTGCGGGCCGCGCCGTCCGGGCTGGCCCTGCACCGGCGCACCGGCACGCCGGTGCACCCGATGGCGCCGCTGTCCAAGCTGGTCTGGTTCGCCGAGCAGGAGCCGAAGCTGCACGAGCGGGTGTCGCACTGGGTCGGCATCAAGGATCTCGTCCTGCGGCGGCTCGCCGAGGCGCTGGTCACCGACCACTCGGTCGCCTCCGCCACCGGCCTGATGGACATCCACCGGCTGGCCTGGGACGCCGAGGCGCTGCGCGTCGCCGGCATCACCGAGGAGCAGCTTCCCCAGCTCGTCCCCACCACGCACGTGCTGCCCGGGCTGACCGCCGAGGCCGCCCGGGCCACCGGCCTGCCGGCGGACACCCCGCTCGTGGTGGGCGCCGGCGACGGGCCGCTGGCCAACCTCGGGCTCGGCGCGGTCCGCCCCGGCGTGGTGGCCTGCTCGATCGGCACCAGCGGCGCGATGCGGGTGATGGTGGAACGCCCCGGTGTGGACCCGCTGGGCGGCGTCTTCTGCTACGCGCTGACCGAGGACCGCTGGGTGGTCGGCGGCGCGATCAACAACGGCGGGATCGTGCTCCAGTGGGCCCACGACGCGCTCGCCCCGGAGCTGGGCGAGCAAGCCGAGGAGGAACTGCTCGGCCTGGCCGCCCAGGCGCCGGTCGGCTCCGGCGGGCTGATCATGCTGCCGTACCTGCTCAGCGAGCGGGCGCCGCACTGGAGCGCGCTGCCGCGCGGCGCGTACGTCGGGTTGACCCACGGCCACGGCCGCGCCCACCTGGTGCGGGCCGCGCTGGAGGGGGTCTGCCAGCAGCTCGCGCTGGTCCTGGCGTCGGTGCGGGCGGCCGGCAACGAGGTCCGCGAGGTCCGCGCCAGCGGCGGCTTCGCGCGCAGCCCGCTGTGGCGGCAGATCCTGGCCGACGCGTTGGGCATGCCGGTGCGTTTCCCGGCCGGGCACGAGGGTTCCGGGTTCGGCGCCGCGCTGCTCGGCATGCAGGCGCTCGGCCTGATCCCCTCGGTCGAGGTCGCCGCCGATCTGGTCCGGATCGAGGAGACGGTCCGCCCCGATCCCGCCGCCGCCGCCACGTACGCGGCGCTGCTCCCGCTCTTCTCCGAGCTGTACGACGCGCTCGTGCCGACGTTCGCGTCGCTGCGACGGCTGGCCCCGAGCCTGCCGCCGGAGCCACCACCCACCGCACCACCCCGATGACCGAACAGAGGTCGTGATAGCCGTGGTCACACTGCTCGCCGCACCGGCGGAACCACTCACGAACGCCGGCAACACCCAACTCGTCGTCGCCGCGCTGCTCGGCATCACGGCGGTGGTGCTGCTCATCGCCTGGGGCAAGGTACACCCGTTCCTGGCGCTGATCCTCGGCGCGGCGGTGCTGGGCGTGGTCGCCGGCGTCTCCGCCGAAAAGATCGTCACCTCGTTCAGCGGCGGCGTCGGCTCCACGGTCGGCGGCGTCGGCCTGTTGATCGCGCTCGGCGCGATGATCGGCGGCATGCTGGCCGAGTCGGGCGGGGCGGACAGCATCGTCGAACGGGTGGTGAGCCGGGTCTCCGGCGGCGCGCTGCCCTGGGCGATGGCCGGGGTCGCCGCGTTGATCGGCCTGCCGCTGTTCTTCGAGGTCGGCGTGGTGCTGCTGGTGCCGATCGTGCTGCTGGTCTCGCGCCGGGTCGACGTGCCACTGATGAAGATCGGCATCCCGGCGCTGGCCGGCCTGTCGGTGCTGCACGGCCTGGTGCCGCCGCACCCGGGCCCGCTGGTCGCGATCGACGCGCTCGGCGCCAAGCTCGGCCAGACGCTCGCCTTCGGCCTGCTGGTGGCGATCCCCACCGTGATCATCGCCGGCCCGGTGTTCGGTAACTTCATCGCCCGGTACGTGCCGGCCACCGCACCGGAGGCGCTGCTGCCCACCCGGCGTGACCTGGCGGTCGCCGGGGACCGCAGCCCCACCCGCCCCGGCGACGGGCGGGCCGACGCCGACGGCGACCTGGTCACCGAGGACGACCTGGTCAACCCCGGGGCCGGTCGTCCCGGCGCGTCGATCGACGAGCCGGCCGGGCCGCGGTCCCGCCGCGCGCCGGCGCTCTGGGCCGCCGTGGTCACCGTGCTGCTGCCGGTGGCGCTCATGCTGCTGCGCGCCATCGGCGAGCTGACCCTCGGCGAGGACACCGCCGGCCGCAAGGCGCTGGACATCGCCGGCACCCCGATCGTCGCGCTGCTCGCCGGCGTCATCTTCGCCATGGTCTTCCTGGGCTACCGGAACGGCTTCAGCCGTACCCAGGTCTCGGGTTTCCTGGGTGGCTCGCTGCCGGCGATCGCCGGCATCCTGCTGATCGTGGCCGCCGGCGGCGGCTTCAAGCAGGTGCTGGTGGACGCCGGCGTGGGCAACCTGGTCGCGGACGCCGCCACCGGCGCCAACCTGTCGCCGCTGTTGCTCGGCTGGCTGGTAGCGGTCGGCATCCGGGTGGCCACCGGCTCGGCCACGGTCGCCACCATCACCGCCGCCGGCATCGTCGCACCGCTGGCCGCCACGCTCCAGGGCCCCGAGGTGGCGTTGCTGGCGCTGGCGATCGGCTGCGGGTCGCTGTTCTTCTCGCACGTCAACGACGCCGGTTTCTGGCTGGTGAAGGAGTACTTCGGGCTGACCGTCGGGCAGACCATCAAGAGTTGGTCGGTGATGGAGACCATCATCTCGGTGGTCGGCTTCCTCGGCGTCCTCCTGCTGGACGTCTTCGTCTAGCCCGGCTGCCCGGCTGCCCGGCTGCCCGGCTGCGACGAACGAGGATGCTTCCGCACCGCCTACGAACTTGATGGCGTGAATGGGTCAACCAGGACGCGACCCACCGCAGCCGCCGTGCTGACCCGTCCGTGCCATCAAGTTCGTAGGCGACCGTGGGCACTGTTCGACCCAGGCCAGCCAGGGCCACGAGCCCTGCTCAGGGTGCCTCGACGCCGAGGATCGCCGGCGGGCTCAGGCCCGGCTGACCGCGTTGGCGTGGATGGCCTCGTTCAGGTAGGCGGCCATCCCGGGCCGGATCGTCTCGAAGTACGCGGTGAACCGGGGGTCGGCCACGTACATGTCGGCCAGCCCGGTGTGGATCTCGTACGAGCAGTCGTACCACCACTCGGTGATGAGCTGGCGGTGCTCCTCGGCCAGCGCCATCGCCTCCGGGCCGTCGGCCGGCGCGCCCGAGTCCATCAGCGCGGCGAACCGCCGCCCCCAGTCCTCGTTCACCGCCTTGTTGCGCAGCCAGTCCTCCTTCGAGTAGCGGCTGGCCCGCTGCTGCGACTGCCGGTACGCCTCGGTGTCACCCCACCGCTGCTCCACCTCCTCGGCGTGCTCGTCCGGGTCGAAGTCCCCGAACACCTCGAACCGCTCCTCCGGCGTCAATCGGATCTCCAATTTCCTCGCCTCCATCGCGCGTTCGATCGCCGCGACCATCTCCTGGAGCTTGCCGATCCGCCCGGAGAGCAGCTCGTGCTGCCGGCGCAGGTGCGCCGCCGGGTCGGCGTCCGGGTCGTCCAGGATCGCGGCGATCTCGTCAAGCGGGAACCCCAGCTCGCGGTAGTAGCGGATGAGCTGGAGGCGGTCCAGGTCACGGTCGTCGTAGCGGCGGTAGCCCGCCGGGGTCCGCCCGCTCGGCCGCAGCAGCCCGATCTCGTCGTAGTGGTGCAACGTGCGGACCGTCACCCGGGCCGCCCGCGCCACCTGACCCACCGTGTACGCCATGGGTTCCCTCCCTTCCGCGACCAAGGCTCCCGCCTCCCGCAGCGTGAGGGTCAAGTCACCCGCTGATTCTCTCGTGGGCCAGCGTGGGGAGCAGGTCCGGCAGGGCGCTCGGACGGCCGTACCGCCAGCCCTGGCCCTGCCGGCAGCCGATCGCGGTGACCGCCGCGTGCTGGGCGCCGGTCTCCACCCCCTCCGCCACCACCGCCAGGTCGAACGCGCCGGCCAGCCGGTTGACCATCTCCACCGTGGCGTAGGCGCGGGAGTCGCCGGCGCCCAGCCGGGCCACGAAGGATCGGTCGATCTTCAGTTCGGTGGCCGGGATCCGGTGCAGGTAGCTCAACGACGAGTAGCCGGTGCCGAAGTCGTCGATGGCGATACGGATGCCGAGGTCGCGGAGCTGGGCCAGCCGGTCGAGCACCGCCTCGCTGCCCTCGATCAGCGCCGACTCGGTGAGTTCCAGGGTGAGCGCACGCGGCGGCAGCCCGGCCGCGCCCATCGCGCCGGTGACCGTGGCGATCAGGTCCGGCCGGCACAGGTGGGCGGCGGCGATGTTGACCGCGACGGTCACCTCGGGGGCCCGCTCCCGCCAGGTCGCGGCGGCCCGGCACGCCTCGTGGATCACCCAGCGGTCGATGGCCAGGATCAGCCCGGTCTCCTCGGCCAGCGGCAGGAACCGTGCCGGGGTGAGCACGCCGAGCCGGGGGTGCCGCCAGCGGACCAGCGCCTCGGCGCTGCGGACCGTGCCGGTGGCCAGGTCCACGATGGGCTGGAACTCCATCAGCAACTGACCCTCGTCGACCGCGCGGCGCAGGTCGGCGATCAGCTCGGCCCGGCTCACCGCCGACTCGCGCAGCTCCGGCGTACACGTGCGCCAGGCGGACTTGCCGGCCGCCTTCGCCGCGTACATGGCGATGTCGGCGTCGCGCAGCAGGTCGGTGTGCGAGCTGTGCTGCGGGCCGTACTCGGCGATGCCGATGCTGGCCGACGGGTGGACGCCGAGGTCCTCCTCGCCGGGCAGCGGTTCGAGCGCGGCGAGCAGCCGCACGGCGAGCCGCTCGGGGGCCACCGGGCGGTCCCCGACGACAAGCACCGCGAACTCGTCGCCGCCGAGCCGGGCGATCATCCCGTCCGGGCCGGTCGCGTCCCGCATGCGCGCCGCGGTGGTGGTGAGCAGGCGGTCCCCGGCGGCGTGCCCGAACCGGTCGTTGACCTGCTTGAAGCCGTCCAGGTCGAGCAGCACCACGGCGACCGGCCCGCCCGCCCGCAGCGCGCGGCGCAGCCGCCGGATGAAGGTCAGCCGGTTGGGCAGGCCGGTGAGCTGGTCGGAGTAGGCCAGCCGGCGCAGCCGGGCGACCAGCCGCAGGTTCTCGTTCGCGGCCAACCCCTGCCGCAGCGCCAGCACCCCGAGCAGCGCCATCATGCCGACGAAGACCAGGTGCGGGGTCTGCCCGGTGGGCTGCCGGGACACCATCACCGCGACGATCGCGCCGCCCACCGGCAGGTACGGCAGAGCGACCCGCCACCACGGCGGCAGCGGTGACTCGCCGGCGTCGTCCTCCCGGTCACCGCCGCCCGGCGCCGGATAGCGGGTGGCCAGGCCGACCAGCAGGTAGCTCAGCGGCCAGCAGACGTCGACCGGGTGCCCGGGGGCGTAGCTGCCGTGCGCGACGAGGGAGACGTAGACCGCGTCGGCGCCGGCCCGGATCGCCAGGCCCGCGCCGATCAGGGTGAGCGCCCGCCACATCGGCCGGCCCGGCCCGGCGACCGCCACCAGGATGGTGAGCTGCATCAGGTCGAACATCGGGTAGAGCAGCCCGAACGTGCGCAGCGGGTCGGACAGGTCGGCGGCGGCGAGGTCGCGGAACACCACCACCCAGCCGATCGGGATCAGGGCCAGCCCGACGATCACGCCGTCGAGCAGCGTGCGGGCCTGCCCGATGAAGCTGCTTCCGCCGGCCCGGGAACAGAGCAGCGCGGCGGTGCCGGTGACGATGCCGGCGGTGAACAGCCCGCCGACCAGCGGCGTGTGCGGCAGGTCGATCCCACTGAGCCGCTCGACCGTCCACACCATACGGCCGAGCGCGGCGAGGGCCATGGTGGTCGCGAGCAGCCACCAGAACCGCCGCAATGGGAACGGATGCCGGCGGGCCGCGCCCACGCAGAGCACCGCCGCCCAGCTCGACACCGCCATCGCGCCGAGGTCGCTGACCAGCGCCGCGCCGGGCAGGGCGGCGACCAGCCAGATCATCTCCCCGAGTACGACGACGGCGGCCGCGACGAGTCCGACACGGCCGGCGAGCGGGTGACGGGCCGGTGCCGCGGCGGCGAGGCTCACGTCGTGCGGGGGGACAACGATGCGCTCCGGCTCTCTTCCAGACGTGCGCCCTCGGTGATGAGGACCGGACGGCGGACGACGAACGGCGCAAGCCTAGTCAGCGCCGGGGGCCGCCGCCAGACTCGGTCCGGTGTCGGTCACCGGACGTGACGCGGGCCGTCCCACCGTAGTGGAGACGGCCCGCGTCCTCATCGGACTTCCGCACGGATCACCAGCGGCGGTTGCTGTCCGGCCAGGAGTCGTACGACTGGGCGGAGAGGATCGCGTCCCAGCCGGCGCTGGCCGTGCCGGTCGGCACGTACGCCGCCAGGTCGGCGCCGCTCGTGTCGAACGGCCTGGTTTCCAGGTAGCCGGTCAGCACGCCGTTGGCGTCGCGCCGGTAGTACTGGCCGCCGCCCGGCGAGAAGAGCGACGTGACCCCGGTCCAGCCGCTGGTCGCCGGGTCGAACCGGCCGTCCCAGGCGCCGGCCGGCGTGACGACGTAGGTGGCCAGGGCCCCGGTGCTGGTCGTGGTGATCAGGTGCCCCTTGCCGTTGGCGCCGAGGGACTGCACCCCGAAGCCGCTGGCGATCGGCACCACGTGGTTGGGCAGGTCGGTGGTCGCGTCGGCCGGCTTGGCCTTGGCTACCGTGTACCTGTGCAGGACGCTGCCGGCCTGCCCGAAGAGCGAGCCGTTGCCGTCGTAGACCAGCCGGTCGTGCGTCCAGCCGCCGCCGAGGCGCTCGGTGGTGCGGGTGAAGGTGAGCGGCTGGACGCTCGTGACGTCGACCCGGTGGAGGTCACCGCCGTTGGTCACCAGCAGGGTGTCCGAGCTGAGGGTGGCCAGCGCCTTGGGCGTGAAGCCGAGCGTCTGCTCGGAGACCGTCCGCACCACGATCGCGCCGGTCACCGGGTCGAGGGCGGTGTAGGTGAGCCGGCCGTCGGGCCGGGCGCCGAAGACCGAGATGACGCCGTGCCACGGCCGGGCCGAAAGCAGGGTCTGGTTCCACCCGCTGGTGCTGACCGCTGTGGACTTCGTCAGGTCGGCGCCGCTGCCGTCGACCGGGTTCGCGTCGCGGAAGCGGTCCAGCCCGCCGCCGGCCGTGCGGGCGAAGTACCAGCCGCCACCGGGCGAGAGCACGTGGGTGTAGCCGGCCCAGCCGGTCGTGGCGAGCGTGCTGAGGATGAACCCCTCCGGCCCGCCGCCGTTGACGCGGTAGGAGAGCAGCCGGCCGTCGGTGAGGTTCCCGAGGATGCGGCCCGGCGCCGGGGAGGTGAGCGTCTTCTGGCTGAAGCCGGTGGCGACCGTCACCGGGTACCCGAGGTCGTTCTGCGAGGTCGGCTTCTCGGTGGTGAGCGTCCGGCGACGCAGTTCGTAGCCGATCTGCCCGTAGAGCGAGCCGTAGCCGTCGTAGGTCAGCCGGTCGTAGGTGGACCAACCGTCCATGATCCAGGTGGTGGTGAACGTCAACGGGTCGACGCCGGTGACGTCCAGCCGGTACATCTTGCCGCCGGTGTCGGTCACCAGGATGGTGTTCTCGTTCAGCGTGGCCATCGCCTTGGGCGTGAAGCCGAGCGTCGCGGTCGACACCCGGTTCGCGCGCAGTTCGCCGCTGGTGGCGTCGATGACGCCGTAGGTGAGCTGCCCGGTGGCGGTCACGCCGAAGATCTGCACGTCGGCGGTCCGCTCACGGATCCACGCGGTCAGGTCGTCCACCCGGGTGACGGTGGCCCCGTCGCGGGTCTCGGTCTCGCCGAGGCAGCCCTTCTGCCAGGAGGTGTTGCCGATCGCCACGAGCTGCGGCGCACCGGCGACGACGCGGAGCGCCGGGCCGCCGGCGTCGCCCCGGCAGATGGTGGCCCCGGCCGAGGCGCCGGTGACGTCGGCGGTGGCCGTGCCGACACCCTGCACGGTGAAGTCGGCGGCGTGCAGCCGGTCCGGCACCCACTCGGTCGCGGTGCGGCCGTACCCGGCGATGGTCAGCGTGTCGGCCACGGCGGGCGCGGCGGTGGCGAGCGCGACCGGGGTGACGCCGGTGACCGGGTTGGCGAGCCGGAGCAGCGCCAGATTGCGGTCCGGGTGCGGGAGGACCGCGACGGCGGCGCGCTGGTGCCCGGCGGTGCCGGTCAGGTCGGTGCGCCCGACGACGACGGTGGTGGGGCGGGCCGGGGCGCCGGCGGTGACGGGGCCGGTGCCGTCGGTCAGGCAGGTCTTCGCGGTGACCACGAAGTTCGGGTCGACCAGCGCGCCGGTGCAGGCGCGCAGGTCACCGAAGGTGATCTTGGCGGTGAAGGCGTAGGTGCCGTCGGGCACCGGGGTGGCACCGCTGACCGCCGACGCGGTCCCACCACCCAGCAGTGTCGAGACGGTGACGACGCCGAGGAGAGCGGCTCCCCACCGGCGGGCATGGCGAACTGACAACGAATCCCCCGTGGTTCGATCGGCGCGGACCGGGGGTCCGGCCCGGTCCCGCTGGATGTTATCCGGCGGACACGCGACGTGTAGCGCGCCGGAACATAACCGCCCAAACGCGACAGCCAGCCGGACCGGACCGATCTGTCCTCACTGGGCGGTCAGGTCCTCGCTGGACGGTTCGACGTGGTGCTCCGGCGGTCCGCCGTGCGTCCACGGCGTCTCCTCCGGCGTCGGGAACACGCCACCCGGCAGGTAGCCGTCGGAGAGGCTGGTCAGGCAGATCCGCTCCCCCACCTCCGGCACGCTGCCGGCCGGCGCGGTCAGCCCGCGCCCCATCCCGCCGGACAGCTCCAGCACCACCTCCGTCTTGCCGTCCCCGCCGGGGGTCACGAACACCACAGTCGCCTTCTGCCCCGGCCGGGCCGGCGAATACAGCGTCGCGCCCACCGGCATCGGCACCGGCTCGACGGTCACCACCTGGATCCGGGGCCGCAGCACCGGCCGCCGGCCGGAGTCGTCCACCCGCTTCGGGTCCGCCAGCGTCACCTCGCCCACGAACGCCTCCCCGGCCAGCCGGTGCTCGGCCATCACCAGCGGATCGTCGTACGCCCGCTGCACCGCCCACGCGGTCAACGCCCGCTCCAGCCGCTGCAACCGCAGCGCCGCGGCCACCGCGCCGTCGCGGCGCGGCTGCGGACCGCCGCCGGCGTCCACATGCTCGGCGTACCCGGTGAACGCGTCCCGGTCCCCGGCCCACCGGCCCGCCACCCGCGCGCCGGGCGGCAGCGCCCGCAACAGCCCGACCCCGCGCCACATCAGCTCCCAGGTGGGCGCGAACTGGCCGCGCACCAGGGCGGCAAGCTCGGCGTACGCGGACGAGCGGGCCGCCGGGTCGTCCCCCGCCCCGGCGTACGCCTCGATCGCCGGGGCCAGCCGGTGGTTGTCGAAGTCCGGGTCGGTGGCCGGCCCGGCCGGGGGCACGAGCGCCGGGTCCTCGGCCCGGAGCGCCGCCTCGGCCCCGGTCGACCCGGGCGGCGGGTCGAGCCAGCCGAGCACCGCCGGCAGGTGCAGGTCCTCCACCGCGCTCTGCCCGGTCGCCCAGTGCAGCGTCAGCGCGTCGGTCAGCGCCAGCAGCGCCGCCGAGCCGGGCTGCTCGGCCCGCTCCGCGAAGAACGTCAACCAGCGGCCGAGCAGCGGCACCGACGGGTGCACCGGATGGTCGCCGTCCGGGCGACGGAACCGGGTGGACCGGCCGAACAGCCGCAGGAACGTGATCCCGGCCGGGTTCGGCACCAGCAGTTGCGGCGCGTCGACGTACCGGTGGCGGACGTCCCGGCCCCGGTCCACCGCCACCGCCTCGGTCACGCCGCGGAACGAGTCCAGATAGGGCAGCACGATGCCGGCCAGCTCGGCGGCGAACGCGAACCGCTGGTCCCGGTTGCGGGGCTGCGGCACCACCAGCAGCCGGGCCTCGTCCGGCGCGGCGCCCACCAGCACGGCCAGCGGGGCGTTCGCCTCACCCGCGAGGGCCAGCGGCACCAGCACCAGCGGCCGGTCCGACAGGTGCAGGTGCCGGACCGTGGCCACCGGCTGGGCCCGCCCGGCGGCGACCGCCTGCGCCCGGGCCAGCGCGCGCAGCGTACTCAACGCGGCTCCCCCGCTCGACGCGCCCGCGCGCTTCGGGGCGTACTCATGCGGGGTTTCCGGCGAGGGCGTCGGCGCGCAGGCGCGCGGCGGCCCGCAGCAGCGCGGCGGCCTCCGCCTGCTCCGGCTCCGGGGTGCCGACGCCCGCGGCGAGCGCCAGCACGTCCGCCACCGCCGGCACACCGCCGAGCGCCTCCCGGACCGGCCGGCCCAGCGCCCCGGTCTGGCCGCGCGCCTCGTGCCGGCAGAAAAAGGCCAGCTCGCAGGCGGCCAGGCAGTCCGGCGCGTAGCGGGCCGGCACCTCGTGCAGCGCGGCGGCCAGCGTGGCCGGGTCGGCCGCCGGGTCGGCGGTGAAGCCGGCCGGCAGGGTGGCCAGCAGGTCGTCGACGCGGGCCATCCGGGCGAGCTGCCGGCGCAGCACCAGGAGCTGCCGGCGGACGTCGAGCAGGCTGGCCACCGGCCGGTTGGCGAAGTCGCGCGGGCAGATCAGCACCACCTCGTGCGAGACCAGCTCCGGATCGCGTCCCGCGGCGGCGAGCAGCTCACGCAGGGCCAGCACGTAGACCGCGGACTGGATCGCGGCGGCGGCCACCTTCGCCGGGTCGGCCTGCCCGTCGATCACCGGAAACGACTTGATCTCCACGACGTGGAACCGGCCGCCCAGCCGGGCGGCGACCAGATCCGGCTCCAGGTGCACGCGCCGGCCGGCCACCTCCAGGCCGAGCAGCGGATGGTCGAACAGCGCCGGGCCGTCCCCGCCGGCCGTCAACGCCGCCCGGGAGCGTGCCGTCCGGTCGTCGTCGCCGCCCAGGTCCGTCCAGGTCGCGCCCGCCGGCACCGGTACGCCGAGCCGCTCCGCCACCAGGCGCAGCAGCTCCACCCCGCCGTCCGCCTTGACCTGGGCCTCGAACGCGTTGCCCCGGGTGATGGCGAACCGGGACTGCCCGAACCGGGCCGGGAAGCCCAGCCGCTCGGCCAGCGCCGGCTTGTCCGCGCCGGCGCTGTCCAGCACCGCGCGCCGGGTGCAGCCGGGGTTGCCGGTCAGCGCCGCGATGGTGCGGGCGTTGTGCCGCCGCGGCGGCCCCCCACCCCGAATCTCCCCCAGCCGATCTTCCACCCGATGAAGTGTAAGGAGGGGCCCCCGCTTAACGCCTCCGGTAGCGGCGGGGCCCCTGTCAACACCCGCTCCGGCGGGTCACCGTCCGGCGGAACGGTTCCACGGGGAGCGCGGGGACAGCGCGCCCGCCGCCGGCCGGCTGCGGCGACGGTGCCGACGGCCGGGCGTGCAGGGTGGACGGGCGGCGGTGTGCACCGGTACGGCAGGTGGGGTGACCATCGGCCGTCCCATCAGCCAGCAGAGGAAGCGCGTCACGGTCAGCCGACCGGGAGGCGCTCGGCCTCGGCGCGGGAGATGTCGTACTCGGCGCCGCAGAACGTGCACTGCTGCGCGTACCGGGTACGCACCGGGATCAGCGGGACGAAGAAGAGGCTGAACTTCGTGGCCCGCCGGGTGATCACCTGTGCGGCCCGGTTGCCGCAGTGACGGCAGACCCGGGTGACGACACCGGAGCGGGTGACCTTGGTCCGCAGCCCGAAGATGAAGAACATCGCCCGGCATTACCCACCCGGGGCACGTGTTAAGCGGGGCCCCCGCCTATACCTGAGGCGTTAACCGGGGGCCCCTCCTTACACCTCAGAGCCAGATGGGGCGCCAGGCGGGGAGTTCGTGGAAGCGGCGCAGCTCGGCCAGGCCGGCCACCGTGCCGGTCCAGGCCGCGTACGGGGGGTTGCCCTCGTCGAAGCCGGACTGCACGAACGTCAGCTTCGTCCGGCCGGCGGACTTGGCCAGCTCCCAGGTGCTGACGCCGGTGGGCCCCCAGTCGACGGAGATGGCCCGGCCGGGCGTCACGTCCAGCACCTTCGCCACATAGCCGGTGTCGAAGCCACCCATCGCGTAGCGACCGCCCGCCCAGGGTTCGATGCCGATCGGGTAGCCGAACCAGGCACTGGCCTGCTCCGAGTCGGTCAGCGAGGTCCACACCGCGTCGATCGGGGCGTCGATCAGCAACTCGCCACTCAGGTCGGCGGCGGTGAAGTCGGTACGCGGCAGCAGCGGCCGGCCCTCCAGGTGCGCGTTGAGGTTGGCGATCGACAGCGCCCAGTACGTCTGGAGCACGCCCCGGATGCTGCTGCCGCTCATCGCCTCGTCGAAGGAGAAGTGGCTCTGCCGCAGCGTGAGGATCGTGGCGTCGCCGTCGGGCGCCAGCTCGATCTCGGTGGTGGTCTCCACCCCGTCGAGCGTCCACGCGAAGCGCAGCGACGTGTCGTCGACGTGCCGCAGCCGCTGGTGCGGCGCGTCCCCCTCGGGCGTGAAGCGGCCCCAGAACTCGTACCGGCGGGGCAGCTCGACCTCGGCGTGCTCGGCGAGCCACACGCGCAGCTCGGTCGGGTCGGTCAGCGCGTGGCGGACGGTCGCCACGTCGGCGGCGAGGCGGGCGCGGACGGTCAGCGGCTCAGTCATCGGTGTGATCGCCTTTCGGGTAGCAGGCCACGGCGAGCTTGAAGGCGTCTCCCTCGGCGCCGCCGTATCGGGTGAACAGGTCCCGCAGCGTCGACTGCAGGTCGTGCAGGAACTCCTGGCGCCGCTCGGCGGGCACCCGGATCTCGCCGGACACGCCGATCGAGGGCAGCTCGGGGGCGGCGCGGTCGAGCGCGGCGATGTCGGCCTGGACCTCCTCCATCAGGTCGAGCAGGTAGCCGAGGCTCAGCTCGTCGCGCACCCGGCGCCCGTCGCCGAGGCGGCCGACCAGCCGCGGGGAGAGCCAGTAGGACCGGGCGACGGCCTGGTAGATGCCCTCGGTGATGCCGCGCACCTGCCGCTGCGCGACCTGCTCGGCCAGGCCGGCCGCGACCAGTTGCTTGACGTGGTAGTAGACGCGCTGCGGCGTCTGGTCCAGCCGGGCGGCGACCTCGGTGCAGGTGCGCGGTTCGGCGAGTTGCCGCAGCACCTCGATGCGCTGCGGCTTGAGCAGGGCTTCCGCCTGCTCACGGGCTTCCAGGTACAGGACGTCTCTCATGGCAAAAACAAGTTTGTACGTACAAAATTTGTTTGTCAATGACGTCGACGAGAGGCCGCGCGGGTCGCGCGGCCTCTCGTCGGTACGGGTCAGGGCGTCCAGTCCGGACGCAGCGGGTAGCCGTTCACCCCCTGCGGGCCGTTGTGCGTGGCGAGCACCTGGTGCAGTTGGATGCCGTTGCGTTCGAACGCCATCCGGGAGCCGGCCATGTAGAGGCCCCACACCCGGGCGGTGCCCGGACCGACCTCGTCGACGCAGAAGTCCCAGTGCTCGACCAGGTTGCGGCACCAGCCGGCCAGCGTCAGCGCGTAGTGCTGGCGCAGGTTCTCCTCGTGGTGCACCTCGAACCCGGCGTCGTGGATCTCGCTGATCAGCCGCCCCGGGCCGGCCAGCTCACCGTCCGGGAAGACGTACCTGTCGATGAACGCGCCGGAGCGGTGCGGCGCCCGGTTGTCGGCCCGGGTGATGCAGTGGTTGAGCAGCCGCCCACCGGGCTTGAGCCGGGACCGCAACGCGCCGAAGTAGGCCGGGTAGTTGCGCACGCCGATGTGCTCGGTCAGCCCGATCGAGGAGATCGCGTCGAACTGCTCGCGCGGCGCGTCCCGGTAGTCGAGGTGCCGCACCTCGGCCAGGTCGCCCAGCCCCTCCCGCTCGATCGCGGCCTGCGCCCACTCGGCCTGCGCCCTGGACAGCGTCACGCCCAGCGCCTTGACGCCGTATTCCCGGGCCGCGTGCCGGACCATGCCGCCCCAGCCGCAGCCGACGTCCAGCAGCCGCATCCCCGGCCGCAGCGCCAGTTTGCCGGCGACCAGGTCGTACTTGGCCCGCTGCGCCTCCTCCAGCGTGTCGCCGGGGGTGCGGAAGACCGCGCAGGTGTACGTCATGGACTCGCCGAGCACCTTCTCGTAGAAGGCGTTCGACACGTCGTAGTGGTGGGAGATCGCGGTGCTGTCCCGCGCCCGCGAGTGGCGCAACCCGTTCACCACCCGCTTCCAGCGCGGCGCCGCCTCCTGCGGCGGGGCCGGCGGGGGCCGCAGCCGCTCCCAGCCCAGCCCTCTGACCAGGGCCAGCGCGTCGGCCACCGGCGGCAGCCGCAGCGGCAGCTCGTCCTTGAGCACCCGCAACGCCTCGTACGGGTCACCCGGGTGCACGCCGTCGAGGCCCAGGTCACCGCTGACGTAGGCCCGGGCCATGCCCAGGTCACCCGGCGCGGTGAGGAGGTACGACAGGCCCCGCTCGGTGCGGATCGCCAGGGTGATCCCGGCGTCGGCCGGGCCCACCGCGCTGCCGTCGTACCCGGTGACCCGGACGGGCAGGTCGCCGGTGGTCACCGCGCGGATCACGTCCGCGACGGTCGGTCCGGTGCGCCGGCCGCCCGTGGGCGGCCCGGCCGGGGCGCTCGCCGCCCCCGGTGTTCGGTCGGTCAGACTCATGCTCGGGATACCGCCTTCTCGTACAGTCCGGTGAGTCGGTGCTCCGGGTCGTAGCGGTCCTTCACGGCACGCCAGGTCTCCCCGCCGTAGAGCCGGTCGAACGCGGCCCGGTCGTAGTACGCGTCGGAGTAGAGCGACTTGTGGCCGCCCGTCTCCGACACCATGTGCTCGATCCGCCGGTTGACGTCGCCGTCGGCGGCGCCCGGCGCGATCGGGACGCTGCCCCAGAAGCCGATGTTCACATAGGTCTCGCCCGGTTGGAGCGGATACAGCGGCCACGCCCGGGCCGACCCCGGGCCGGCCGGCTCCCGCAACCGCAGCGGGCAGAGCCACACCGGGTTCATTCCCACGTTCGCCGCGAACCAGCGCAGGAACTCCGGCGTACGCGCGAGCGGGATCTCCACGTCCTGCACCACCCGCTCGCGCGCCGGCCGGCCCCGCCACCTGTCGACCCGGGCGGCCACCTGGTGCCGGTGCTCGAAGCGCACGATCTTGTGATAGAAGTCGCTGCGCCGGTAGCGCTGCGGCCAGAGCCGCCGGAGGACCGGGTGCTGCACGCCGAACGCGGACGAGCACCAGAACCAGTCGGTGTCCCACCGCCAGAGATAGTCGTACGCGGTCAGCACGTCGCGGGTGCGCCGACGCAGGGAGCGGTAGTAGATCTCCTGGCCGGTGTAGTCGGACGGACGGCCGTCGGCCTGGTCGGTGAACGTGGCGAGCACCAGGTAGGACTCGCCGGGGCTGAACATCACGCCGTCCATGGCGTCGACCGGCTCGCCGGCGAACGCGCCCTTGTCGACCACCTCGCCGATCGCGTCGACCAACTCCTCAAGCCGGGTGAACCGGATGTTGCGCAGCGCCACGTGCCGGCCGACCGGTTGCAGCTCGATGCGCAGCCGGGTGGCGTAACCGAGGCTGCCCAGCGAGTTGGGGAACGCCCGGTGCAGCTCGGCGTGCTCGCCCCGGGGGCGGGTGGTGATCAGCTCACCCGCGCCGGTGAGCACGTCCATCTCGGTCACCGACTCGTGCGGCAGGCCGTTGCGGAACGACGTCGACTCGATGCCCAGGCCGGTCACCGCGCCACCCAGCGTGATGGTGCGCAACTGCGGCACGACGAGCGGCATCAGCCCGTGCGGCAGCGTCGCGTCGACCAGGTCCTCGTAGGTGCACATGCCCTGCACGTCGGCGGTGCGGGCCGTCGCGTCGACGTCGAGCACCCCGGTCAGCCCGCGCACGTCCAGCCCCGGCACCCGGGGCGCGGAACGGGGACGGAACAGGTTCGACGTCTGCTTGGCCAGCCGCACCGTCTCACCGGCGGGCACCGCGGCGTAGGACCGCCGCAACGCGTCCACCGCCCGTTCATGATCACGGACAGCTCGCATGAGATCACCTTACGCCCCGGTCCGACAATTCGTGGCACCTCGACGGTGGCCGCCGGGCGGGTCGCGGCATAGCGTGGAGGACATGCCGAAAGCCGTCTGGAACGACCTGGTCGTCGCGGAGAGCGACGACACCGTACTGGTCGAGGGCAACCACTACTTCCCGCGTACGGCCCTGCGCGACGACCTGATCCGCTCCTCCGACACGCACACGGTCTGCCCGTGGAAGGGCACCGCCTCCTACTTCACTCTGGAACACGAGGGCGTCACCAGTCCGGACGCGGTCTGGTACTACCCCGAGCCGAAGCCCGAGGCCGAGATGGTGCGGGACCGGGTGGCGTTCTGGAAGGACGTCCGGGTCGTCGACTGAGTCACCGGCCGCCGGGGCGACTGGCCCTCGGCGGCTCCGGTGGGTCAGGATGCCCCCATGGCCGACCCGCGTCCCGACCCGTCCGGCACCGTCTACGGTGCCCGCCCCGCCCGCGGCGGGAGCCGGCTGCCCCGGGACCCGCTGATGCGCACCGCGCTGGGCATCGGCCTGGTCGGCGTACTCCTGGGGGTGTTCTTCGCGACCGGCGTGCTGGGGGGCGGGGCCGACCGGCCGGTGGTGCCGGCGGCGGCCGTGCCGACCCCGGCGGAGAGCGAGCCGAGTTCGGCCCCGCCGACGACCGCTGCCGCGCCGTCGCCCACGCCGAGCGCGACGCCGGAGACACCGGCCGCGCCGGTGGCCACGCCCCGGGTGATCCGGGGCGTGCCATCCGGGCGCTGCGTCGGCGTCACCGGCGACGACCCGGAGGGCGCGCAGGCCGCGCTCGCCGACTGCACCGGCGGGCCGGAGCAGCAGTGGGTGGTCACGCCGGTCGCCCCCGACACCTACCTGCTGGTCAACGCCGCCAGCGGCAAGTGCCTCGACGTCAACGAGGCGAGCACCGACGACGGCGCCGACGTGCAGCAGTGGTCCTGCAACGGGCAGGCCAACCAGCAGTGGAAGCTCCAGCCGACAGGCGGCGGGCCGGTGCTGCTGGTCGCCGTGCACAGCGGCAGGTGCGCGCAGGTCGACGACGCGGGCACCGAGGCCGGTCGGGAGCTGGAACAGGCGCCGTGCGGCGGCGGCGCCGAGCAGCAGTGGGCGCTCGGCTGACTCAGCTCCGGTAGCTCCAGGCCCGCCGCCCGGCCGTGACTGCGGGCAACGCGAGCGCGGGCCGTCGGCGCAGCAGCAGGGAGAGCCCGGCCGCGCCGATCGAGAGCGCACCGGCCACGTACCAGGCCATCGCGTAGTCACCGAGGCGGTCCCGGACCAGGCCGGCGCCGGTGGCGGCCAGCGCGGCGCCCACCTGGTGCGCGGCGAACACCCAGCCGAACACCACCGCACCGGACGCGCCGAACCACTCCCGGCACAACGCCACCGTCGGCGGCACGGTGGCCACCCAGTCGAGCCCGTAGAAGACGACGAAGACCAGCATGCTCGGCTCGGCCCGGCCGGCGAACAGGCTCGGCAGCACCAGCAGCGATCCGCCGCGCAACGTGTAGTAGGCGCCGAGCAGCAGCCGGCTGTCGACCCGGTCGGTGAGCCAGCCGGACGCCACCGAGCCGGCGATGTCGAAGATCCCGACCAGGGCGAGCAGGCCGGCGGCGGTGGTCTCCGGCATGCCGTGGTCGTGCGCGGCCGGCACGAAGTGCGTGCCGACCAGCCCGTTCGTGGTCGCGCCGCAGATCGCGAAGCCGCCGGCCAGCAACCAGAACGGCCGGGTCCGCGCGGCGGCGGCCAGCGCGCCGATCGCGCGGCCCGCCGCGCCGCCCGCCGGCCGGGCCGGCGGCACGACAGCGGTGGCGCCGTAGGCCGGCCGCCCGAGATCCGCCGGGTGCTCGCGCAGCAACCACCCCACCAGGGGTACGACGGCGAGCGCGGCCCCGGCCACGACGAGTGCCGCCGTCCGCCACCCGTGGTCGCGCACCAGCACCGCGAGCAGCGGGAGGAACACCAGTTGCCCGGCCGCCCCGCCGGCGGTGAGCACGCCGGTGACCAGGCCCCGGCGGCGGACGAACCAGCGCCCGGTGACGGTCGCCACGAACGCCAGCGCCATCGAGCCGGTACCCAGCCCGACCAGCACGCCCCAGCAGAGGATGAGCTGCCAACTCTCGGTCATCGCCACGGTCAGCCCGCTGCCGGCGGCCACCAGCAGCAGCGCGACGGCCACCACCCGGCGGATGCCGAACCGGTCCATCAGCGCCGCGGCGAACGGGGCGGTGACGCCGTAGAGCAGCAGGTTGACCGAGACGGCGGCGGAGATGGTGGCGAGCGGCCAGCCGAACTCGGCGTGCAACGGATGCAGCAGGACGCCCGGGGTGGCCCGGAAGCCGGCGGCGCCGACCAGCGCCACGAACGCGACGCCGGCGACCAGCCAGGCCGGGTGCAGTCTTCTCACCCCACCGAGTCTCGCCACGGCGGGCGACGGGGACGAGTGGCCGGAAAGCCATCGTGCGCAATAATCGGGCCATGCCCGCCCTGCCGCCGCACCGCGTCGTCGTCCTCGCCCTGGACGGCGTGGTCGCCCTCGACCTCGGCACCCCCGCCCAGCTCTTCGGCGCCGCCCGCGGCACGGACCGGACCCGGCTGTACGCGGTCACCACCTGCACCGCCGGGGCCCGTCCGGTCCGCAGCACGGGCGGCTTCCGGGTGCTCCCCGACCACGACCTCGACGCGCTGGCCACCGCCGACACGGTGGTCGTCCCCGGCATCCACGACGGCCCACCGCTCACCACCGGGACGGTGGACGACGACGTGGCGGACGCGCTGCGCGCCGCCCACGAGCGGGGCGCCCGGATCATGTCCATCTGCACCGGCGCGTTCGTGCTCGCCGCCGCCGGCCTGCTCGACGGCCGGCCGGCCACCACCCACTGGGCGTACGCGGCCCGCTTCCGGCGGCTGTACCCCGGTGTACGGCTCGACCCCGAGGTGCTCTTCGTCGACGACGGGTCGGTGCTCACCTCGGCCGGGGTGGCCGCCGGCATCGACCTCTGCCTGCACGTGATCCGCACCGACCACGGCAGCGCGGTGGCCAACCGGGCGGCCCGCCGCTGCGTGGTGCCGCCGTGGCGCGACGGCGGCCAGGCCCAGTACATCGAGCGGCCGGTGCCCCGGGCCACGGCCACCGGCACCGCGGCCACCCGCGAGTGGGCCCGGCGCCGGCTGCACGAACCGGTCGCGTTGCGCGAGATGGCCGCGCACGCGCGGATGAGCGTCCGCACGTTCACCCGGCACTTCCGTTCCGAGACCGGGCTCAGCCCGGCGCAGTGGCTGCTGCGGCAACGCACCGAGCACGCCCGGGTGCTGTTGGAGACCACCGACCTGAGCGTCGACCGGATCGCCCGGGACGCCGGCTTCGGCACCACCGCCGCCCTGCGCCAGCACTTCCACGCCCGGGTGGGGGTGGCCCCCACCGCCTACCGCCGCGCCTTCCGCGCGCCCCCGGCGTCAGGCCGGGTGGGGCTGCCGGCGTAGCGCGCGGAGCTGGGTCAGGCCGGGTGGGGCTGCCGGCGTAGCGCGCGGAACTGGGTCAGGCCGGGTGGGGCTGCCGGCGTAGCGCGCGGAGCTGGGTCAGGTGCAGCGGCAGGTGCACCCGGATGTGCAGGTCGAGCGCGCGTCCCCAGGGCAGCGAATCATCGACGTCGAGGTCGTAGCCCTCGCGCAGCACGGTCTCGACAGGCGTCTCGGCGGCCGGGCCGAGCCGCTCGGCCAACACGCAGAGCTTCAGGCTGGTGGCCCGCAGCAGGGCGGCCAGCCCGTCCAGCCCGCCGCACTCGGAGACCAGCGCGTCGAGCTGCGGGCGATGCACGGTGTCCAGGTCGTAGTAGGCGAACGGCGACCCGGCCAGCACCGCCTCGGTCGCCTCGCTCATCAGCTCGTCGTTGGCGGCGAGGTGCGCGACGATCTGCTCGGCGCTCAGCTCCCCCTCCGGCGGCGGCCCGAACCCGCCCGCGTCCACCTCCGCGAGCAGCTCGTCGTAGGCCCGCCGCAGCGCTCCGGCGTCCACCTCGTCCATGCCCGCATCCAACCCCATCCCACCCCCACCCCGCGCGGATTCACGGAAAGCGTGGCCATGGCACGCGGAATGGCCACACTTTCCGTGAATCCGGCGGACAGCAGCCCGGCGGGGTCGGGGGTCAGCGGCGGCCGTGGCGGGCGCGGAGGTAGTCGGAGACGACGTACTCGCCGAGGTCGTTCAGGTCGGGGGTGAACATCCGGCCGCCGGAGCGGCGGGCCACCGCGTCGACGAACCGGCGCAGCCCCGGATCGTCGCCGAGCATGAACAGGTTGAGTGTGGCGCCGTACCGGGTCAGCTTGTCCACCTCGCGGATGGTCGCCTCGATCGTCTCCGGCAGCGGGGGCCAGTTGAAGTACGCCTCCCCGTCGTCCGGGTCCAGATGGGCGGTGGGCTCGCCGTCGGTCACCACGAGCACCACCGGCTCCGCGCCCGGGTGCCGGCGCAGGTGCCGGCCCGCCAGCCGCAACGCGTGCTGGAGGTTGGTGCCCTGCTCCATGTCCGGCTCCGCCGCCGCCAGCTCCTGCTGGGTCAGCGGCATCGCCTCCCGCCCGAAGCCGACGATCTGCAACGCGTCCTGCGGGAACCGGGTGGCCATCAGGTGCGACAGCGCCAGCGCCGTCTGCTTCATCGGGCCCCACCGCCCCTGCGAGATCATCGAGTACGACAGGTCGACGCAGAGCACCACCGCCGCGGACGCCCGACGCTCGGTCTCCATCACCTCGAAGTCCTCGACCGCGAGCGGCACCGGCACGCCGGGGCCGGCCCGGCGGACCGCCCGGGTCAGCGTGCGCACCACGTCCAGCGGCTGCTCGTCGCCGTACTCCCAGGGACGGGAGGCGCCGCTGACCTCGCCGGCCGCACCGGCGGAACGCAGGTCGTGCTGGCCCCGGGGACCGGCCGTCAGATCGGCGAAGACCCGTCGCAGCGCGGTGCCGGCGAGCCGGCGCAGCGCCTTCGGGCTGAGCGTGAGCCCGTCCGCGTCCCGGGTCACCCAGCCCTGGCGGCGCAGCTCGCGTTCCAGGTCGCGCAGGCGGCGTACGTCGTCGGCGGCGTCCCGGCCCAGCGTCCGGGCCACCGCGTCGACGTCGACGTCGTCGAGCGTGGCGCCGGCCTGGTCCTGGTCGAGCGAGTCCAGCAGCTCGTCGAGTTCGGCGATCTCGTCGAGCGCGCCGGTCGCCTCGCCGTAACCGAGCGGCTGGTCGCCGCGGACCCGTTCGCCGCGCTGCCAGTTCAGGTCCGGGCGCAGCGAGCGCAGGTGCGCGTCGAGTTGGGACAGCTCCCCGGCGAGCCGGTCGCCGAGCGACTGGCGCATCAGCCCGGCCAGTTCCTCGCGCTGCTGGTCCGACAGCGACCGCATCAGTCGTTCCCCGGCCGCCGACCGGCGGGCCAGCACGTCGATCAGCTCGTCGACGTCGCGGGGCCGTTCCGGGAAGAACTCGCCGTGCCGGCGCATGAACTCGGCGAACGCGTCGGTGGTGTCCTCCGAGCGGGCGTGCCGGGCGAGCAGCTCGTTGAGGTCGCGCATCATGTCGCCGAGCTGCCGCTGGGCGTCCGGGTCACCGGCGGCCCGCGCCGCGTCCCGCAGCCCGGCGAAGCGCTGCTCCAGCACGTCGCCGCGCAGCCCGTCGAGGATCCGCTGGTACGTCTGGCGGGCCTCGGCGCTGGCCCAGTCGTACCCGGACAGCTCGGCGACCGCACGCGCGGTGGACCGGGGCAGGTTGTCCAGCACCGCCTCGGCGAACCGGGCGTCGTCGCCGTCACGGCCCCGCAGCTCGTCCCGCTCGGCGGCGAGCGCCTGGTCGAGCAGCGCGCGGGCCCGGGTCACCGCGCCGTCCAGGTCGCCCCGGCGCAGCGCCTCCCGGCGCAGCCGCCGGGCCCGGGCGGCCAGGTCCCGGAGGCCGCCGCGACCGTCCGGGCCGCGCCGCAGCAGGTCCCGCAGCGCCTCCCGGAGGCTGCCCCCGCCGAGCACCTCCGCGCCGACCGCGTCCACCGCGGCACGCACGTCGTACGGCGGGGCGAGCGGGTCGGGCCCGCCGCGCCACTGCCCGTACCGGAACCGGTTGCCGGCCACGGTCAGCCCCGGCCGCCGTAGACGGTGCGCCCGGAGTCGGTGACGTCCTTGCCGAGCCGGCGGGTCAGGTGCAGCCCTTCGAGGACGAACTCGACGCCGGCGGCGGCCTCCGCCGGGCTGGGCGCGTCACCCAGACCGAGCCGGTCGAGCACCTTGGCCAGCCCCGGCACGGTGCCGACCTGGCGCAGCAGCTCCGCGGCGGAGACCAGCTCACCGGTCTCGACGGCGCCGCCCTCGGCGACCAGCGCGGTGAAGCCGGACAGGTCCAGCCCGGACAGCCGGGCCCGGAACGTCTCCGCCGTGGCGGTACGCAGCAGGTGCGCGAGCACCTCGATCTCGCGCCCCTCCTCGCCGCTCTCGAACTCGACCTTCCCGCGCAGCGTCGACGTCACCGAGACCGCGTCGCCGACGCGCGCCACCGCCTCCTCCGGCGCGCGGCCGGACCCGGCGCCGGCGGGGTCAGCGGTGGAGCCGGCGGCGAGCAGGCCGGAGCGGCGCAGCGCGGCGGCGGCCACGGTCTCCGCGGCGGCGATGGCGAACCGGGCGGACACCCCGGAGCGCGGGTCCACCGACGGCGACTCGCGCACCCCGCGGGCGAACCGGGCGAGCACCTCCAGCACGTGCTCCGGCACGCCTGCGACCAGGTCGGCCTCCTGCCGGATCAACTCCAGCTCCAGCTCCAGGTCGAGCGGGTAGTGGGTGCGGATCTCGGCGCCGAAGCGGTCCTTGAGCGGCGTGATGATCCGGCCCCGGTTGGTGTAGTCCTCCGGGTTGGCGCTGGCCACCAGCAGCAGGTCCAGCGGCAGCCGGAGCTGGTAGCCGCGGACCTGGATGTCCCGCTCCTCCAGCACGTTGAGCAGCGCCACCTGGATCCGTTCGGCCAGGTCGGGCAGCTCGTTGACGGCGAACACGCCCCGGTTGGTGCGCGGGACGAGGCCGAAGTGGATGGTCTCCGGGTCGCCGAGCGTACGCCCCTGGGCGAGCCGGACCGGGTCGACGTCGCCGATCAGGTCGCCCACGCTGGTGTCCGGCGTGGCGAGCTTCTCGCCGTAGCGCATCGAGCGGTGCAGCCAGCCGATCGACAGGTCGTCGCCGGCCTCGGCCACCCGGGCCCGGCTGGCCGGGGTGAGCGGGTGCATCGGGTGCTCGTTGAGCACCGAGCCGGGAATCACCGGGGTCCACTCGTCGAGCAGGCCGCCGAGCGCGCGGATCAGCCGGGTCTTGCCCTGCCCCCGCTCGCCGAGCAGCACCATGTCGTGGCCGGCGAGCAGCGCCCGCTCGACCTCGGGCAGCACCGTGTCCTGGTAGCCGACGATGCCGGGGAAGCGCTCCGCGCCGGACCGCATCCGGGCGAGGAGGTTGTCGCGGAGTTCCTGCTTGACGGTGCGGTAGTGGTGGCCGGTCGCGCGCAGCGCGCCGAGCGTGGCGGGCAGCTCGGCCGGCGGAGCCGGGGAAACCTGGGAGTGAGCGCTCACCCGCACCACGCTAGCTCAGTTTTCCCGCGTCGCCCGGTGGTCGGTCCCGCCCCGTGACCGGGACCGACCACCGGGGGCGGTCAGCGCCCGCAGCGGCGGCAGGCGCCGCGCCGGCGCAGCAGGTAGGCGTACGCGGCGGCGCCGAGCGCCACGCCCCACAGCGGCCAGAGCAGCATCGGCAGCGTGGTGAGGCTGAACCCGCCGGTCAACGCCCAGAACCGGGGGGCGGTGAGCAGCCCGAGGGAGCCGGCGGTGACCGCGAGCGCGACGAGCGTGGCCGGCGCCACGGCGAGCGACACCGGCACCCGGCGGCCGGCCAGGCCGACCATCCACCGGGGGAACCGCTCGCCCCAGGGGCGGACCAGCCCGAGCGTGAGCACCGCTCCGGCCACCGCGAAGGCGCCCAGCCCGGCGCCCGCCCAGACGAGTCCGCTGTCGTGCATCTCGTCGAGGAAGTCGCGGGAGATGCCGAGCGGGACGCCGGCGGCCCAGGCGAGCCGGGTGAGCGCGTACAGGGTGGGGATGACCGCGGCGGTCCAGGCCGCCCAGCGCCCCCAGCGGGCCGCGGCGGCCGGGGTGGTCCAGCCCCGCCCGGCGTCGCCCCGGCCGCAGGCGGCACAGGCCCCGGCGGTACGGCGTTGCCAGCCGAGCACCGCCAATGCGAGCAGCACCCCGCCCGCCATCGCGGCGCTCTTGCACAGCAGCGTCCAGGTGAACACGTCGGCGTAGTCGACCGGTGGCCAGCCGAACGGCGCGCCGACGAGCAGGATCGGCGCGTAGCCCAGCGTGATCAGTACCCGGGTGTCCGGCACCACCACGGCCAGCACGAACGCGACCGTCCAGCCGTAGCCGAGCAGCAGCGCGCGCAGCGGCCGGGACGGGTGGGCGACCGGGCCGGCCATGGCCAACGCGACGACTGCGGCGGTGAGCAGCAGCGCCGCGAACAGCGCCGGCCCGACCGACACCGGCACCAGGCGGAGCAGGTTGACCTCACGGTCCCGGTCGTGCGCGCCGAACGGGTAGCCGGCGCGGGTCACGGTGGAGATCAGGGCGAGCACGCCCCAGAGCGCGAGCCAGCCGGCGGCGAGCGGCGCGGTCCGGGACCGGTGACGGGTCGGTGCGAGCGACGTGGCGGTCATGGTTCGAGCCTCGGCTCCCGGCGACCCGAAACCCTCCCGTGGCGGAGTGAGACGCCTCCCCCGGCCGGGGGATCAGCCGGTCGGGACCACGAACCCCGACTCGTACGCGGCGACCACCGCCTGGGTGCGGTCCCGCACCCCGAGCTTGGCCAGCACGTTCCCGACGTGCGTCTTGACCGTCTCGCCGCCGACCACCAGCCGGGCGGCGATCTCCGGGTTCGACAGCCCGGCCGCCATCAGCCGCAGCACCTCGGCCTCCCGTTCGGTGAGCCGGGCGGCGGCCAGCCGGTCCCCGCCGCGTCGCCCGTACGCGCCGACGAGCTGCCGGATCGCGGCCGGGAAGAGCAGTGACTCACCGGCCGCGACCACCCGGATCGCCTCCACCACCTCGGCCGGGCGGGCCCGTTTGAGCAGGAAGCCGCTCGCGCCGGCGCGCAGCGCCTCGTAGACGTACTCGTCGTTGGCGAACGTGGTGACCACCAGCACGCGCGGCGGGTCGGCGGAGGCGGCGAGCAGCCGGCGGGTGGCCTGGATGCCGTCGATGGCCGGCATCCGCACGTCCATCAGCACCACCCGCGGACGCAGCCTGGCCACCAGCGGCGGCACCGCCGCGCCGTCCGCCGCCTCACCGACCACGCGCAGGTCCGGCTGGGCGTCCACGATGGCCCGCAGCCCGACCCGGATCAGCTCGTCGTCGTCCACGATCAGCACGTCGATGGTCACCCGGGCTCCTTCCTCGACGCCGGCAGGGTCGCCCGCACCCGCCAGCGGTCCCCGACCGGGCCGGCGTCCAGCCGCCCGCCGAGCAGCAGCACCCGTTCCCGCATGCCGTCCAGCCCGCGTCCGCCGCCGGTCGGGCCGGTGCCGCCGCGCACGGTGTTGACCAGCTCGATCGCCAACCCGTCCGGGGGTACGCCGACCCGCAGCGTGACCGCTCCCCGGCCGTGCCGGGCCGCGTTGGTCAGCCCCTCCTGCACGATCCGGTAGCCCTCGCGGGACACCACCGCGGGCAGCGCGTCCAGCGGGCCGTCGACCCGGAACTGGACGACCAGCCCGGCGGCCCGGGCGGCGGCGACCAGATCGGCGAGGCCGGCCAGGGTGGGCTGCGGCGCGGTGGACGCGGCCGGCCGCCCGGCGTCCGTCTCGCGGAGCAGCCCGAGCACCTGGTCGAGGTCGTCCATGGCCCGGCGGCTGGTTTCCTCGATGGCCCGCAGCGCCCGCCGGGTGAACTCCGGGTCGGTGTCGAGCAGCTCCCGCGCGGCGCCGGCCTGGAGTGTCGCCACGGTCAGCGCGTGCCCCACCGAGTCGTGCAGTTCCCGGGCCAGCCGGTTGCGCTCGGCCAGCCGTACGGCCCGGGCCTCCAACGCGGCGATCCGCTCGGCCTGGGCCGGGCCGAGCAGCACCGGCGCCATCGAGGCGGCGAGCGCGCCCAGCCCGGCCACCGCGTACCCGAGCACGACCAGCAGGGCCACCCCGGCCAGTCCGGCCGGCACCGGACGGGTCGGGTCGAACGGCCCGAACCGCTCGCCCGGCCCGGCCCCGGTGTCGATCCCGGTCAGGCCGACGACGAACACCAGGGCCATCGGGAACGCGCTGATCGCGGCGAACAGCACGGCCGCGCCGGTGCCCAGGTGCATGGCGATCCAGAGCGCGGCGCGCAGCCGGGTCTCCCGGTCGACGCGGTGGCCCGGCAGCGGCTCCGGCAGCTCGACCGCGAGCAGCGCGCGGGCGGCGGCGATCTCCAGCGCCCGGCTGCCGGCCAGGAACACCGGCACCACGGCCAGCCCGACGCCGACGAGCAGCAGCCCGAGCCCGAGCGGGCGCGGCACCCCCGTGCTGGTCAGGAGCTGCGCGAACGCCACCACCAGCAGCGCGTACGGCAGTGCGAGCACGCCGCCGAGCAGCAGGAACACGGCCCGCCGCCAGGTGCTGCCGCGCACCAGCGGCGCGAGCGCGCCCCGGACCGTCATCCGGTCATTGTCGCGTCGCCGGTCGCCGGGCGACTCCCCCGCGCCGGGGAGATCGGCCGGTCAGCGGTGGTCGCGCACGTAGCCCTGCGGGTCCTTGTCGCGGAACCGCAGGTCCCGGCCGTTCTTGTGTTCGCCGTAGAAGGTGAGCCACCGCGCCCCCAGCTCGGCCCGCAGCTCCACGCTCGCGTGCCGGCGGAAGTCGGGCAGCGCCTCGTCCTCCTCCTCGGCCAGGTGCTCGCTGTTCTCCCGGCGGGCCGTGCCGACCGCCGCCCACCAGGCGTCCGAGCCGACCTCGTGCAGCTTGGCCTCGGCGATCGCGTCGCGGATCTTGTTGTGGTCGCCGATCGCGTCGGCGGTCTCGTCCTCGCCGTCGTCGCCGTGCTTCACCAGGTGCGGATAGAGGATGGCCTCCTCCGCCTCGGCGTGGATGTCCAGGTGCAGGGCGAGCGCCTCCCAGATCGCCAGCATCTCGGCCGGGTCGCGGGCGTCGTCGAGTCGGGCGAAGCCGCGCCGGAAGGCGGCGTGGTCGTCCAGGATCAGTGCGGTGACGTCGTCCATGCGGTCACTTCCCCAGTCGGGCGCGGATCAGCCGGGGCATCGCGGCCAGGCCGGTGACCGGCCGGAACGCGTGCGCGGCGGCGACCAGCGCGGCGTACTCGTCGTCGGCCAGGTCGATGTCGGCGGCGGCCGCGTTGCGTTCCATCTGCTCCACCCCGGACGCGCCGGGGATGGCCACCACGTTCGGGTGCCGCAGCACGTACGCGAGCGCGATCTGGCTCGGGGTGGCGTCGTGCGCGTCGGCCACCTCGCGCAGCGTGGCGATCAGTTCGGTGCCGCGGGCCAGGTTCTCCGGCAGGAAGTACGGGTTGGCCCGGCGCACCGCCCCGGACGGCGGGTTGCTGGCGTCGTAGCGGCCGGAGAGGAACCCCTGCGCCAGCGGGCTGTACGCGATGACGATCCGGCCGGCCTGCTCCGCGTACGGGATCAGGTCCTCCTCCGGGCCGCGGTCGATCATGCTGTAGCGGACCTGGTTGCTCAGCACCCGGCGGCCCAGCGCGGCCTCGGCGAACCGCCACCGGCGCAGGTCGTAGTTGCTGACCCCGACCTCGCCGACCAGCCCGACGTCCTGGAGCGTGCGCATGCCGCGCATGGTGGTGGTGTCGGCGACCACCGGGTTGGCCTGGTGCACCTGGTACAGGTCGATGCTGTCGACGCCGAGCCGGGCGGCGGAGGCCACCGCCCGCTGCTGCACCACCGGCGCGACCGGCAGCAGCGGGAAGATCTTGCTGGCCACCACCACCTTCGCCCGGTCGGCTCCCAGCGCCGCGCCGAGGATGCGTTCGCTGCGGCCGAAGCCGTACAGCTCGGCGGTGTCGAACAGGGTGACCCCGAGGTCGAGCGCCCGCCGCACGATCTCGGCCGCCCGCCGCTCGTAGTCCGCGCCGTAGCCCCACTCGCGGGAGCCGAACTGCCACGTGCCGAGACCGATCTTGGAAATGGGCTTGGGAGTGTCGAGCCGCACGAAACGCATGGCTCCGACGCTACCCGCGCCCCGGTGCCCGCACACCGGTTCGCCGGTGGGCGCAGAATGATCGGGTGACCTACCTCGCCAGCGACGACCGTTACGACTCGATGCTCTACCGCCGCAGCGGCCGCAGCGGGCTGAAGCTGCCCGTCATCTCCCTCGGTCTGTGGCACAACTTCGGGCCGGACCGGCCCTTCGAACGGCAGCGCGACATCGTCCGCCGCGCCTTCGACCTCGGCATCACCCATTTCGACCTGGCCAACAACTACGGCCCGCCGCCGGGCGCGGCGGAGGAGGTGTTCGGCCGGCTGCTCGCCACCGACCTGAAGCCGTACCGGGACGAGCTGGTGGTGTCCAGCAAGGCCGGCTACCTGATGTGGCCCGGCCCGTACGGCGAGTGGGGCTCCCGGAAGTACCTGATCTCGTCGCTGGACCAGTCACTGCGCCGGCTGGGCCTGGATCACGTGGACATCTTCTACTCGCACCGGTTCGACCCGGACACCCCGCTCGAGGAGACGATGGGCGCGTTGGACGCGATCGTCCGCTCGGGCAGGGCGCTCTACGTGGGCATCTCCAACTACGACTCGGAGCAGACCGCCCGGGCCGCCGAGATCCTCCGGGACCTGGGCACCCCGCTGTTGATCAACCAGCCGTCGTACTCGATGCTCAACCGCTGGACCGAGTCCGACGGCCTGCTGGACACGCTGGACCAGGTCGGCGCCGGGTGCATCGCGTTCAGCCCGCTGGCCCAGGGCCTGCTCACCGACCGTTACCTGGGCGGCATCCCGGCCGACTCGCGCGTGCGGACCAGCGTCTTCCTCAACGAGAGCGACCTGGACGAGTCGCGGATGGCCACCGTCCGCGCGCTCGCCGAGGTGGCCCGGCGGCGGGGGCAGAGCCTGGCCCAGCTCGCCCTGGTCTGGGCGTTGCGCGATCCGCGGATGACCAGCCTGATCATCGGCGCGAGCAGTGTCGAGCAGTTGGCCGGCAACGTCGCCGCACTGGACGACCTGGACCTCGCGGGCGAGGACCTGGCCGAGATCGACCAGATCCTCGCCGGCGCCTGAGGACGCGCGACGCTACTGGAAGATGGTGCCGTTGCCGGCGTCCCGGACCGCGCTCACCCGGTTCGGGGTGAACGTGTTGCCGGGCCCGACCACTGTCGCGTTGCAGCCCTCGGTGACGTAGAGCCCGTAACGCTGCGTCTTGACGGTCTGGTCGTCGACGGCCACGTCCCCGCTGACCACGGTGTCGACGCAGGTGATCCCGGTCGCGGTGGTGACCCGGATGCCGTCCCGGTTGGGCGTGTCGTCGGCGCTGTCGGTGACGTGGTTGTCGATGATCTGGTTGCCGGTGCCGCCGTTCACGTTGATGCCGTCCTGCCCGGCCTGGTCGACGACGTTGTCGCTGACCAGGTTGTGGTCGGCCGTCTTGTTCGGCTGGTCGGCCGTGGACGAGGCGCGGTTGACCTGGATGCCGTGCCCGCCCACGTTGGTGATGGTGCAGCCGGTGACCGTGTCCCCGCTTGTCGCCAGCAGTTCGACGCCGTCGCTCTGGGCGCCGCTGATGACGCAGTCCCGGACCGTGTTGCCCATCGACGTCCAGGTCTGGTTCTTGCCGTCGAACACGATGCCCCGCCCCCGGGAGGCGGTCACCCGCACCCGCTCCACGACCATGTTGTTGCCGTCGTCGAAGTCGAGCGCGTCGCTTGTGCTCCGGAACGCCCCGCCGGCCGAGACCGCGAGGTCCCGGACGATCACCCCGTCCCAGCCCTTGGTGTTGAACGGCTCGGTGTCCCCCGCCGACGAGTTGTCGTTGCGGATCAGCGTGTCGTACATGCCGGCGCCGACGAAGGTCACCTTGCGGATGCCCTCCAGCTTCATGTATTCGGCGCCGAAGTCGAACGTGCCGGCCTCGAACCGGACCGTGCCGCCGCCCAGCCGGTTCAGCTCGACCACGGCGCTCTCCAGCACGGTCTTGAGACTGCCGGTGTAGGTCTCCCCGGTGACGTCGGAGGCCGCCCGGTAGGTCGTCGCCCCGGTCCGGGTCACCACGTACGGCGACGGGTTGGGCGGTGCCGGCGTCAACAGTTGCGGCCTGTCGGCGCCCTCCCGGCTGGTCACCCGCAGGCCGGTGTCGTTGGTGGTGGTGAGCGCCACGGTCACCGGCCCGTTGCCGGTGACCAGCGACGAGACGTTCACCGACACCCAGGTGTCCGCGCCCACCGGTCCGCTGCGGACGACCGCCGCGCCGATCGGTGGGGCGTTGTCGTAGGTGAGGGTGTTCTCGTCCCAGGTGTTGTCGGCGACGGGGTGAACGTCCACCCCGGTGCTGCTGGCGGTCTCCACGTAGAGACGCAGCAGCGCGGTCGGGTCCGTGGCCACGTCGGTGACCTCGAAGCGCAGGTAGGCGACCTGCCGGGGCACGGCGTCGACGCGGAGCGAGGCGGTCCGCCCCGCGTTGACCGTCGGGTGGGAGGCGTCCACCCAGGCGTCGGCGACCGGGTTGAGCGTCACGGCGGCGGTGGCCCGGGCCACCTGGGCCGCGGTGGTGACGTGCGGCTTCACCGGGGTGCCGGCGGGTGCCGCGGTGGCGGGCGGAGCGACGGCGACGACGGCCAGGAGCACTGCGGGCGCCGACGCGAGGAGACGGGCCAGGGATCGGGATCGAGTTCTCATTGCTCCTCCAGAACGGTGTGGAGGGTGGTCCGGGCCGGCCGCGACATCGGGTCGCCCGGTCAGTGGTGGAGCGGCGCCTCCTCGGACCGCGTGGCGCCGGATGTGGTCGGCGGTGTGGCGGCGGCTCGCGCACGCCGTCGACGGCGGTACAGCCAGAGCGGCACCAGGACCACCGCGCCGACCGCCAGGATCAGCGCGGCCCAGGCGGGCAGGCCCCAGTTGTCGCCCTCGGCGCTGCTGTCCAGTTGCGCGTCCGGGTGCGGGGCGACGCCGAGCAGGCCGGCCAGGACCTCCAGGTACCTGCTGCCCCACTGTTCACTCGGTTCCACGTACGTGTTCTCGGTGAACTCGTTCCAGCTGATGACGCCGAGGGCGTCGGGCTGGGAGAGCCGGGCGGCGGCGAAGGACGCGCGCAGGGTCTCGCCGTCCCGGCGGGGCACCTCCCTTCTCCCGCCGATCTGGCGGGCGTCGAAGCCGGGCGAGACCGGGGCGATCCACAGCCCGCCCCGGAGATGGACGGCCCGGGACATCGCGGTGAGCTTGTCCCGGCTCTTGTCGACGAGCGGGTCGGCGGACGACCAGTAGTACGCCTGCCCGTCCAGGGCCGACTGGCTGTTCACCACCGAGACGCTCTTGGCGGTGCCGAGCACCTGGAGTTTTTCCTGGGCCTGGCGGACGGTGTCCGCGACCTCGGTGGCGGAGTACCTGTCGCTGCCGTTCCAGATCACCACCGGTTGGTCGAAGATCCCGAAGACCGGGTCGGCGGCGTAGCGTTCGGCGAAACGGGCCAGGTCGGTCCGGACCGTGGCCAGCGGCAACGGCTTACGACTGAAGTCGATGCCCTGGTAGACGATGCCGAGCCGGAAGCTCTCCGCGCGGGCGACCTCGACCAGCGCGGCGAGTCGTTCGTCGAGCTGCTCGGTGTGTTTCCAGGAGACCAGGAAGCCGGTTACCCCGGCGGCCTTGGCCATCCGGACGTGCCGCCGCATGATCTCCTGGTCGTCGCTGGAGTAGCGGCCGAGCACCGGGTAGTCGATCTTCGCCCGGTTCCACGAGCTGGGGTTGAACCAGATGTAGTAGTAGGCCAGCACCGGAACCGGCGACGACGTCGGGGTCGCCGCGGGCCCGGACCGGGCGGGCGCGGCCTGGGCCCGGGCCGCCGGCAGGCTCGCCGCGGCGACCAGCAGCAGCACCAGCACCAGGCCGGCGGCGGCGCGGGGCCGCCAGCGACGCCGACCGGACCGTCGCGCGGCATCCCGGAGCGCCCGGAACGGGCGGCGCAGGTGCGGGCGGCCCAGCAGGACCAACCCGACGGCCACCCCGAGCAGGCCCACCGCCACCAGGGCGAGGTCGACGACGCTGATCACGGTGAGCGTCACCTCCTGGTCCCGGCTGATGGTCACCGGCCGGCCGAAGGAGAGGCCGCCGCCGCGGACGGTCAGGGTGTAGGTGCCCCGGGGCAGGTCGGGGACCAGGACGGTGCCGTCCGGGCCGAACCCCAGCCGCTGCACCCGCCCGTCGGCCCGGGTGAGCTGGATCCCGCTGCCGGCCCGCCGGGGGAAGAGCATGTCCGAGGCGGTGAACGACACCTTGAAGAAGAGCAACTGCACCACCCAGGACTGCCGGTCCCAGGGCACGAACTTCTGGCCGGCCCGGTTGACCACCGAGGTGCCGTCCACCACCACGGCGTCCACCACGTAGTAGAGACGTTTCGAGACGAGCCCTCGGGGCCCCTGCTGGGTGCGGCTCTCGGCGACCCAGAGCGGCCTCGCCAACTGGTCACCGGTCAGCTCGATGATCTCGCCGGTGTTGCTGCGCAGCCGCATCGCGGTCGCCCGCCGGGCCGGCACCGGTGACCCGAACCGGTCGGTGTAGCGCCAGCTCACCCGCCGGATCGTGCGCAGGCCCACCTCGACGATCCGGTCCCGGACGCCGTGGTCCACGCTGCCCCGGATGCGGTCGAGCACCGCCTTCCGGTCGGCGCCGACCGTCGCCGACCCGACCTTGAGCCGGTTGTCGAGCCCGAGGAAGTTCTTCACCCGGATGTTCACCCGGCCCTTGGCGTCCGAGCGGCCGGTGTTGCCGTCCACCGCGACCGGCACGCCCCGGATCGGCGGCACCATCTGCAGGTGCAGCGTGCCGGGCAGCGCGGAGCGGGGCGCCGCGGTGGCGGCGGCCGGGGTGAGCAGGACGACCAGGAGCACCAGGAGCAGCGGCGGCAGCCGGCGGGCGGCGCTCACCGCGACCGCCGCCGGCCCCGGACGGCCGCGGCGCCGACCAGCGCGCCGACGAGCAGCAGCGCGGTGGCGTACGAGCCGTAGACCGGCCGGGGGTCGGGCCGCTTCAACGCGACGGTGGTGCGTTCGGCGCTGAGCAGGACGCCGGGACGGGGCGGCGCGTCGAAGTCGAACGCGTCGAGGAACGTGTTCGCCTTGGCGTCCCGGCTGGCGAGCGGTCTCAGCCGCCAGTTGACCTCGATGAACTTGAGCACCGAGGTGAAGTCGAGCGTGGTGGAGTCGACCCGCCCGCGCCGGGCGTACGGGCTGACCAGCAGCGCCGGCACCCGGAACCCGTAGCCGTACTGGTCGACCTTCGGCGGCTTGACGTGGTCGTACCAGCCGCCCCAGTCGTCGTACGACCAGATGAAGGCCGAGGAGGACCACTCGGGGGACCGCATGAGCTGCGTCAGCAGCGCCCGGACCAGGTTCTGGCCGGCGCCGATGTTGCCCGGCGGGTGCTCGCTGTTGCCGGCCGGCGCGATGAAGGAGACCGCCGGCAGGTCGCCCCGGGCGGCGTCCGCGTAGTACTCGTCCAGATCCACGATCTTGGAGAACAGGCGCGGGTCGTCGACGTAGCGGGCGTACCCCAGCAACGGCACCCAGATGACCTGCGCGCCCCGGTCGATGTCCTCCTCCTCGACCCGGGACCGGAACGTGATGGTCGGGTCGTAGTTCTGCACGTAGAACTTCCAACTGATCCCGGCCGCCTCCAGCCGGTCGAAGATGGTCGGGATGTTCCCCCAGCCGGTCGCCGGGATGGTCTCCGACCTGCCGGCCGCGCCCGGGCCACCGGTGACCCGGTACATGTGGTTGCGGATGCTGCCGGAGTGCGACGAGCTGAAGAAGCGGTCGAAGAGCACGTACTCGTCGGCCAGGTTCCAGTAGTACGGCAGGTCGCGGTCGTCGTAGTAGGCCATCGCCATCCGGCCGTCCTTGCCCGCCTTGCTCACTCCCTCCACGAAGCCGTTCATCCGGCCGCCGTTGTACTGCTGGGCGAACGCGTCGGCGGAGTGGTCGAGGTCGATCGCGCCGAGCTTGCCGATGTGGAACGGCTTGACGCAGGGTTCCGGCAGGTCCGCCCGCATCGGCATGCAGACGCCCTTCGGGATGCCGTCCACCCCGGGCCGGGTGCCGAAGTAGTTGTCGAACGTGTGGTTCTCCTGCATCAGGAAAACCAGGTTCTCGATCGGCGTGGTCGGCGTGGTCGGCGTCGCCGGGGCGGCCGACGCGGCGGCCGGCGTCGTCGCCACCACGGACAGGGTCAGCAGCACGGCGACGGCCGACAGCCGCCCGGCGCGGCGCCGGAGCACGGAATCGATCCGACGGGTCATGGACGCACCTCATAGATGATGATCACGGGGACGGGAACGGCGCGGCCGGAGGCGTCGGCGCCGCCGACGTACTCGGTGTGCACGATCCGGCCGTGATAGCGCCGGACGAGGGTCGCCAGCCGGTCGGCGAAGAACGTCGAGCGACGCGCGGAGAACGAGTCCCAGACGATGTAGTGCAGGTTGTTGTTGCGCAGCCACCCGTCCGGGTTGTTGAGCGCCACGTAGGACGGGTTGCGGTGCAACGGGTTCGGGCTGACCGACAGCCCGTAGCTCTGCCGCTGGCCGTAGTAGCGGATGATGTTCGACATGGACGGGCCGAGGGTGAGGATCACCGACCCGTCCGGCGTGTGGTCGGTCAACCACCGCCCGGCCTCCCGGCCGCCCGGCACGCCGCCGGAGCCGGCCAGGAAGTGCGCCCCACCCTGCTGGCTCACCGCCCGCCAGCACGGTCCGAGGAGGCTCAGCGCGACCGTGGCGACGGCCACCAGCCGGACCACCAGGTGCACCCGGGCCCGGGGCATCACCCGCCGGGGGACGGCGGCGACCCGGGCCGGCACCGGCAGGACGGCCAACGCCCGCGCGGCGAGCACCGCCACCGGCACCACGACCGGCAGCAGGTACTGGAAACCCTTGACCGGCCAGAGCTGGAAGAAGACCACCGGCACGGCGATCCAGGACAACAGCAGCGTCTCCCGCCAACTCCGCTGCCGGCGGGCCCACCACAGGCCCCCGAACGCGGCGAGCAGCACCAGCAGCCCGATCGACGAGGGCACGTTCTCCAGGTAGAACGACATCGGGTGGTTGGGACGCCGGAACAACTGCCAGACGAGGTAGTTGCGGCCGGTCTCGGTGCGGCCGGCCAACGCCTGGGAGATCGGATGGGTGGCGAAGACCAACGCCAGCACCGGCAGCGCCAGCAGCGTGGCCCGCACCGGCCGGCGTACGCCGGGGGTGAGCGCCAGGAACGCGTAGACGCTGCCGGCCAGCACGATGCTGGTCTCCTTGGCCAGCATGGTGACGCCGAGCATGGCGGCGGTGGCCACGTACCAGAGCGCGTCCTGCCGTTGGACGAACCGGACCATGCAGTACAGCGTGAGCGTGGCCAGCAGCACCATCGGCCCGTCCAGCAGCACCTGCCGGGTCACCACCACGTGGTACGGCATCACGGCCAGCAACAGCGCGGCGATGAGCCCGACCCGCCGGGTGTAGAGCCGCGCGCCCAGCGGATACACCGCGAGCACGGTCAGCACGCCGAGCGCCACGACGACCAGCCGGCCGGCCACGTCCACCTCCCCGACCCGGAAGAACGGCGACAGCAGCGCCTGGACGAGCATCGGGTGGGCCCGGAAGACCGGGAAGTACTCGGTGTAGCGGGGGTTGCCGGCGAGCGAGGCGGCCTGCCCGGCGTACACCGCCTCGTCGCTGTTGAAGCCGAACGCGTCGATCTGCCACGTCCGGACGAACAGCGCCAGCACGGCGACCCCGGTCAGTCCACCGGCCACCTTCCACCGTGGCCGCCGCAGCGCCGGGAGCCAGGACGGCGGCGCCGGCCTCGCCGGCCGCTGCGCCTCGCCCCGCCGCTGCTCGGGCAGCGTGTCGGTGGTGGTCGGAGAGCTCACGCTCACGCCGGCCCTCCCGCCACGGTCAGGTCACCGCTCCAGCTCGGCCACGGCTGGGCGGGCACCACCGCGGCGCCCCGGCCGGCGCGTTCCTCCCGCAGCAGCCGGGGGATGTCGTCGGCCCAGCCGAAATTGTCCGAGACGACGACCCGGCTGCGGACGTGCGACAGGAAACCCGCGAGGATGTCCCGCTCCCGTGCCCGGAGCTGGACGTACCCCTGGCCGTCGATCGTGATGGATGGCGCGAGGTACCGGAACGGCGGGAACCCGTACGCGTCGTCGGTGTTGTCGATCATGCGGTCGAGCGTCTCGGCGGCGTCCAGCTCGGTGATGTCGGGTTTGCCGCGCTCGATGACGAACAGCTCCTCCACCCGGGTGGTGGTGCCGATCCGGCACGGCACCAGACGGTCGACGCTGTACTTCGGTGGCGGGATCAGCAGCTGGGTGACCGCGTTGATCCCCATGATCGGCAGGTTGAACCGGCTGAGCGTCAGCGCCAGGGACCGGCCGCCCTTGGAGTGCAGGCGGCTCTGGAGTTGCAGCCGCCGCCACTCGGCGGGCGTCAGATCCTGCGCCTGCACCGCGCGGAGCGTGTGCGCGCTGATGGTGAGCGGCTTGGGAAAGCAGGTCGCCACCCCGTCCGGCCGGACGATCGTCATGTCGTCGGAGAGGAAGAGACCGCCGTGGTCGCGGAGCAGTCGCAGCACGGTGGCGGTCTTGCCGGTGTCGGTGAGCGCCGAGAGCATCACCCCGACCCCGTCGAGCGTGACGCACGCGGAGTGCAGCAGCATGTGGCCCCGGGCCACCATGACGAACCGGAGCAGCGCCTCGATGATGTTGGTGTAGACCACGTGCGGCGAGTGGGCCAGCAGCGGGCCGACCTGGATCTCGATCGGCGGTCCGAGCTGGATGCGGAAGTTCGCGCCCCACCGGCCGAGCTGCTCCTCGTAGCGCAGCACGGACTGGTCGGCGTACTGGGTCATGGCCGCTCGGCGCTGCGGCCCGCGACCGCCGATGTCGCTGACCCGCACCGCGATGTCCACCTCGGAGTCGGGCACCCACTGGGCCCGGAAGAACTCCAGCTCCGGCAGCATGATCTGCGAGCCGATGGTCACCACGCCGGCGACGTCGTAGCGGTACTTGAGGTACTGGTAGCGACGGCGCGACGGGGTGCTGGGCGCCTCGGAGGCGCCGGCGACGAGCAACCGCACCGGGTCGCGTCGGGCCTTGTCGACGGCGGTGTAGATGACCCGGTCGTTGACCAGGAACCGGACCAGGAAGAGCGCCACCAGGGTCACCGCGTTGGCCACCAGGATGCCGACCCCCGCCCACACCAGGGCCTGGAGCACCGGCAGCCGCAGCAGCAGCAACGCGTTGTTGAGCAGGAAGAACCGGGCCGCCCGGGCGGCGAACGAGCCGTGCCGGTTCCGCCGGTAGATCAGGCTGTCGATCAGCAGGAAGTTCCACGAGGTGGAGACCTGGGTGGCCAGCGCCGCACCGATCAGGTGGTGCATCCGGGCGGGTTCGTAGCAGAACCAGAGCACGGCGGTGTTCACCACCATGCCGGAGAGCCCGACCATGCCGAACGCGATCATCCGGCCCAGTTCACGCAGCCGCTCGACGTGGGTACGCGGGCTCCGCCGGATCTGCCCGACGAGGCGGCGGCCCCGCAGCCGGGCCAGGTGCCGCAGGAACGTCACGCCCTCCCGCAGGGACGCCTTGGACCGGCCGTCGTGCCGGGGCGCCATGTCGTACGCCACCTCGGCGACCCGGGCGCCGGGATGGCGCACCAGCAGCTCCAGCAGCACCTTGAAGCCGGTCGGGTTCATCCGGTCCAGGCGTACCGCGGCCCGGCGGAACGCGAACAGCCCGCTCATCGGGTCGCTCACCGTCGCCAGCCGGCGCGGGAACATGCCCTTCACCAGCCGGGTCGCCCAGGACGAGGTCGCCGTCCGGAGGGCCCCGTCCAGCCCACCCGGGGAGCCGTTGCCGGCGTAGCGGGTGCCGATGACGACGTCGACATCGTGGCGCATGGCGATCCGCGCGAGCGTCGCCGCCGCGGCCGGCGGGTGCTGGAGGTCGGCGTCCATCACCAGCACCCACGCGCCGCGGGCGTGCGCGGTGCCGAGCAGGACTGCGCCGCCCAGTCCGCCGGCGCGGGCGTGCGGGGGCCGGTGCAGCAGCCGTACGGTGATCGGCGCCGCCGCGGCCACCCGGGCGAGCACCCCCGGCGTGCCGTCGTCGCTGTCGTCGACCACGAGGAGTTCGGCGTCGAGCGGCGCCAGCAGCGGGCCGAGCCGCGCCAGCAGGATCGGGACGTTCTCCGCCTCGTTCCGGGTAGGCACGATGACGGTCAGTCGGGGCGGGCGGCCCTCGTCCGCCTCGTGCAGCGCCTGGAGCTGCGCCTCCGGTTCGGTTCGCCGGTCGCGAACTCCGGATCCGACTCTGTTCATGTCAACCCCCATGGGCGCACGAGCGGCGTGAGCCACGTTGATGACGGGCACTGGATGCAGAACCGTCCGCCGGAGAAACGAATCAATTTCCCGGAGCCCGGTAAGGGACGAACCCGCAGCACGGGGTGGCGGCTCGGATGCGCAAAGAGTACGGAGGGTTAACAGCAGACTTCCAGTTCCTGAAACGTCAGCACCACGACACGTGCAATAAACGAACCGGACCGCAGTGGTTCATAGATAGACGAGGCACATTGCCAGCTCAGAGGCGTCGGTCGTAGGTTTTTCACGTTGCCGCGCGGCGCCCGGCGGGCACCGTGAAAAAAGTGCGCCATTGTTGCGACGCGGCGCGTCGCAACAATGGCGCAGTGATGAATGGGGACGCCCCGGGTGGGGGCGGCAATGCGTTATTTGGACAGCGGAACGCCACGGTCGCGGCGGCGGCACGTGGTCGAGGCCGCGCGCCGCCCGTCAGCCGGACGTCACGACCGGCGGGTGGTCGTGCAGCACGGCGACGAAGTCGGACCGGCCGTCACCGCTCCAGTCGCAGAGCGCGCCGGCCGGCGCGGCGCCCCGGCACCCCACGGAACTCTCGACCGCAGTGCCCTCGCCCCACTCGTTGTACGTGGTGACGAGCTGCCAGAACGCCCCGGAGGCGGTCATCCGGGCCACCCCGGACCGCCACCGGTCCAGGCTCCGGGCCAGGAACGGCGAGCGCCCGTACGGCAGCTCGGCCTTCCAGAAGCCCGGCGAGACGGAGTACGAGCCGCCCGGCGCCCCGCTGAAGTTGGACTCGGGCTGGGCCGGGGCGTACTGGTGCCAGGAGTCCACCGTGTCGCTGCCGGCGCAGTCGCGGTAGCCGGAGAACACCTTCAGGCTCAGATAGATGGACTCGCCCCAGAGCTGCTGGAGCAGCGAGCGGGCGCGGATCCAGCGGCCGACGGTCTCGCAGCCCTCCGCCATGGTCAGGTCGAGGGCGTTGTAGACGAAGACCACCATGCCCCGACCGGGCAGCACGGCCAGCGCCGAGCGGTCCCCGCCGTACGTGCTGCGCAGGTAGTGCAGGTCGGCGGCGATCTGGTCGGGAGTGGGCCGGCCCCGCCCCTCCGGCTCGTAGTAGGGCGCCCAGGCGAACCCGGTGTCCCGGGCCCCCCGGAACAGCGCCGGCCAGTGCCGGTCGGTGGTGGTGCCCTGACCGAACCAGGACGCCAGTCCGACCGTGATGCCGCCGTACCGCATGTCCGCCACCTGCTCCCGGACCACCGTCGCGTCCACGGTGTAGCTGCCCCGGCTCGGTCGGTAGTTGGTGTACGGGTCCAGCCCGCGCTGCCGCCACGCCTCCGGGAACCACGGGTAGTAGAAGGCGGCCCGGACGGCGGTCGGCGTCCGCACCACAAGCCGCAGCGACGCCTGGTGCCGCAGCGTCGCGCCGACGCCCTCGACGACGAGCGTGAAGGTGCCGGCGCGGGCGGAGACGGAGGTCTGCACCGTCACCGTGGCCGAGGCCCCGCTCGTCACCGTGGCCGGCGTGACGGTGGCGAAGACGCCGGCGGGCGGGTTGGTCACCCGCAGCGCCACCGGCTGCGGCGCCCCGCTGGTGGTGACCGTGTCGACGGTCACCCGGGCCGGATGTCCGGCCACCGCCGTGACGGCGGCGGGCGCGACGGTCAGCGAGAAGTCGTCGGCGGCGACGGGTTGCGCCGCCGACGCGGACGGGCCGACCGGCACGGCGGCGGCCAGCACCGTGAGTACCACTGCGATACGTAGGAACATCGACACTCCTCTGCGTTGCCCTGGCGGGTCCGACACCGGGGCAACGCGGGAGCGACCGATCGGGTGACTGCGCGGCCGGTCATCCGACCCGCGCCACGACCCGGGCCGCGCCCGGGCCGTCGTCTCACCAGATCCGGCGCCGCCCGGCGCGATGGTTGCGGACCCCGCACGGCCGTCCGGGCGGTGGGCCGCCGGCCCGCCGCATCCGCCGGGCGACCACGGCCGCCAGCAGCGCGGCGACCACCACAGCCGCCGCCGCGCCGCCGACCAGCGACCGGGAGAACGGTCCGGTCCCGGTCACCGCCGCGACCGGCACTCCCGGCGCGTCCGCGGTCGCCGACTCCGAGCGGGTACGCGGCACCGCCGCGCTCGCCGCCGGTGCGGCCGGCCGGGTGGGGCGCGAGGCCGCGCGGAAGATCACGTCGGAGCAGGAGTAGTAGGTGTCCTGGGTGTTCGAGTTCTGCCAGATCACGTAGATCAGGTGCCGGCCCGTGCGCCCGGCCGGTAGTCGTCCCGGCATTTCGTACGCGCCGTCGCGGATCGGCGGGTCGGTCACCGACAGGAACGGCTTGCGCTCCACGTCGGCCCAGGTCAGCCGCGCGTTCGGGGCGTACGAGGCGGTGGTGACGTAGAACCGGAACGTGCCCCGGTGCGGGATCGTGGTGCGGTAGCGGAAGGTGTGCCGGGCGCCGGCGGTGAGCGTGGTCGCCGGCCAGTCGGTCCGGGGCAGGTCCAGCCCCCGGTACGCGGAGAGCCCGCCGCTGCACAGCTCGCCGTCCGGAATGCGCTCCCGGTCCCGCCCGTCGATCCGGGCCACCCGGATGTTGTCCCACTCCCGTACCGCCGCGCCGGCCGCGATCGCGGCCCGGCAGGCCGGTGTCTCCGCCCGCCCACCTTCCGGCCCGCACGCCGCCGCGCGGCTCAGCGGGCTGGTCGGCGCGCCGTGGGCGCTCGCCGGGACGGCGGTGAGCAGCAGCGTCGTGCCGACGACGGCGAACGCGACGAGCGCGCGACGTGTGCCCATGTGATCGACCTCCCGCGCACTGGTACGGGCCGGAAGCGGCAAAGGTTCGATCCGCGCCCGCGCCACGACCGGTCAGGCTCGGCTGGCCGAACGGACAACCGGGGCGGCGGAGCGGTCGGGGCGGGCCCTACAGTGACGACACCCTGTGATCGAGGAGCGCGTCTTGCCCGAGCCGGCACAGCAATCCGAGCCGCCCCGTCCCGCCCCCACGGACGGGTCTCCGACGGGCGACCTGCCGCCCACCGCACAGCCGTACCTGCTGGTGCTGCCCCCGGCGGAGGGCGCGCCGCCCCCGGTGCCGTGGCCCGGCGCGGAGGGCCAACCGGCCTGGGCGATCCCGGTCGTCGTGCCGCCCGGCACCCACGGCTACGCGCTGTTCGTGCCGCTGGTCCCGGCCGCCGGTCAGCCGACGCCGACCGGCGTGCCCGCCCAGGCCGCGCCGCCGGCCGTCGAGACCCCGACCGGCGTGCCCGCCCAGGCCGCGCCGCCGGCCGTCGAGACCCCGATTCCCGCCGCCCCGGCCGGCCCCTCGGACGCCACTCCGCCGACGGCCGGTCCGACGCGACCGGTCGGCGCGCGTCCGGACGGCGACGCGGCGACGCCGGGCAGCGTCCCGACCACGACGCCGACCGGCACCGGGCCGGCCCCGGCGCCCGGCACGTCGGCGCCGACGGGCGCCGCCGCACCGGCCGGCACGCCGTCGGTCCCGGGCCCACCGGTCGCCACGCCGACGGCTCCTGGCACGCCGTCCGCCCTGGCCGTGTCGCCCGCCCTGGCCGTGTCGGCCGCGCCGACGGGCGGCCCGGGCACCCCGACGGCGCCCACCGGGCACGTCTTTCCGCCGGTCCACGGTGGAGCGGCGCCCGGGCCGGGGCACCAGGACATGCGACCGTGGGTCACCCATCCGCCGGCACCGGGCTGGGCGTCCCGGCCACGGGCCCCCCGCACCTCGTTCCTGGGCGCGCGCTGGCCCGGCCCGAAACCGGCCACCGGCCGGGCGGTGCCGCTCGCGGTGCTCGCCGGCGCGCTCGGCAGCGCGGTCTTCGTCCCGCTGAGCCGGGTCGGCATCGGCTGGTTCCTCGGCTGGCTCACGCTCACCCTCGGGGTGCTGTTCGCGGTCCGCGCCCGCGCCGCCGAACTGCCCCGCGCCGACCGGCTGATCCGGGCCGGCTGGGCGGCGGCGGCCCTGGCCCTGCTCGCCGTGCCGGCGTTCCGCAACGCCTGGTGGCTGGTGACGTTCTGCGTGCTCGGCGCGCTGGGCTGCGCCACGCTGGCGATCATCGGCGGGCGGCTGGTCCGCTCGATCCTGTTCGGCCTGGTCGCCACGCCGTTCGCGGCGTTCCGGGGGCTGCCCTGGGTCCGCGGTCACGTCACCGCCTCGCCCGGAGCGGCGACGGTCCGCAAGGTCACCGTCTCGGTGGTCGCCACCGTGGTGGTGCTGGTGGTCTTCGGCAGTCTGCTCGCCTCGGCCGACGCGGCGTTCTCCGAGGCGCTCGGCACGGTCGTGCCCGAGGTCGACCTCGGCACGGTGTTCCGCGGGCTGTTCCTGGCCGCGGTGGGCGGGCTGATCGCGGTCGCCGCCGTCTACACGCTGGCCGCCCCACCGGAGCTGTCCACCGTGGACCGGGCCAGCGGGCGGCGGCTCGGCCTGCTGGAGTGGGCGCCGGCCATCGCGGCGCTGACGCTGCTCTTCGCCGGCTTCGTGGTGGTGCAGTTCACCGTGCTCTTCGGCGGCGAGCGGCACGTGCGGAAGGTCGCCGGGCTCAGCTACGCGGAGTACGCCCGCAGCGGCTTCTGGCAGTTGCTCTTCGTCACGCTGCTGACCGTGGCGGTGCTCGGCGCGGTGAGCCGCTGGGCCGGCCGGGAACGGGCGGTCGAACGCATCCTGCTGCGCGTCCTGCTCGGCCTGCTCAGCGCGCTGAGCGTGGTGATCGTGGTGTCCGCGCTGTCCCGGATGTGGACGTACCAGAAGGTCTACAGCTTCACCGGCGAGCGGATCTTCGTGATGGCGTTCGAGCTGCTGCTCGGCGCGGTCTTCCTGATGATCCTGGCGGCCGGCGTGCGGTGGCGGGGCGGCTGGATCCCCGGCGCCACGGTGGCGCTGGCGGTGGCGATGCTGCTCGGTCTCGCGGTGCTCAACCCGGAGGACTACGCGGCCCGGCGCAACACCCTCCGGTACGAGCAGACCGGCAAGATCGACGCCTGGTACCTGCGCGCGCTCTCCGCCGACGCCACGCCCGCCCTCACCCGGCTCCCCGACCCGGTCCGCCGCTGCACGCTGAGCTGGATCGCGGACGACCTCGACCAGCCCGACCCCTGGTACGCCTGGAACCTGGGCCGGCACCGGGCCCGCCAGGCCCTCGACCGGGTCGGTCCGGGCGCGGTCGGCGGCCCGAAGGACTGCCGCCGGGCGGACCAGTTCGACCTGCCGAAGACCCGGCGTCCCCGCTGACGCCACCGGTCGGGCCGCCCCTGCCGGCGGCCCGACCGTCCACCCGGCGGGTCAGGCGGCGTAGATGTGCTTGACGCCGCCGAACGCCAGCACGGCCGCCGTGTCACCACGGACGCCGCTGTTCAGGTTGCGCCAGCCGTTGTAGCTGCTCGCCTCGTGCACGTAACCGCCCACCACGCTGTAGATCAGCTTCTCGCCGCCGAGGCTCAACGCCGCCAACGCGGTGCCCTGCGCGCCGGAGATCCCGGTCCACAGGTTCCGCCATCCCGCGTTGCTGGCCGCCTCGAAGACCCGCCCGCCGTTCAGCGAGTAGATGATCTTCGTGTCGCCGAGCGTGATCGCCGCCACCGCCGACGCCGCGATACCCGTGTTGAGGTTGCGCCAGCCGTTGGCGCTGTGCGCCTCGTGCACGTAGCCGCCGACGATGCTGTAGACGTACTTCACGCCGGCCAGCGCGATCACCGAGATGGAGGAGGACGCGACGCCGCCGATGCCGCTGTTGAGGTTGCGCCAGCCGTTGTAGCTGCTCGCCTCGTGCACGTATCCGCCCACCACGCTGTAGATCAGCTTCTCGCCGCCGAGGCTCAACGCCGCCAACGCGGTGCCCTGCGCGCCGGAGATCCCGGTCCACAGGTTCCGCCACCCCGCGTTGCTGGCCGCCTCGAAGACCCGCCCGCCGTTCAGCGAGTAGATGATCTTCGTGTCGCCCGGTCCGATCGACGCCACCGCGGAGCCCGTCACCGCGCCGCCGCTGCCGGAGACCGGCAGCGCCCGCCACCCCGCGTTGCTGGCCGCCTCGAACACCTGACGCGGCTGGGCGGCGGGATTCCGGGCGATGTATTCGAGCGGACTGATGTACGTCCCCGCCGGGTCGATCATGTGCCAGTGCAGGTGCGGGCCGGTCGAGCTGCCCGACCCGGGTGCGCCCTGCGCGCCGCCGGAGCGGCCCACGATGGTGCCCGCGCCCACGCCGGCGCCGTCGGCGAGCAGGAACTGCGACAGGTGCAGGTACTGGCTACGGTAGCCGTCCCCGTGGTGGATCGTGACGGTGTGCCCGCCGTCACCGTTGTAGGGGATGTTCTGGACGGTGCCGGCGCCGCAGGCAGGCAGCGGCGTCCCCACCCCCATCCCGAAGTCGATGCCGCCGCGTGAGCCCCGGCTGAGGTGCCCCTCCCAGGTATCGGTGATCGGGTAGGCGCTGAACGGGTTGTAGATGACCGGCGCGGCGGACGCGGCACCGGGCGGCATCACCCCGCCCACCGCCAACGCGCCCGCACCGAGCGCGGCGACACGCAGCACCGTACGCCGATCGACCCCGCAGCAGCCGCGCTGCCCGCTCTCCGTCATTCCGACCCCTTCCGACACCCGGGCGGCCGGTTCGACTCCGGCCCGCCTCCGCCCATCCTTCGACAGACGTGGATATCATTCCGACTCCCGGGGTCCCGGTCCACCTACCGCGTAGGGGTGGTGACGAGGGCTCGCGCCGTACCGGCGTCCGAACGCGGTGCCGGGGCAACGAACTGCCGGGGCGACCCAACGCCGTCCGGGCCCCGCAGCGGGGCTCGGACGGCGTTCGGCGCCGGCTCCGCCCGCTAGAACCCGCTCCACGGGCGGACCGAGCACTTCCAGGTCTTCCCGTCGTCCTGCGAGACGCAGACCGCGAGCATCTTCCCGAGGATGGGAACACTGAAGGTGAAGATGTGGGCCCTGGTCTTCGCGTACGGCACGCCGGACTTCTCGGCGACGTCGACCAACGCCCAGCCGGGATCCGGCCGGTCCACGGTCGCCACCCGACGCAGCGACTCGACGTCCCGGCCGTCGAGGAGCGTACTGATCTCCGCTGCCGTGGGCTCGCGGTCGCCGACCAGGGTCGCCACGGTGTCCGGTCCGGTGACGGCGACGCCGTTGACCTTCTCGACGGCGGCCTTCATCCCGCCCACCGTGGTGTCGCCGGCGAGTCCGAGAGTGAGGACCTGGCCGGTTCCCCGACGCGACAGGAGACACTCCCAGATGGACTTGCCGTTGGCGACGCACATGGTCAGGCACCAGTCCCGGCCATCGGGCACCGACGAAGCGAAGATCAACGACGTGGTCGTCGTCCCCCCGCCGTCCGTGCCGTCGTAGCTGCCGTCGGCGAGGTCGGCCATGGTCGTGCCGAGGATGTCCCGGCCGCCCGGCATCGTGCCCACGACCCGCACGCCGTCGACCTTCTCACCGGCCACGAGCGCGTCGAGTTCGTCGCCGGTGAGACTCCGGCCCCCGGCGTCGACGGCCAGCACCTTGTCCAGGTCGCCGACGGGCCGGCCGGTCAGGTCCTCGAACTGCCGAAGCATCGTTCCCGGGGCACCGGGATGGTCGGTGATCGTCGTCGTCGCCTCGCCCTCCGCGGCGTGCGACGGGGTGTACGACGCCGTCAGCCCGACGATCAGGGCCGCGACAACAATGGTGACGCGCCTGGTGAGGTTGCGTGGAACTGTCATCCTGTCCTCTTCTCGTTGTGCCGGCGCGGTCACCCGCCGACCGCGCGCACGGGCTACCAGCGACACTCGAACACCGCGCCCACGCCGCTGGACGAAGGCCACCAGCGGCAATGCCTGTCGATCCAGTCACCGACCCCGCTGACCGTGTCCACGATCCACGCGAACACCGCCTTGATCGCGCCCCAGAGACTGAAGTAGACGACTGTCGTCTCGGGCGTGCCGCCGGCCTCGTCGACGATCTCCTTCACCGACATGGCGGCATCCGGCTTGTCGACGGTGCCCAGCACCCGTACCCCGGTGTCGTCCTTGCCGGCCAGCAGCGCCGCGATCTGCTCCGGGGTCCGCTGCTTGCCGTCGTCGACCGCCACGATCGCGCGGTCGATGGTCACGCGTCCGCTGCCGGAGACGGCCTGCTCGATCGCGGCGATCTCGCCCAGCGTGAGGTCGTTGCCGAGCGCGGGGCCGGTGAACCGGCGTACCGAGACGGCGCCGGACGGGCTGATCAAGATCTCGTCCGACATGATCATGTCGTCCGCGTCGAACGGGGCCCAGGCGAACGTCCACTGCCCGCCGAGGCAACGGAACTGGCCGTACTCCCGGCCCTCGGACTCGGTCCCGGTGCGAACGACGACGCCCCGGTCGTCGGTGTACTGGACCACACAGTCGGTCCCCTTGTCCGGCGTCCCGTCGGGCTGGGCGACGGCTGTGGAAGACGTGGCCAGCACCATCCCGCCGACCACGCCGAGCACCGCGAGGCGGTGTGCCAAGCGACTCATCGAACACTCCATTCCTGACGAAGGAAACTGGTGTCCGCAGCGTGCCGGGCCGCGCTGAAACGGTCCGGAAAGGACGCGGAAAGCGGGCCGTCAGCGACGTGGCGTGGCGTCGAGCTGGTCGAGGTCGGCGCGGATCGCGTCGGCGTCGGCGTCGCCGAGGTCGTCGAGGATGCTCAGGGCGCGGCGCCACGCGGCACGGGCGGCGCCGAGGTCGGCGAGCGCCCGATGGCTGCCGCCAAGCTTGACGTACGTGCTCGCCTCGGCGTAACGGTCATGGACCTGCGTGAAGAGTTCCAGGGCGTGCTCGTAGCAGGCGATCGCCCGCCGGTCGTCCCCGAGCCGGTGGTGGGCGTGACCGAGACTGTCCCAGGTGTCGGCCTGCCCCTGCACGTCGTCCACCTCCCGCAGGATCCGCAGCGCCTCATCACACGATTCGAGGGCCCGGTGGTAGTTGCCGAGCAGCGCCTCCTGCCAGCCGACCGCGTTGAGGGTGTAGCCCCGCCCCGCCCGGTTGCCCGCCGCCCGGAACAGGGTCGACGCCCGCCGGGAATGGTCGAGCGCCTGCTGGTGGTGCCCCTGCCGCTCGGCCAGTTGACCCAGGTTGAGACAGGTGTGTGCCCGCCCGCTGTCGTCGCCGACCTCGGTGAACAGGTCCAGCGCACGCCCCAGGTGGTCGGCGGCCTCGTCGTACCGGCGGAGCCGCGAGCAGGCGAGTCCGAGGCTGCGGTGTGCGTGGCCCTGCCCGGTCCGGTCCCCGATCCGGGACGCGGCGGCGAGGGCGATCTGCTGGGTGCCGAGCCAGTCCTGCCAGTGCCCCTGCCGGTGCAGGAAGCCGGCCAGGGTCCAGGCGAGCCGCCAGGCGTGGCCCTCGAAGCCGGACCGCGCCGCGAGCGGCACCGCGGCAAGCAGGACGGGGAGTTCGGCGGTGAGCCACGCGGTGGCGGCCACCTTGCTCGTGGGGCGTTCCGATGTCACGCCCGCCCGCTGCGGCGCGAGGCTGATCTCGCTGAAGTGCGGGTGCAGGGCCAGGTCGGCGGCGTGCGCGGTGTGCAGGTAGTGGTCCAGCAACCGGTGGACGGCGTCCCGGCGGTCGCCCGCCGGTTCGGCCGCCTCGGCGAGACCGGCGGCGTACGCGCGCAGCAGGTCGTGGAACGCGAACCGCCCGTACGTGTGCTCGGTGAAGAGGTTCGCCCGGGTCAACTCGGCGAGCAGCGGAGCGCTCGCCGAGCGGGTGACGCCGGCGAGGCTGGCCACGGCCGCGGCGGAGACGTCCGGGCCGGGATGCAGGCTCAGCAGCCGGAACAGCTGGAGCGCGGCCGGGCTGAGCGTCCGGCACGACCAGGAGAAGACAGCCCGGACGTCGGTGACCTCGTCGCCGCCGTGGAAGGCGCCCAGGTCGCCCAACTCGCCGGCGATCGCGGCCAACGAGAAGTGCCGATTGGTCGCCGCCCTGGACGCGACGATGGCCAGGGCGAGGGGCAGCCGCGCGCAGCGGGCGACGATGTCGTCGGCTGCGGCGGGTTCGGCGCCGACCTGGCCGGCGCCGAGTCGGCGGACCAGCATGTCACGGGCCTCGCCGGGGCTCAGGAGATCAAGGTTCACCGGTTGGGCGCTCTCGGTGACGACCAGCGGAACGAGCTGGTCGCGGCTGGTGACGACCGCGAGGCAGCCGGGCGAGCCGGGCAGCAGCGGACGGACCTGGTCCGCGTCGCGGGCGTTGTCCAGCACCACCAGCACACGCCGGCCCGCCACCGACGTGCGGTACAGGCTGACCATGAGGTCCGGTTCGGTGGGCATCCGGGCCGGCGGAACGCCGAGCGCCGCCAGGAAACCGTGCAGCACTCTCGCCGGTTCGGTCGGGGTGGCCGCCGGGTCGAAGCCGCGCAGGTTGGCGTAGAGCTGCCCGTCCGGGAACCGGCCGGCCGCGCGATGCGCCCAGTGCACGGCGAGCGCGGTCTTGCCGACGCCGGCGGTACCGGACACCACCACGGCGCCGCCGCGCGCGGCGAGCGCGTCGAGGGTGGCGATCTCCGCGTCACGGCCGGTGAACGTCGGCAACGAGGGCGGAAGCTGCGCCGCCACCGCCGTCTGCGCCGCCGCCGGGGCGGGCGCCGCGAGGCCGGGGTCCTGGCGCAGCACCGCGCACTCCAGGTCCCGGAGCCGCGGGCTCGGGTCGAGGCCGAGGTGCTCCCGGAGGGAGTCGCGCAGCCGGCGGTACGTGGCGACCGCCTCGCCCTGCCGGCCGTCACGGTAGAGCGCGACCATGAGCTGCGCGTGCAGGTGCTCGTCGAAAGGATGCTGCCGGACCAGCCGTTCCAACCCGGGGACGAGCCGGGTGTGCTCGCCGACGGCCAGCCGGGCGTCGACGAGCGCCCGTTCGACCTCCAGTCGCAGGCGGCCCAGGTATTCGGCCTGCTCCTCGACCCAGCCGGACCCGGTCACGTCGGCCAGTGGGGGTCCACGCCACAGCGTCACCGCGGTCGTCAGGTGGGCCACCCGCTCGGCCTGGTCCGCCGACTGCCGGGCCAGGTCGAGCAGGCGCTCGACGAGCTGGACATCCGTCGACTCCGGCCCGGTGTCGAGCAGATAGCCCGGCCGCCGCGCCACGATCGACCCGGGTACGCCGAGCACCTCCCGCAGGTAGGAGATGTGGCGTTGCAGCGTGTTCCCGGCGGTGGCCGGAGGATGGCCGCCCCACGCCACGTCGATGAGCCGGTCGACGCTCACCACCCGACCCGCCCGCAACGCCAGTGCCGCGAGCACCGTCCTGCGGCGTACACCGTTGACCGCCTGCGGGCGGCCGGCGACGACCACCTCCACCGGCCCGAGCAGTCTGACGTGTACACCGGTGCCGTCCATCGATCCCACCGAATCACGCTAATGCCCGGATCCTGCCGGCTCGATCCGTTCGTCGCGCAGTGGACAGCAGCCCGGCGACGGCGGCAGTTCAGGCACCAAAAATTCAGCGGCCCGGTCGAGGGTCACTCGGCGGGGCCGCTGACCTGATGTTCCAAGGGTGGAGCCGAGAGGACTCGAACCCCTGACCCCCACACTGCCAGAAAGGTGAGCCTCGTCACCGTCAATGCCGGACCGCCCCAACACCTGCCGCCAAGTGCGGATATGGGCCTGCCCCTATGTCATCTTGTGCCGCGCGCTGCCGTCCAATGCCAGCTCTTTGAGCTTGATCTGTGACGCCGCCTGTGACGCGCCCGAGTGTGGGGGCGTACCCGCTCTTCGATCGCCACGGTCAGCCAAGCGTCGAGCAGGATCCCCGCCGATCAGCAGGGCCTCGAATCGAATCGCCGCCCCGCCTCGACCATGAACCTCCGCCCTTCGAGCCCTGGCCGATGCGCTAGAAGGGCAAGGGTGCCGAGTCCCACCACTTCCACAAATGGACAAGGCCTGCCATAAGGGCGCGGATCATTGTGGGCGCATTCGTGGCACTCAAGCGGCTGGCGTGATGCGCCCAATGGGGCGACATCGGCAATTGTTCCGATGTCGAGGCGGAGGGGTCTACTCGATCCAGATGTCGGTCAACCAATGATTCTTGCGGTAAAGGTATCGCATCTCGACAGTGATCTTGCTCGTGTGCCCCACCAGCCGGTCGAAGCGGCAGAAATCTTTTTCGTTCACCGGGAGCCAAGTCTTGGGTTCACAGGTGGTCACGCGACCGTTCTTGGTATTTACAATCTTGATGTAATCAACGTAGATGCCGCGCTCCTTGTCTGGATCCTCCACCGGCGCCAAGGAGAACTTCGGCGGATTCCAGTATTCCAGGTAGACGATCTCGGTATTAGGGAAGACCATATATCCTTTACGGAGGTTCAGCCAGGAGTCGTCACTCGGCGAATTGCGCCAAGGAGAGCAGTAGAGGTTGTAGCTCAGCAGTTCCGGGTGAGTGGGCGCCTCGAACGGCAGCTGACATGCCGGCGCAGCCGCAGCAGGGCCGATCGGAGCAACAACTCCCACCAGCGCAAACGAAATGAGCATGATCAACAAGTTTCGTGCGATACGCAGAGAGCGCCGAACTGAGAGAACCATGGCAAGGCCCTTCGTGGGTCCACACAATTGTAGTGTTCCCGCAATTTTCCAGCAGCGCCCCTCTCGGCAACAATCGGTCAGTTCCCTCAATCGGGTGTCGAGACCGGCTCCGAAGGAGAGGGCTTCACGGACAACCAGGCGCTCGGATTCCGAAGGTCACTACGTTCGGGTAGCTGCTGGTCACACGGTGATCAGGTGGCGTCAGCGGCGGCTGGGTTGGCGGACGACGCGGGCGATCTTGGTCGCGACGGTGATGCGGTACAACTCGATCGCGGTGTGGCGCAGGGTCGCGATCCCCCCGATCCGGTTTCTGTCGGGAGGCGTTCTCGATGCGCCAGGGGCAGGGAAATCAGTTTCGGGTCGTCGGTCCGCAAACCCTCACCGCCGCCAGTTCACCGCCGCCGACCCCACCGTCGCCAGCGGGCCTAACAGCAGATTCTGCATGTCTTCGGGCACCGCGCCCGCTGGCATGCTCGCCAAGGCACCTGCCTCGCCCTCGACGTCGAGCCCTTACCGAAACACGTCGAAGGCACCCGCGCGAAGCTGAAACGCTGGTCTACTGCCACGTCCTCATCGAGGACGAGCCCGGAGTATCCCCTCAACCCGAAACGGATCTCACACTCCGAACCCCTCCCTGGAGGTCACGTCAGGCCTTGACCTCGATGTAATAGGGCGAATCTTGCGGTGCCCCCGTAACGCTGTTGGTGCAGGCGACCTTGAAGCTAAGAATTTTGCGATCGAGTCGAGAACAGGTAGACCAACAACCTGGCAGTTCGACATGGCGTCGTTTGCGGTAATCGGCGTGATTTGCACCGACACGCTCGCGGTCGGGGCCTTGGGCCACGTGACACTGTAGCGACCAGTAGAGACCTTCGCGTGAAGTGGAGTGGTACCGGGAGGCGTGAGGCTGAACCTCGGCGTGATTTTAGCTGGCTCAAAAAGCGCCCAGCTGACATACCCGTGCGGCGTACGCAAGGCTGGCAAAGTGGTGGTGGAGGCTGCGGGTGAGGTGCTTGCGGCTCCGACGCTGAACCCACCCAGGGCCGTGACGGCAGCGACGGCGGCCAGCAGGGCTCCCGCGCCCACCGTGCCCTTCTTGTTTATGGTCGACCCCTTCAGTTCGCTGATGTCTCAGCTAGCCATACGAACCAGTCCTTATTGGCGGTTCTGTGTTCATCTCGGAGCGCGTTTCACATTGCTGTCAGTCGCGTGTGTCGAAGGTGAGGCGTTGTTGGCGGGTGGCGGCTCCGCCTCGGGCGAGGCGGCAGAGCATGCCGAGGCGGGCCCATCGGATCATGGCCTCGGACGTCGCGCGGTGGGTTCCGTAGTCGCGGGCCAGGCAGTGATGGGCGGTGAGCCAGGCCAGGGGCCCGCGCCACGACCCAGCGGCGTGGGTGGACGGTCGAGGTGTCGGTGACGATGGACCGCTTCCGGCCGTTGATCTTCTTCCCCGCGTTGTAGCCGCGGGAGTCGCACGGTACGGCGCCGGCGCCTTGCACGCTCTCCGAGTCGGAGATCCCGCCGCGGGTTCGGGCTCACGGCCCTGAGCTGCCCAGATCTGCTTACGTGGTCGGGTCGGGATCCGCTCGGTACGCCCGCCTGTTCAGCCGTTTGAGGTGCGCGTACCTGGTCTGCCAAGGCCGAAGGTCCACCAGTGCGGACACCGGGCAGGGTCTTGCCGCCGATGGCGATCATGGTGCGGTACCGCCTCGGTTCGTCACCGACTAGATTGCGGAGGCACAGATTGTCGGCCAGGACGGGTGCCGAGCCGCGTGTCGTCCAGCGCGTCAGGAGCCCTCAGCGGGTGCTGCCGGCCGGGACTCCAACGGTGACCCCGAGCCGTTGCTGTGCGCTGGACCTGCCCGGCCGGCCGGGCGGTCACCCGGCGTCTCCCTCGGTCGCCACAGGTGGCGGGTCCGGCCGCCAGCCTCCACTCGTTCAGAGAGGCGTACTTTCCGGCACGCCGACGTATGGATTGCAAATCCCCCAATGAAATGTCGTCATTCCCTTCTTTCCGTCCTTGAAAGCGTACGTAAAAATTACGTCCAGCTTGTCACCAACTTCCACGGGAAGTGTGTAGGTCGCGTACCAGCCCCCCTTACCGACCGGAAACCACTTCTTTCGATCGAGTTCACGACGCCCGCCCGTGGTAACGTTCATGAAGGTGACGGTGTCGACATACACTGGATCCAGTGGGTCGTCGGTGGCGGTCGGGCTCAAATCGCCACTCATGTCACGAGCCGCCGGTAGCGGGTTCTCAAACTCAAGCCACCCATAGCCCATGCCGGACTTCAGAGAAACGCAGCCAGTCATGAAGTAGAAGATTCTTTGATGCACGACAGGGCTGCACTGCACACCGGAGACCAGAAACGGCTGCGGGAGTTCAAAAGGTGCCTTGCACTGCGACTCTGTGGATTCGGCGGTCGGCATCGCACGACGCGAGGGCTCTCCGGATGCAGCTGACGCTGGTGCCGCTATGGTGATGACGACAGCCAGAAGTGCGGCGGCTTTGCTCAGCCGTCGGAGTGCTTTCATGCCTCATCCTGAAAGTTGATTGGCGCGGTCAAACCTGGCAGACGTCGGCGTCCACGAGTCGAGGGTAAATCGACGGGATGCCGGGCGGCGTCGGTGAGACCACTCAACCTGGACATGCGGGTGGAGGCGTACTCCTACGGGATCGCGCGGGTTCGCTGCTCACCCCTCCTCACTTTCAGACGAACGACCTTCGCGTCCAGTCGATCACGCCCAACACCACGTAGTTGGGACCGCTAAGAAGCGCCGACATCTCTCCCCCGTCCGCGAGGCTCCCGAGCTGTTCGATTGGGTGTTTTCTCCGACGCGCCGCGCTACCACGGTATGCGAGGGTGCGCCCAAGCCCGACTCACCAGAGGACGCAAATGTGGACAGGAATTAGATCCCAGCCAGGTCGAGGGGTCGGACTCCTCACCGTGGCAATATTGACTATATGCACCGGCGCGGCTGCCCTTGTCGGGCCGCTGCCTCCCGAGGCAGCAGCGGCTGCCGAGCCGCCCGCACATCTTCCCGTCGGCACGGTCGACGTGGCCGCCGCTCCGCTCGGCTACAACGGCGAGGACCTGATCGTCGCCCGCGGCACGGGCGGGCAGTTGTACTACACCACCGGCGCCAAGGGGAACTGGACCGGTGACGGATGGAAGACCGTCCCCCTCATCACCAGCAACACGCGCGTCGGAATGCTGGGGATGCCTTCCGGCAACGTCACCCTCGGCGCGGTGCGGACCAACGGCGTGTTCGTGCAGACCCAGTTCGACGTCAACACCAGGGTGTTCGGTCCGGTCACCTCGCCCGGGGCGCAGCCCAAGCTGTTCACGGCCGGCCCCGGGATGGCGGCCTCCGCCGACGGCTCGCAGGAGTACTGGTTCGCGGTCTCCGCCGACGGCATCATCCACTACATCGACATGAAGGCCCCGACGGCGGGCTGGAAGCAGTGGAGCGAGCCGAACACCACGAAGACAGCCATCTCCGCGGTCTACTTCAACGGTAAGTTCCGGGTCTTCATCAACAAGTTCAAGCCGGGCGCGGCGGACCCCACGATCGGCACCGTCGCCTACAGCGACTTCACTCCGGGTACTCCCCCGACGTGGCAGAACGTCCCCGGTGACATGGAGACCCGGGAGGCGCCGTCCGCCGCGCTCGCGCGCAAGGACGTGCTGACCGTCGTGGTGCGCGGCGCCGTTCCGAAGAACGACATCGTCATGCACGCGAACTGGCTCGCCGACGGCACCTGGGGCCCCTGGCTCGACCCGCTGCCCCTGGCCCACCCGACCTGGTTGACGCCGTTCTCCGTCTACGTGTCCACCTACCGGTACTACGAGTGGAACGGGTCGATCACCAACTGGCTGCAGATGTACGTGGTGGGGCACGACGGCTCCATCGGCGTACGCGGCCTGAAGCCCGGCGAGTTCTTCCTGCCCGAGCCGCCACCCGGCCTTCCCGAGGATCCGAGGTTCCTGCAGCCCGCGGGCATGCACTCGCTGTGGTACGAACACATTCCCCACAGCGATCCGTCGATCATGAACGGCCCGCCGCCGCCCGGATCCGACTGGACAGCGAGCCTGCCCGCCGAGCAGTTCTTCAACGGCAACGGCGACCTGTGGGCCAAGAACATGGACGGCGTCGGCGCGGCCCGCCTCGGTACGACCGCGCAGGACATCGTCGTGGCCCGGCGCAAGGACACCGGACGCCTGTACGTCAGCATCGGTCGCTTCAACGACAGCACACCGGAGGACGCCAACTGGTCGCGCTTCGGTTGGGCCGAGATCCCCGGCGGCGGCACGACGCCGTACGCGCCATCTGTAGCGGCCTTCGGCGACGAGGTCTACGTGGCCGTCGTCTCCGGCAACGAGCGAATGTACTACCAGGTCTACAACACGGTCAGCAAGACGTGGCGATCCACCTGGACGGAGGTCCCCGGCAACGGCCTGTTCAGCGCCGGCCCCACCCTCGCCGTGTGGCACGGTGGCCTGCAAGCATTCGGCGTCGGCCGCGCCGGAGACATCTACTGGCTACAGGGTAAGAGCCTTTCCGGCGTCGGCAACGTCTGGTCCGACAAGTGGGTCGGTCTCGGCGCGGTGAAGACCACCATGCCCGTCGCCGCCCTCGAGTTCGAACACGAGCTCGTCGTCGCCGTCCGCGGCGGCACGGACCCGAACTCCGACAAGATCTACCTCCGCACCATCGCGTCCTACGGCAGCGGAACCATCGAGGACTGGTGGGAGCCGCCGGGTGACGGACGAACCGATCAGCCGCCCGCACTGGCGAAAGGCAAGTTCGGCCTCTATCTTCTGGCCCGGCACAAGGACGGCAAGACTCTTGCCTACCAGTCGACCAGAGCCAACGCGTACGACGAGAATCCCGAGGGCACGCAAGGCCCAAGCGGCTTCTTCGCCCCGAACTGGCGGGTGGTCCCACCGGAGTCGTCGAACGCGACCAGCGGCGCGACCGGTCCGCCCGTGGTCGTCAGCCAGCCGGCCGGGATGGTCGCGTTGATCGACGTGTTCAGCCTGGACAGCAACACTCCCGGCCTGCACTCGGCCCTCTTCGACAGTCGGGCGGGCGGCGCTGCCCCCGACAACGCCCCGAAGCTGGGCATCCAGCAGCGGCCGGGCGGCCTCTACTGGAAGGTCGTGCCCTACCAGGTGCCGGCCGATTCCGGCGGCCTGCCGATCCCGCCACCACCACCGCCCGGCGCGCCGTGGAATCCGCCGGCGCAGCCCGCCGTGAACTGGTACGTGTTCTGCCTCGCCGGACCCGCGGTGCCTGACGGCTACATTCCCACCCTCGACGTCAGCCAGGACGCGGGGTTGGCCCAGGCGCAGGAGTTCGCCACCGACCAGTACGGGCTCAGCGGCAACGGCTCGAACTGGCACCTCACCTTCGACGCGAACCCGGCCGAAGGCGGCTGTGTGGAGGCGCCGCCGCCCCCACCCGACCCGCACCCTGGACCCGCCACCTGGTACTTCTGCGCCGGCCACAACCTACTGCATGTCCTCATGACGGTATGGGCAACGGGAAGCACCCAGCTCGAGGCCTATTGGAATGCCTACGCCTACGTGGAGTCGGTCTGGGGCCCGGAGTACACGCCCGCGCCGTCACAGGTTTGGGCACTGGTTCAAGGGGGGTGTTTCGGCGAAGGCCCGGGCGGTCCAGGTGTGACCGCAGTGAGAAGTGGGCTGGCGGGATCTGTCGCGAACCGGCCCGCCCCGGACCCGACCTCGAGTCTGCCCAAGAAGTGATCCGCTCCTGACAACCCATCGCGCACGGCGTGGCCGGCGATCATTCGTCGGCCACGCCGGAGAGCGCCGTCGGGGAGCGTGGATTTGATGCTTTCCGCCATGCAGTCTTATAAGCGCAAAGTTGTTGCGGGCACTTCAGCCCGTCACCACCCGAGGAAAGAGATGTATCCGCGCAGCATATTCAAGAGAGCGGCAGCCACGATAATGGCAGCATTGTCTCTCGCCCTCATCGGCGGCATTCCGTCCGGTGCGGCAGCACGCGAACAGATGCGACCGGAGATCTGGAGCCCGCCGCCACCGCCCTTACCGAAGGATCTTAAGTGCAAAGAGGAGCCCAAGATCCCGCCGTCAACCGGTCCAATCGACTTTTGGATCGAGTTCTGCCGGGCGAAGATCGGACTACCAGGCGAAAAATTCTATTCCGCATGGGGCGGATTTGGCATTCAGACACGCGATGCAACCAAGCCCGCTGCCGTTTTCGTGGAGAACGCCACGATAACGGCTCACCTTGGCAGCATTTCTCTGGTTGACGACTGTCTCCAGGACAACAAAAAAACCCCAGGCCCTCACTGGATACTGGCTCCACCGAACGAGTGGGACGTTCGTAAGGAGCCATGCGTCTTCTTGATTGATGCGAACTGGGCGAGCGAAGGGCACGGCGGAGCGATGCCCACCACGGATCCGTGGGAATTCGAGTTCGTCGTAACATACAGACGTGGGCTCTTTGGCAATATCGGTATCGGGGCCCTGGAGACCTTGCGCATCAAGATCGGGCCGAACGAATGATCCGCCATCCCGGCAACCGCGGTTTGGTAGACACCCCTGCGCGAGAATGGAACGCGGCTCCCGAAAGTTCGTGTCGCCTGCGGAGGCCGCGCTGACGGTTGCGGCTTACCGAGCCCAGTGAACCAGCGCAGCGCACGTGCTACGCAGCAGCGACGCTGGAGCCATCCCGTTCGACGCGTTCCACCACCTCCAAAAAGTCCAAATTGGCCATGATTGTAAGCCAACGCGGCCTGGCACCGGCGCCACCAGGAGAACCGCCTCGGCCGTCCTTGCGTACTGCTTACCGGAAGGTGACAGCCGAGGCTTTGGCTAAACAGACAAGCCACTCCAGAAAGAAGGATTCCATGCGCTCCTCCCGTAGCGGTGCTGTTGTCGCAGCTACCTCCGCTGCCGTTCTTGGCCTCGCCGGCATTGCTGTTACCGCATCGCCAGCAGCGGCCTTCACCCGTAACGTGGAATTTAAGTCGGTTGAATCCAACTTTGGTCTGATCATGTCCGCGGCCGGAAACTTCAGCGGCGCCCGGGTCGGTGTCGCCGCCGACAACAACGGCTCTACCCAGCGCTGGATCCAGGTGGGCAACGACTCCGTAGCCAACTACATGCTCGCCGCAAGTGAATTCACTCCCGTCGGCCAGTGTCTCGACATCGAGAATGACAGCAAGGCGGTAGACGCCAACATTGTGGTACGGCCCTGCGACGGAACGGCGAGCCAGAAGTGGACCCTGACCCAAGGAAGACTGCTGAACAGGTACAGCGCCCTTTACGTCCAACTTCCCAGCGGCCCGGAATTCAACGTCACCCTCAAGCAGACGACCGTGCCCGAGGCCGATACCCCACTGAGCATCAAGTGGATCAAGTCCGTCTGATTAATCTGCCGGGTTGGTACGTGCGCAAGGCCACGTGAGCACATGCGCATTCTATAAGCGATTGCGGCATCCGGCCGGATGGGCTCGACACGCCCATCCGGCCACTTCCTTGACCAGGAAGACTATGAGTACCACAACGCTGGTGGGACCGGCCGACGATGCCCGGCCTGCTGGCGACCTGCCGCCGCCATCGACCGAGCCGACCTGCCACGCTGGTCTTACCTCTACCGACGAGGAGATCCTTCACCCCGGCGACCGAGCAACTACTTGGGGCACCCCTCAAAATCGCACGTCGGGTCAAAGGGGTGGTCAGCCAAAATGCTGACGGAAGAGCGCGTTGATGGTCCTTCCGTCGTCGAAGCATGACAAACGAACAGCAGCAGGGCCGCAAGGGGGGCCAGCGTGAATACTGCGAGTGTCGTCCAGTGGCGGCGCATCGTGTCTCCTGACTCATGGCGGCAGCATTGACTCGGCTTGCGGACCTCACGCTAGGCGCAACTGCTCCTCATGCGCGTGGTGGAAATTCCCCAACCTGACTGAGCACCTCGGCCAACCTCGACTGGTACGCCGGCCGCCGCGCTACGAACCCGACGCGCCACCGCCCACCACCACGACTACTGGTGGACCAAGGGCGGCCGGCTGTTGGAGTCACCCAAGTCCCGGCTCCGCGCACTGCAACGCTGGCTCCTCGCCGAGGTCCTCGGCCCCATTCCGGTTCACCCCGCCGCGCACGGCTTCGCCCCAGCCGCTCCGCGCGCACGTTCGCCGCCGCCCACGACACTCAGGCGGTCGTGGTCCAGGTCGACCTGCTCGCCTACTTCACCCACATCCCCGCCACTCGCGATCACGGCCTTTTCCGCACCGCCGGCTATCCCGAACCCGTCGCGCACATCCTCACCGGAAGCTGCACCGACCGCACCCGCCCCCAGTCCTCCACCGTGCACCCACCGACCTACCGCACCGGCGGCCCGGCTCACCGCGCTCCGCACCGGTCACCTGCCCCAAGGCGCGCCGCCCCCACCCGCTCTGGCGAATTTGTGGCGCTTACCGGCTCGATCGCCGCCTCACCGGCCGCGCCAGCGTGCCGACGTCATCTCGATAGTGGCGACAGCTACCAGCTCAAGGACCGCGGCCTCGGCCGAGTTCCCGCAGCCACCACCCAAGACCAACGACTGGGTAAGGTCACACACGGGCAAAGGGGTTAAATCCGACGCCCCGGCAGAGTCCGACTCACGCGCCCTACAGGATCGATCCAAAACCGCCCGCCGGTACGTACCAATGGAATGAAACGCTACTTTCGTTGGCTGATCGCAGGGATCGCCACAGCGGCCTCGCTCGCCGGCACCACATCGCCGGCGGCTGCGGAAAGCCATGCCGACCCCGTCTATTACCGATTCCAGCTGGCCAACAGCAATCAACACATGTCCACGTTGAAGCTGCCGGACGACGGCTTCGACGACGTGGGGTTGCGGTCCACGTTCATCACAAATCGGAACTGGAGCTTCCGGGCAGCCCGGACGAGCGCCACCGGTGAGGTGCAGTACCAGCTCGTCGCCTGGCCATACCCGGGGCTGCCGCCGAATCGTTGCCTTGATGTCGACCGGCCGATCAGCGTGGGTGCGGGCCTACGCGAAGCGGATTGTGACCCTCGCGATGTCGGGCAGCTGTGGTATTTCAGCGGCAACCGGATCGTCCACGCCGACAGTCAGCTCGTGGTGGGCGCCCGCAACGGTGTGGTCCTGGATTTCAGCCGCCTGGAGTTGCAGACGGCCGTCGGGGCGCCGTACCAGACCTTCCACATGCTGCCGGCCTAGGTGTGCTGCGCAGGAGGGCTGGTTGAGGTTGTGTGACGACACGACCTGATGGATCTTGAATGACGAGGACCTCCTGTCGTGAAGTGGGGCCGCTGAAGCGGACCACTTCGTGACCAGGAGGTCCTCGTGTCACACCCTGACCCCACGCGCCGGATGCGCTCGGCCGGGCTCGTGGTGGGACGCGACTTGGCGGGGTGAGAGCGCGCGTCAGGGCTACTGTCTGCGGCCTCGCTGCTTCCGGCGGCCACGACGATTGTCCGGTAGGAGGCCGGCGTGTTCGGGCGTGGAGACAAAGGCTGGATGTCACCGATACTTCGTCGCGGATCTCGTCGTGGGGTTGCGGGCCGGGCTGGGCGCGCGGGGCGGTCAGCGCGCTGACACGCCGCGGCCCAGCAGCGTCAGGAGGACCGCGCCGACCGTCAGATGCAGCAGGGCGAGGGTCACCGTGGACGCCGTGGTGGCCCCGGCGGTGAGCGGACCGGCGAGGGACAGCAGTAACAGCACCGAGGCCGCACCGGTCCAGATCGGGCGGGCGTGCCGCACCCGGGACTCGAGCACCGCCAGCAGCGCCCAGCCGAGAACAGATGCGATCAGGCTGGTCGCCGCGACGGCACCAAGTCCGACGGTCCGGGTGCCGCCGTCGTTGTCCCTCACCAGGAGGTCGACACGAAACAGAGCGGTTGCCACCATCCAGACAGCGGCTGCGACGGCGACCGTCGCCGCGACAGCGACCCCTCGGGCGCGGCGGCGGCCGGCGAGGGGGCCGGTGGAGCGGTGTGATGTGGGGGCCATCTCGAAACTCCTGTGTGTGCCTTGCCCCGAGCGAGGAAAGGAGTCCTACTCGGGCGTGGTCAGGGGTGCGATTCTCAGGGGGTGGCTAACAGGGCATCCGTAGCCCCTGACGGCTGCGATGTCTGAGGCCCCCGCACCAGGGAGCCGACCGATCACGCGTGTGGACCGCGTTGATCGACCGGAACGAACCGGCACGGGGGCCTCAGTCGCCACCGTCATCGGCGACGCGCATCCCGTCCTGCCCGGGCTGTCGCCGCCGCTGCGACTACGCCTCAGCGCGCCGCATGCGGCGCCGCGCCAGCAGCATACGAACGATGTAGGGCGGGCTGGGGGGCGTCCATCCGAGCTGTTGCCCCATCCCCAGGTCGTCGCGGTTGGCCCAGTGCTCGGCGACCTTGCCGTCGCGCATCCGGAACCAGTGGGTCTGGGTGACGGCGAAGCGGCGACCCAGGGGTGGGAAAACGACAACAATCTTGCCGTCCGGTCCGTACGACACGAATGGCCCCGTCTGCCGGCCAGACATGGTGGCGTGCACGACGACCAGTTCAGCGTCCTGGACGGCGTCGTGGACCTCCCAGGTCAGCTCCGAGAAGGCGCTGCGCAGCCACCGCGCGGTGGCGTAGAAGGCGGCCGGACCCACTCCCCGCGTGTCCGGCGGCTCGTCCTTGGCCTCACGGTTGACGGCGTCGGCGGTGAAGACCGTCGCCATGTCCGCGAGGTTTCCCGATCCCATCAGGTGCAGCGACCTGATGGCCACCCTCGTGTCGGCGGTGACAGGCGTGATGCTCATGGTTCTCCTCACGTGCAGAACGTGCCGATGTGGCATATCGATAAGCAGTCGACCAGTTTCTCGACCACCCGGGGTCTCGCACCGACCAGCACCCTGCCGCCCTCGTGGCGTTCCCGGCATGACGTGCCGCTCACCAGGCAGTACGGCACCCGCCGGGGTGCCGGTTCTGCCTTGCGGGTGTGATCAGGTCGCCAGCGGTGCGACGGAGCGCCGACCTCAGGCTTTGACCTCGACGAAGAAGCCCGAGTCGACCGCGGCACCGGTCACGCTGTGCGTGCAGGCGACCCTGAAGCCGTAGGAGTTACTTGTCGAACTCGTGGTCGGGTAGGACGCCATCAGGCAGTTGGTCGGGGTCCCCGCCGGCTGGTGCGCGGTGATCTGCACCGAAGCGGCTCCGGTGGAGATGCCAGGGAAGGAGACCGCGTAACGGCCGGTCGACGTGCGGCTGACGCTGGGGACGTTGCCGTCGGGGGTGTGGTATGCGGCGACGTGTCCGTTCACGTACCGTGCCCACCCCAGATAGCCCTGCGGGCCGGTCAGGGGGCGAAAATATCCCTGCAGGTCGAGCAACACGTGGGTGCTGCCGGATTCATTGAAGACGGCGAGCGTCCGGCCGGTGCCGAGCTTCACGGTCGTGGTGGTGGACACTGTCATCCCCTCGGCGAAGCTGAGCGTGGCGGCCGTTGGCTTCTCCTCCCCGGCGGGGTAGAGGAGCAGACTGCTGGCCTTGGAGCTGCCGACGGCGGTCACGGTGACGGTCACCGCGGTGACATCGGTGGTGACGCCGTTGTTGATGGTGAGCAGACGGGTCTCGCCCGGTCCGAGCTTCCCCTCCGGCAGGCTGGTGCCGTTGCGGGTGTCCAGGAGGCGCCGCGGTGAGACGGGTTGGAACCAGCCGGCGCCGGGCGACACCCCGGCAACCGCCACCGCGTCCAGAGCGGCCGGAGCCGGCGAGCCGTCCCTGCCATCCGGCCCGACGTCCCCCAGTGTCACACCACCGACGAACGCGACTCCTGCCAGGACAACTGCCGCCAGTGCGGATAACCGCCGCATTCGACCGACCTCCGGTGCTCGAGATGGCGCACGTCGGTACGGCGCGCGGGCGGGCATCGGTTCTCGAGCACGGATGGACGCCAGGCGAGGTGGTTCCGTCCGACGTAGCTACGCGCGACCGCTGCCGGCTCCCCCTGCCGGGTACGGGGCGGGACCGCACCGAGCTGCCGCCACGCCCCAGTCTGGGCCCCAGGACCGCGTCGTCGCGGCACCGCCGGGTCCACCCCGCGCCGTGAGGTGCCTTCTCCTGGCGGCTGGCATGTCGGCCACTGCTGGTGGTTCCACCCACGGTGGCCGGGAAAGGAGGGCTTTCACCGATGCGCCGGCCCCGGCAGCGGCCCAAGGATGCCAGCTGAGGTTCACCGCCAGTGAGCAGAGCGAGGGCGACGTGTCGTCCTTCCGAGCCACCGCAGCCGTACCGGCGTGGCGGCGGCACAACCACACAGATCGAGGGCCTTCTGGAGGTCGCTGTGCCCACCGCTGAGGAACTGCTGCAGACCTTTGACGAGATCATCTCAGACGGCGTACGTCGGGGAATGCTGCACCGGATCGCGGAGGACGACCGCCTGGACGGCCGCACCGTGACTCTGGGCGGACACCGTCTGGTCAACTTCGGGTCCTGCAGCTACCTGGGCCTGGAGACCCATCCCATGCTGAGGGCGGCGGTGGCGGAGGCGGTGGACCGCTACGGGACCCAGTTCTCGTCGTCGCGGGCGTACCTGTCAGCGCCGGCGTACGAGGCCGCGGAGCAAACCCTCGGCGAGTTGTTCGGCCGCCCCACCGTCATCACCCCCAGCACGACAATGGGCCACCTCGCCACGATGCCCACGCTTGTGGCCTCGTCGGATCTGCTCGTGCTGGACCATCAGGTCCACCACAGCGTCCAGGTCGCCGCCAAGCTCGCCCAGGCCCAGGGCACCCGCGTCGAACTGATCCCGCACAACGACCTGCGGGCGCTGCTCCGCCTGCTCGAGCAGTCGCGCCACACTCACCAGCGGGTGTGGTACGCCGCGGACGGCCTCTACAGCATGTTCGCCGATTTCGCTCCCATCGACGAGCTCAACGAACTCGTGACCGAGCACGAGCGGCTCTGGCTCTACATCGACGATGCCCACTCCTTTTCCTGGACGGGGCGGTTCGGGCGGGGTTTCGCCCTCGACACGCTCACCCCTGCCGCAGCCAGTCGTGCGGTGGTGGCAGGGTCGTTGAACAAGTCCTTCGCCGCCGCCGGGGGCGCCGTGACGTTCCCCGACGCCGAGAGCCGCCGCCGCGTCTTCACCGTCGGTGGACCGTTGATCTTCTCGGGACCGGTGCAGCCGCCCATGCTGGGTGCCATCCTCGCCTCGGCCCGCCTGCACCTCAGCCCGGAGATCGTCGATCGGCAGCATCGCCTGCGCCACCTCATCCGGCTGTTCAACCTCATGGCGGCCGAGCATCTCCTGCCACTGATCAGCACGAGTGAGGCGCCCATCCGCTTCATCGGCGCCGGCGTCCCCCGGATCGCCTACGCACTCACCCGACAGCTCCGCGACGCCGGCTTCTTCGTCGACACCGCCACCTTTCCAGCCGTCCCGGCGAAACGTTCCGGCGCGCGCCTCACCATCACCGCTCATCACACGGACGACGACGTCAGGCAGGTCGTCGGCGCGTTGGCCGAGGCACTGCCCCGGACCCTCGACCGGGAGGGAAGCAGCCCACAGGTTCTGCAGCGCAGCTTCGCCCGGCAACTGGCCGGACGACGGACGCTGGAGGACACCCCAGCCGCCCCCGACCCGATGGACCGGGCGGTGCCGCCCCTGCGGCTCGAGTACCACCGCACCATCAGCACGATCGAGCGCCGCGAGTGGGACGCGATGTTCGGCGATCGCGGCTCCTTCGAATGGCGGGGTCTTCACGCGCTGGAGGAGGTCTTCGCCAGGGTGGACAATCCCCCCGAGCATCGGTGGGAGTTCCACTACTGGTTGGTCCGCGACCACCGTCACTCACCTCCCGTCGCGGCCACCTTCTTCACCCACGCGCTGTGGAAGGACGACATGCTCGCCCCGGCGTACGTCTCGGCGGAGGTGGAGTCGCGCCGGCGTGACGACCCGTACGCGCTGACCTCTCCGGTGCTGGCGATGGGGAGCCTGTTGACCGAGGGGGAGCACCTGTACCTCAACCGGGACGCGGACTGGCGTGCCGCCCTCCAGTTGATCCTCGGCGCCGCCCGAGCCGTGGAGGAGGACCGCAGCGCCACCGCCGTGGTGCTGCGGGACCTGCCCGACGGTGACCCCGCGCTGCACGACTTCCTCATCGGTGAGGGCTTCGCCCGCGTCCCGATCGCTGACTCCTGGACTCGCCCGATCACGTTCTCCGACGACCACGGGTTTCTCGCCGAGCTGAGCAAGAAGGCCCGCTACCACCAGCGGAGTAGGGTGCTCTCCGCCGAGAGCAGCTTCCGCGTCACGACCTACGCGGGCGGCAGTCCCGTCGCGGACCAGTTGGGCGCGGCAGATCGTGACCAGCTCTATGAGCTGTACCGCAACGTGCACGCCCGCAAGCTGGAACTCAACGTCTTCCCACTCCCCCGCCACATCATCGACACCGTGCTGCGCCACGGCGGCTGGGAGTTGCTGACCCTCCACGTTCACGGTCACCACGCGCCCGTCGCGTTCGCCGCCCAGCACGTCGGCTCCGACCACATCCAACCGGTGTTCATCGGGCTGGACTACCGCTTCGTCGCCAGCCACGACACCTACCAGCAACTGCTGTGGCAGGCCGTCCGCTCGGCGCAGCGCCACGGCACCGGCCACGTCCTGTTCGGGATGAGCGCCGACCTGCACAAGGCCCGCTTCGGCGCCCGCCGGCACCGCCGCTGGGTCTACATCCAGGCCACGGAACTCTTCCACGCCGACGCCCTCGCCCAGCTCAACGCCGAACTCGGCCTACGTGGCTAGGGCCGCCTGTGTGCCGACGCGGGGAGCGCGCGGAGGCTTCCGTTCACACCCGCCCGCCGGAGGTCTCCCGGAGGTGCGCCAGCCGCACGGCGAGATTGCGCTGAGCCCGGTACGTGCGACTCTTCACCGTACCGAGGGGGATGCCGAGGGCATCCGCGACCTCGCTCTGAGTCATCTGCTGGTAGTAGGCCAACTGAAGCACGAGGCGCTCATCGGCGGGCAGCTGGTCCAGCGCCTCCCGTACCTGCCAGACCTGCCACATGGTGTCGATCGACGGACCCTCCGTCGCGATCTCACCCTCCACCGACCATGAGTCGTCGACCGAGACGTCATGGGACGTGCGGCGCTGCCGACGGTGTACATCGACGGCAGCCCGACGGGTGATGGCGTACAGCCAGGGGCGCAGCTCACGCGACGGATCGAAGCGATCAGCCGCGCGCCACGCCTGCACGAATGCCTGCTGGACGGCCTCGGCCGCCAGGTCCCGGTTGCCCAGGAGATTGAGCGCGGTGGCGAACATGGCGCCGGAGTAGCAGCGGTACATCTCTGCCAGCGCCGTCTCCTCACCGTTGTGGAACCGCTGCGCCAGAGAAGGGGTTTCGTCGTGTGTCGCGCGCATCTCGTACTCCGTGTCGACCTCGGGCCGTCGGCGTCGTCCCCGGGGTGAGGGTCTGCTGTCCTGGCCAGCGTTCATCAGGGCGCTTTCGCGCCGCTTTCACCGCGCCCCGTCGGCTCGGGCGCGGCGGCACGGGCTCGCCGCGACCGCGTCATCGCAGCGTCGTGGGGACTTCGCCCGCGAGCAGGACCTTGCCCGACGAGGCGGGCCCACCACCCTCCTGCTGGGCGGTGACCGTGATCTTGGTGTATCGGTCCAGGCCGACGCCCGACCAGAGCACCACCTCGTTGGATCCGCCGCGGAGATGGAAGGTCCCGATCGCCACTGAGCCGCCCGGACCGACCACCCATGCCTGGTAGAAAGTCCCCTTCGGGGCGGGCGGCAGACCGCTGGTGTCCATGGTGATCTCCACCCCTGAGGGGGTGTCGCGGACCGCCACGTCTGCCGCCGCGCCCGGGGCCCGCTCGGTCGCGGTGAGTCGCATCGTGCCGGCGGGATCGGACCCGCCGGCGGCGGCGGCCAGGCCGACCGCGCCGGCGACGGCGGTGACGGACGCTGCGGCCAGCACCAGACCTGTCCGGCGCGGCAGCCCACTCGACAGCAGTGCGAGCAGGCTCCCACCCAGCCGCCGCCTACGGCCCGCTGCCGACGTTCGGTCGGGTCGACTCGGAGTCGCCCTCACGACGCCGGCGTCGGGTCGCACGGCTGTGGCCGCACGCATGACGCGACGCTCAAGCTCGGTCGGCACCATGGCCCACACGGCTTCGGCGCCCAGCACCGCCTCGACGTCCCCGCCTGGCCGCCACGGCCCGTCGAGGTCGGGTACCGGTCGCAGGGGCCGGGATTTCCCACGCTCACCCACGGTCATGTCCTCGCAATCAGTGCAGGCCGACGAATCGGCGGTGTCCGGGTACAGGGGATTCGCGGTGTCGGTGCTGCGCCGGCCAGGGCAGCCGCGGCTGGTAGCCGGCTGCCCTGGCCCACGTCGCGGGTGCGCCGGGACGATGGTGACGGCGCGGGAATCCTCATGCGCCGCCGATACCCAGGGCCTTCGGGCGAGGGGCGAAGATCTGCGCGTTGTTGCGGGCCTGGAGCCTCGCGCGCTCCTCCGCGCTCACCCCGACCGGGATTCGTCCCACGAAGCCCTGCTGGACGACCGTGCCATTGGGCTGGACCTCCAGGTTGAGGCCGCTGCGCACGTTCTGCACGACCGGGAACTGCAGGTCACCCACGAAGACGAACACCTGGCTGGGGGTGCCGTCGCAGAGGCGCAGTTCGACCGATGCACCCGCCTGCGCCGAATCGCCGGCGATGTCCATGCAGAGGGGGCGCACACCGGCCTTGCCCAGGGTGGGCTGGAAGATGAAGCTCACGGCACCGCGGATGACGTTGCCGTTCTGGTCGAACTTCCTGCTGTTGTCGTTGGCCCAGACCTGCGACTCCGGGGTGTCCTGCGCCTTGCCGATACGTGGCTGCGAAACGACCCGCGCCCCCGACCTGCCGCTGGTGGGGGCCAGCAGATTGTCGGTCTTGACCGGCTGGATCACCCGGTCCCTGGTCGGCGGGATGTCACCGGCCGCGGCGCTCGCCGAACCGGCGAAACCGGACAGCACACCTCCGGCGACGGCAGTCGCGCCGAGAACGGTGACGAGGCGGCGTGCAATGCTGATCGGCATCTGATCCTGCTTTCCTGTTCGGTGTTTGTTTCGCTCATCAATACGTTGCGGTGCCGGCGATCGGTTTTCGCGCGGTGGGTTCGGCCGCGGTTTGCCGCGAAAAACAATTCCTGGGCAATGTGCCTGTGCTGGCAGCGAGCAGCACCATGGCCGGTCAACGGCGGCGAGTTGCACGAACGCGACGCCGGTTCGGCAGCCCGTGCCACGCCGAGCGGCGGGCCTGGGTCGACACGCGTACGCACCGCTCCACCCGGCCTGGAGACGATCGAGGCGGCTCACTGGCCGGAGGCCGCAGGGAGCGCCTCGACGCGTGCGGGTCAGCCGAGCCCGAACCGCTCCCAGTGCACCTGTGACCGGGGAACCGCCAGGTCGCGCAGCGCGCGCACCACCGCCGACGTCATGGCGGGCGGCCCGCACACGAAGACGTCGCGTCCGGCGATGTCGGGCACCAGGCTGCCGAGGGTCACCGCGCTGAACCTGGGAACCGATGGGCCGGCGAGGACGTGCAGGACCGCCCCTCGAGAGCGGGCGACGCTGCCGACCTCGTCGAGCAGGCTAGCCTCGCCCGCCGAGCGAACCCGGTAGAGCAGGACGACCGACCCTTCCAACTCCTCCAGCAGCGCCAGAATGGGCGTGATCCCGATACCACCGGCGACCAGCAGCGTGTCCCGGCGCACCTTCGCCGCCGCTGTGAAGGCGCCGTAGGGGCCCTCGACGAACACCCGGCTACCGGTGGACAGGTTCCGCAGGCCGGCACTCGTGGCGCCGACGGCCCTCGCTGTCAGGCGCAGGTACCGGCCGTTGGGCGCGAGCGAGAAGGAGAACGGATTCGCGGTCCACCACTGCTGGTGGTCGGGAAAGCGCCAGACCGCGAACTGGCCGGCCCGTGCCGGGTACCGGTCGAGTCGCCGCCCGGTGACGTACACCGACACGGCCTCGCCGGACTCCGGCACGACGGCCGCGACCCGGAAGCGGTGGTACGCGTTGCGCCAGAGAGGCAGCACCACCCGCCCGGCCAGCAGGGACCCGCCGACCGCGATCCACATCGTCCACCAGTACGCCCGTGCGCCCGGCGTGGTCATCGTCGTCGTCTCCAGCGCCTGGTGCATCAGTCCCAGCAGGAGAGCGGCGTACAGCAGCAGGTGCAGACCGTGCCATACCTCATACGGCAGCCGCCGCCGCACCCGACGCAGCGACGTGACCGCCACCGCGGTGATCAGGGTCCCGGCGAGGATGCCGAGAAGCGACGCGGGCACGCCCGCCAGCGCGCCGAACGTCTGCCACGCGGCGGTGCCGCCCAGGGTGGCGAAGCCTTCGACGACCAGTACCGCGTGCGTGATCACGGCCCACAGCAGCCCGAAACCGCTCCACCGGTGCCAGTGGGTGAGCCGGTCCATGCCGATGCGTCGGTCCAGCCAGGGCAACCGCGCCACGAGTACGAGCTGCAGCATGGTGAGCAGGGCGGCGTTCACCCCCGCCAGATTGGCGAGCGTGAGCAGAGCGTTCGGCGCGGGCGCGGCGGTCAGGACCAGCAGGTTCCCGATCGCCAGGTTGATCGCGAGGCCGGCACACAGCGCGGCCCGCGCACCCGCCGTCGAATGCGTGCCGGCCCTGGGCCCGGCTTCTCTGATCGTCGTCATGGTGACTCCACTCCGCGACACCGACGGCCTCCTGGTCGCGCCGCGGCTACTTCTTGATCACCGGCTTTCCGTCCGGGCGGATCACCGACCAGTTGCCGCCGACACCCTCGCCGATGGTGTCGTCGGCGGTGCGGTCGTTCTTGAACAGGTAGAGCGGCCATCCGGCGAGGGTGACCTGGGTGAAGCCGTCCTCCCGCTTGACCGTGCCCACGAGCTTCGGGTCGACACCGGAGAGTTCGATCTTCGTCCCGTTGGTCAGCAGCGGCGGCCAGATGATCAGACAGTCGGCCGCGCAGTTCACCTTCGACGGGTCGTTGTCGTCCCCTTCGAAGCGGTAGACGATTCGATCCTTGAAGCGCACGACGTCGGCCCGGCTGCCGGCGACGACGGCCTCGCCGGCGGTCAGGGTGATCTGCTCAGGCTGGGGGGTCGGCACCTGCTGCGGGGCCGGGGCGCTGGGGCCACCGTCGGTGGGCGCTGCGGAGACCGAGGGCTGGGGAGCGGCGGCGTCTCGATCGGTGGAGTCACAGGCGGCTGAACCGGCCATGGTGGCAGCCATGAGCAGGACCAGCAGACGCTTCTTCATTCGTACGCTCCTCAGGGGTTCGACCTACCGGTTCGGTAGCTCTACGCGCTTGTGGGGCCGCCTGGTTCTCGCGCACCCGGGCGGCACGATCCGGCGGCCCCCGGGTCGCGCGATCAGTCCGGCGGATCCGCGATCCATCCGGGCGCCGGAACCATGAGGATGCGCTGGGCGTGCTTCTGCGAGGCGGTCGCGTGATGCGGGTAGGCGGCACGCACCGCCTCCAGACCCACGTCGGTCAGGCGGACTAGCACGCCGCGCCCGTCGTCCGAACTCGGCTCGCGATCGACCAGGCCGCGGCCCTGCAGGGAGTCCACGAGATACGTGACGCGGCTCGGGTTGACCTGTAGTTCGCGGGCGAGCGCCTTGAGGCGCATCCGGCGATCGGCGGCGATCGCCAGCAGCGTGAGCACGTAGTAGTCGCTCAGGCTCAGTCCGCAGGCGCGCCGTAGGCCGCGTTCGAAGTCGAGGAGACTGCGCTGCACGGTGTTCAGATACCCGCACCACTCGACCTGCCCTGCCGGCCACGCCGTGCTGCGGGGGCTCGTGCCCTCATCCGACCGCGCGTCGACCACAGCACAACACTCGGCATCGTTGGCGACCATGCATCCCTCTCCAGGAATCATCTTCGTGCGCGGGAAGAGCGCTGGCGGCGCGGCGCACTCCGCGCGCTACCGGCCGTACGTGTCGACCGTGGCCGTTGGTTCCTGCCCGCTGAACCGCATCCCGGCTTCGCGGCGTATTCCTGCTGGTGTTGGAACACGCGGCCGTGACGGCCGTCCGAGAGGGGCTTCACGATGAGCGATGGCAGCGAGCCGACGGTCGACGTTTTCTTCTATGGCCTCTACATGGATCCGGCGGCCCTGCGTAGCCGCGGCGTTGAGCCGCGGTCGCCGCGCCCCGGCGTGGCCGACGGCTTCAGCCTGCACATCGGCAGGCTCGCCACGCTTGTGCCCGACCCCGACGGCCGCGCATTCGGTATCGCCTACGCGCTCACCCATGACGAGATCGACATCCTGTATGCCCGCGCGGGTCTGACCATGTACCGGATGATGCCGCTGCTCGTTCAGACCGTTCGTGGCACGGTTCCCTCGCTGTGCGCGGTGCTGCTCGACCCGGCCGAGGCCGGGCCGCACGACGCGTCCTACGCGGCGTCGCTGCGGCAGGTGATGACGCGCTTCTCGATGCCGGCCGAGGCGCTCTCCACGGTGAAGGCGGCTGGTTGAGTCCCGCGCCAAGGGCTCGCAGTGGCCGCGCGGCCGTGGTTCCTCGGGCCGGCGCGGTGGATGCTCGTCAGACACCCCATCGGTCGGGGGCCGCTCCGGACACCGCCGGCGGCGCGGCAGGGGGTGTCGCTACCGCGTCCGGCCCGTAGGCTGGAGCAGCAGGGAGAGCCGCAGACGTGGAGGACCGATGGTCGAGTCGGAGGGCGCGCCGGCGGATGGTCGGTGGTCGCCGCGGAGCATCGAGGCTGTCCTTCGGGACCCGGCGGTATGGGCGATGCCCCCCGCGGACCTGGAGGAGCGGGTACGGTCCGCGCTGGCCGCCGAGCGGGCCGAGGCGCCGGACGACGAAGGGCGCTGAGGCCCTGCCCCGCGCGCAGGCGAGGGGTCCGGCCTACCTGAAATGAAACCCCGCGACGGGAACCGCCACCGCTGGTAGGTGCGTACTGCTCGTCGGGAACGCCTGGGGGTGCGTTGCCAGGGGCTGCCGCCACCGGCGCGAGACTCGGTGGCGGCACCCCGTGCCCGAGTCTCCCCGAAGTGCCGCCCGCGCCCGACGGACGAGGACTGCCGGAGCGTGCGGGACGCCTCGACGCGGCTCGCCGGTGGCACAGGCGTGCGCTCCGACCCCGACGGCCCGTCGCCATTGAGATACCGCCCGAGGCGCCGGGCGACGGGCATCTCCACCCGACCAACTCGTCGGCACGGTGAAAGTGCCATGAAAGCAGGGGGAGCAATGCTGGGGCTTCCGGTAACTACGACTCGGGCGGTGCTGGGGACCCATGCCGGCGCCGAGAATGAGATGTCTCCCACTTCTGCTGCCGGCCCCAGCCTCGAAGAGCGATTCCGCGCTGGCGAGGAACTGGCCCTGGTCGAGATCTATCGCCAGTACTCGGGGCCGATGTTCGCTGCCGCGTACAGCGTGCTCGGGAACCGGGATCTCGCCGCCGACGCGGTGCAACAGGCATTCCTGCAGGCCTGGCGGGCCGCTCCTGTGTTCGACGCGAGCCGCAGCATTGCCCCGTGGTTGGTCGCGATCGCTCGCCGGGCGGCGATCGACATCTACCGGCGCGATCGAGTGAGTCGCTCGGTCGTCCCGTTGGACGAGGGCATGGCCAACCTGCGGGAACTCTCGGTGGAGAGTTTGTCACTCGATCGCGTCTGGCAGGTCTGGCAGATTCGGGCGGCGCTGGAGAAGCTGCACCCGAACGAGCGGCAGGTCCTGCAGTTGGCCTACTTCGAGGACCTCACCCAGACCGAGATAGCCGCCACCCTGGGCGTCGCCCTGGGGACGGTGAAAAGTCGGACCTTCCGCGCCCAGCGCCGCCTCGCCGAGCTGCTGGCTCATCTGCATCCGGACGAAGCCGGCTCCCGCGGCACCGCTCTCGACGTCGCGGGATAGCGGCACCGCCGGGTCGACGCGGCGGCTGGATCACCCTGCCCGGGTCCGACGTGGCACCGACCCGCGCCGCGCCGCCGTGCGAATAGCAGCGCTCGGCGTACCCGGCAGGTCCGGACGGCGAGAGCGCCCGACCATGGAGAGGCGTATCCTGGCCCGGCAGGCACCCTGCAACTTGTCCTTTAAATGCCGGTTGGGTAATTCGTCCGATGGTCGTCTTCCACGTGTTGGGCACCCTCCGGGTCCACGACGGAGCCGGCGCCGAAATTCCTCTCCCCGGGCCTCGGCAACGGGCGCTGCTCGCCCGGCTGCTGCTGGAGGCCAACGTCACGGTCTCCGCAGACGCCCTCGTCGCCGGCGTATGGTCCGATCAGCGGCTACCCAAGGACAGCCGGTCGGCACTGCACGTGCAGATCTCCCGTCTCCGACAAGCACTCGAGGGATCGGGCGCGGATCTGATCACGACCGCACACGGTTACCGACTGGAACTCGACGAACGGGAGATCGACGCTGCCCTCTTCGAAGCGACCCTCGCGGAGGGTCGGGCACTGGCCACGGCCCACCCGCAGGACGCTCTCGCCGCGTACGGTCGAGCGCTCGGGCTCTGGCGGGGCGAGGCGTGGAGCGAGTTCGCCGACAGCCTGGCGCGGGCAGAGGCGACCCGGCTTGAGCATCTACGCGAATCGGCGCGAGAGGAACACGCCGAACTCCTGAATGCGGTGGGCGACCACTCCGGGGCGCTCGCTGCCGCAGGCTTCCTGATCGACCTGAACCCGCTGCGCGAGCGACCCTACGCCGTCGCCATGCGCGCCCTCGCCGGCAGCGGGCGGTCCGGCGAGGCGCTGGCGTTGTACAGCAGGTTGCGGGAGGAACTGGCCACGGAGCTGGGGACTGAGCCGTCCCGGGATCTTCAGGACCTCCACCTGAGAATCCTGCGCCAGGAGGAGGGTGTCGCACCAGCCTCAACCTCGACGATCGGGGTGATGGCCGGTGTGCCCGTCGAGGGCGGTTCCTTCGTCGGGCGCGCGCCCGAGATGCGGCGCGTCTCCGACGCTCTCTCCGCCGGTCGTCTGGTTACCCTGACCGGCCCGGGTGGTGTGGGGAAGACGCGCCTCGCGGAGGAGTTCGCACACGCGAGGGGCACACCCGGACAAGCGGTGTGGGTAGACCTGACGTCGCTGCGAGATTCGAAACTCGTGCCCAAGGCGTTCCTTGACGCGATCGGAGTGCCGGACCGGCCGGGGTCAGAGACGCTGGAGACTGTCGCCACCGCCCTGCACCACCTCGACATCCTGCTCGTGGTGGACAACTGCGAGCACGTCATCGACGAGGCCGCCGCGGCTGTGCACACGATCCTGAGCACGACCACCCGGACGAAAGTGCTCGCCACCAGCAGGCAGCGCTTGGCACTCGTGGGAGAGGTCGTCGTCGCGCTCCCTCCGCTCACCGTGCCCGAGGATGTCGACGATCCGCTCTTCGAGGCGACCCCACCGGCCGCGGTCCAACTTCTGCTCGACCGGGCGCGGGATGCGGGGTACCCGTTGAGCCTGGCTGATCCGTTGACACGGCAGCTGGTGCGCTCGATCTCTCACCGCCTCGACGGCCTGCCCCTGGCGATCGAGCTGGCCGCGGCGCAGATAGCGAACCTGGGGCTGACCGCGGTCGCCGAGGCCGGAAACCTGCTCGACCTCGCGGCGGGGCGACGGTCGGTGAGGACGAGTCATCGGAGCCTGCGGGCGGCCCTGTCGTGGTCGTACGAGCGGCTCAGCCCCACCGAGAGGACCCTGCTCACCAGGCTGACGGTATTCCCGGGCTCGTTCTCGGTCGGCTGGGCCGCCGCGATCTGTTCCGGCGGACCCGTCACGGCGGAGGAGGTGCCCCTGGCGCTCTCCACGCTCACCGAGAAGTCGTTGGTGGCCCGACGTGGTACAGCCGAGGCCAACCGAGAGCACGTCCTGCTCCGAACCGTCCGCCACTTCAGTGAGGAGAAATGGGCTTCGGCGGACGAGGCGGACCGGGTGCGACGCAAGCACGCCGAGTTCGTCGTCGACTGGGCGGAGCAGTGCGCCGAGATCGCGAACAGGTGGGGAAGGCCGGAACCCCCGACGTCGTTCGCCGGCGCCAGCGACCTCCGCGCCGCCCACGAATGGACCAGGCACAACGACCTGGCGCTGTCGGTGCGCCTCGTCGCCGCGCTCTGCTGGTACGCGGACGTGCGCGCCGACCGTGAGGTCTTCCGGTGGGCCGAGCAGCTGAGCGGATCCCCCGGCGCCGAGGAGCACCCGCTCTTCCCGGTCGTCCTGGCGATGGCCTCCAGCAGCGCGGCAGCCGTGGGGGATCTGAGAACTGCTTCCCGCCTCGGGGAGGACAGCGTCTCCCGGGCGGATCGGGAACACCCGCTGACCCCGTACTGCTACTACCGACACTCCACAAGCGCGATGATGTCGGGTGACACCCGCGCGGCGGCGATCAGCGCCGCGATCGGCTGGAGGGTTTCCCGATCCGCGACGGCGCCGTTGGGTGAGGTGGTGAACTCGGGATGCCTTGCCGTGGCCTACGCTCAGCTCGGCGACCAACGCACCAGCGCCCGATGGCGGATTCGCAGCGCGCGCCGCGCGGCGTCGCTCGGAGTGATGGCCCAGGCGGCGGCCGAACTCTTCGCCGGAGAGAGCCTCATCCGCACCGACGCGGACCAGGCGCTGAAACACCTGCGGCACTGCTGTGCACTGGCCTTGGCCGCCGGCCTCCCCTTCCTCCTGTCGGCGGCGCTGACCGGCGTCGTCACGGTCGAAGGCCGTCGCCAGGACAGCCCCGAGGCACTCTCCGCCTACCAGGACGCCTTGACGCATTGGCAGAAACTGGGCGACCAAGGCGGGATGTGGTTGGTGCTGCGCAACCTCATCCCGATCCTGAGCCGCAACGGACTGGACGAGGCGGCGCTCTCGTTGCACGAGGCAGTCTCTACGTCGTTCCGGTCACCCCCGCAGGGCGAGGAACGACAGCTCTTGCAGACGGCGACGACGATGTCGCGCGCCGTGGTGGGCGAGCACATCTCGACGATCCGGCTCCGATGGTCGGGGGCCTCGGCGGCGGACGCGGCCGAGCTCGCCCTGTCGAGTATCGACCAGATCCTCTCGTCGCGGGCGGCTCGACCGTAGCCGCCGCTGGCTCCCTCCGCTGCGGGTGCCCCTGCGGGTAGCCCAGCCGTCCACCAGGAACCGTATCGCGGCCGGCGCAGCGGGCAGGGGTTCCAAGCTTGCGGGAACCAACAGGGTTGAGAGAGGTCGCGGCGGGTAGGCGGGGCGGCAGCGTGGTTGTCGGGCCGCGACGTCAGGCTCGGGTCCGTAGAGTTGTCGGGGGCTTGATGTCCGTTCCGCCGGAAGCGCCGTCTGAAGTGGTGGAGCTACGTGTCCACGGCGTGGCGGGTGCCCGAGCGGATCACATTCTGAACTGTCCCACCGTGCGGCAGGTGGCAGGGGACAGCGCCGGGGGTTTCTACCGACCGTATTGCCGGGACGATGACAGCCGCCGGTCCGACGGCGTGACGTTGGAGGCGTACCGCTGGGGCGATCTTCCGTCCGGAACCGCGATGCGGACGGTGTCACTGGTGTTCCTTCTGCCGTTCATGCTCTGCAACGCGGCCATCTGGATGCGGCCGGTGACTCCCGGCTCCGGGGCGGGAGTGCGGGCGATGTGCCGTCTGCTCGGGCTCGGCCTCACAGCGCTCTACTCACTCTCCGTCGTCGGCGTGGCGCTGGATCTGATCGCGTGGAAGTGCTTGGCCTCTCCACGCTGTCTCGCGGGACGTGCCTGGCTGTCCTGGCTCGGCGGCCGGCCGCCCGGCCTGCGCCTGGCGGTCTGCGCTCTTGTTCCTGTCACCGCCATCGCCTTGGTCTGGTTTCTCGCCTCTCGTCCGGGTCGGTCGTATGTGATGTTTCAAACCGCGTCGTCGGTGGACGCGGTTCCCAGGCCGCGCCTCGCCGCCGTGGGCCAGTGGGACTCCGGGCCCATGTTGGGCAGGCTCCGCGCGATCCACGTGGCAGCGGCGTTCGCGACCATGGACGTCAGCCTGCTGGCTGCTCGTGGTGCTGCCGGCGGCGCCTCGCGGTCCACAGCGGTGCTGGCGATCGCTGCGGGCTGCCTGTTGGTTGCCTGTTCAGCCCTGCTGTGTGCCCATCCGGTGATCGATCGCCCAGCGCCCGGCCAGCGGTCCGACCGAGTGATCCGTACGCTGCCGGCGGTGAGCTGCGGGTTGACGCTGCTCGTCTTCGGGCATGTTCTCCTCAGCCCGGAACCCTGGGCCAGGACCACCGGGCTGCCCGGTTACGGCCCCTGCGTGGCGTCGGTTCTGATCACCCAGACGTCGCTTCTCATCGTGCTCGGGCTGGCAGCCGTGTGGCGTCGGCGCGCCCACAAGGGCCGGCACGCGCCGCTACGCGGACTGGGCGCTCCGGTGATCGCTTCGGTGGCGGTCGGCTTGGCGGTGGCCTTCTCCGCCGACCTGGTCTACCGGGTCGCGGATCTGCTGGACCGCGGTGCCTCAGCCGCGGAGCGTATGGCCACCGGGCCGCCGCTGATCTACACGTGGGCGATCTTCGGCTTCCTCCTTGCCGTAGTCGCTGCCCTGGTCGTGGCGGGCCTGATGAGCCTGACAAGTCGTAGGAAACGGTCGCGGGCCGCCGCCGCGATCGTGGCGCGTGATTTCCCGTGCGCGCCGTCGGCAGCCGCTCATCGCCTGCGTCAGGTGCGCAGGGCCATCGCTCGTGCCCAGTTCACCGAACGGCTGGAGCCCCTCGTCGTGGCGTACGCGGTCCTGTTCGGTTTGGGGATGACCACCAGCGTCTTCGGTCTGCTGCGGCTGTCACCTGGTGAGGCGATCAGTCGGTACACCACCATCCCCGCGGAGCTGGTGGACTTCATGATTGAGCTGGGGAGTTTCCTCACGGCGGCGATCCTCGTAGGGCTCGCGGTCGGGGGAATCTTCGCCTACCGCACCGCCGAGTTCCGCCGCTTCGTCGGCGTGATCTGGGATCTCGGCATGTTCTGGCCGCGCGCTGCCCATCCCTTCGCGCCGCCCTGCTACGCCGAACGAGCGGTGCCCGAATTGACGCGTAGAATCTCATATCTGGTGAAGAGTGGGAACCATGTACTCCTCGCCGGGCACAGTCAGGGCTCGGTGCTGCTCGCCACCACCGTTCTCCAACTGCCGGCCGAGATCGCGCGGCGAGTTGCCCTCCTCACCTACGGGTCACCACTGCGGCGGTTGTATGCGCACCTTTTCCCCGCGTACGTCAACGAGGCGGTGCTGCAGGAGGTGGCCCAGCGGGTCGAGTGGAGATGGGTGAACCTCTGGAGTGACACGGACCAGATCGGCAGTTGGATCTTCTCGCCCCACCGCAACGGTGAGCCGCCCGCGGCTTCCGGGCCGGCCGGAGCCGTTGACCGGCGACTCCTTGACCCTGCCGACGTGCTCGTGCCCGCTGACGACACGGTTCCGCCGCCGATCTACGGACACTGGCTCAAGGAATCGGACGGGCAGTTCACCGCAGCGGCGCGGGAGTTGGCGCAGCGACTCCGCGAAGAGACAGCGGAGGTCGGCGGTGAGCGTGGGAGGCAAGAACGCCCCGGCGGCCCCTGGATCCGGGTAGCGGGAACCGAGCAGTCGTCAACGTGAGCCGGGACGCGTCACTGTCGTGATGCGCTGCCTCAACCCGGATGGTGGGGAGGTCGTCCAGCTTCGGCTCAAGCCACCGGGGTGTCGGGCAGGTGCGAAAGAAGTGCGGCGGCGAGGTTGCGCTGGGCGCGGGAGGTGCGACTCTTCACCATGTCCAGGGGGATGCCGAGGGCGTCCGCGATCTCACCCTGGGTCATGCCCTGGTGGTGGGCGAGCTGTAGGACCAGCCGCTCGTCGGCGTCCAGCCGATCCAGCGCCTCCCGGACCTGCCACACCCGCCCCATGGTCTCCGTTGAGGGCTCCTCGGTGGCAACCCGGCTTCCCATCGTCCGCGACTCATCGGGGGCGGCATGCATGGGCATGCGCCGACTGCGCCGGTGCACATCGTCGACCGCGCGGCGGGTGAGGGTGTACAACCACTGCCCCAGGTCGCGGGTCGCATCGATACGACCGGCCGAGCGCCACGCCTGAACAAATGCCTGTTGCACAGCTTCCGCCGCCAGCTCTCGATCGCCCAGCAGACTGAGGGCGGTGGCGAACATGGACCCCGCGTGGTGGCGGTAGAGTTCCGTCAACGCCGTCTCGTCGCCGGCCCGGAACCGCTGCGCCGTCGGGGCTGTGTAGTCGTGGGTCGCTCGCATCTCATTCTCCATGCCGACATCTGTTGGCACCCCTCGATCGAGGAATCGCACTGCTGGTCACCCAACAGGCGTTCGGTAGGTCGCCATCCGATACCCGCCGCGAAGGGGGATCGGCACGCCACGGACGACGGCCGACCGAGATCCCACCGCCGCAATGGGTCGCGCGGCGCGCCTGTGGTGATCAGGAGGTGGTGATCATGTGCGTGACGGCGGCGTTGCGCCGCTCACGGCGCCGGGCCAACAACATGCGGACAATGTAGGACGGGCTCGGCGGCGTCCATCCGAGTTGCTGACCCATGCCGAGGTCGTCACGGTTGGCCCAGTGCTCGGCCACCATGCCGTCACGCATGCGGGACCAGTGCGTCTGGGTCACTGCGAAACGACGCCCCAGAGGCGGGAAAACGACTGCGACCGAGCCGTCCGGCGCGTACGAGACGAACGGCCCCGTCTGCCGGCCGGACATCGTGGCGTGCACGACGACCAGGTCACCGTCCTGGACCGCGTCATGAACCTCCCACGTCAGATCGGAGAACGCGCGACGCAACCACAGCGCCGTGGCGTAGAAGGCACCCGGCCCGAGCCCACGTGTGTCCGGCGGCTCGTCCTTGGCCTCACGATTGACCGCATCTGCGGTGAAGACGGTCTTCATGTCCTCGAGGTTCCCCGAACCCATCAGGTGCAGGGATCTGATGGCGGTCCTCGTGTCGGCGGTGACGGACTTCATGTGCGTGACTCCCCAAGCAGCAGATGCTCAAAACTCAGTCGGCGTACAGCCGGATCTCGGTCCCGTCGGGGTCGTGCAGGCCGACCAGGACGGCGCCGCCCTGGTGCCCGGTGACCACGCCACCGTGCGGCTCGCCGAGGCGGTCCAGCTCGACCGCCCAGCGGCGAACATCGGCACGAGTCGGCACGAGAAGCGCCAGGGCGTCGAACCCGGCGAGGGCGCGTGCCCGCGCCGGATCGTGCCGCAGCGCGATCTGCACCGGAGAGCCCTCGCGCCGCAGCGCCACACCCATGAGCTCCGCGTCTTCGACGAACTCGATGACCGTCTCGAAGCCGAGCACCCGTCCGTACCAGTCGCGGCTTCGCTTCACGTCGCCCACGGGGAGCTTGACGTGATGGATACCGCTGATCACGGAACCTCCCAAGATTGTAGTTGGACTCTAGAGTTAGAGTCTAACCCATGAGTGACGTTGTCAAGCCCCGCGGCAGCCGCACCCGCGCGACGCGGCGGAAGATCACCGACGCCGCCACCGAGCTGTTCACCAGCGGCGGCTACGGCGCCACCACGCTTGAGCAGATCGCCGCGCGAGCAGGCGTGGCGGTGCAGACGGTCTACTTCCACTTCGGCAACAAGAGCGCGGTCCTCAAGGCGGCTGTCGACATCGCCGCCGTCGGCGACGATCAGCCGGTTCCCATGCTGAACCGGCCCTGGCTCGAGGAGGCGCGCGCCGAGTCCGACCCCCGCAAGGTGATCGCCCTCTGGATGTCGTACGGGCGAGGCGTCCTGACGCGGGTGGGCCCGATCATGAAGGTGGTTCGTGACGCCGCTGCGGTCGACCCGGTCATGGCCCAGCAATGGACCACCAATGAAACCGAGACGGCATCGGCATTCCGGGTGCTGGCCGGTCAGCTCGACGCGCTGGGCGCCCTGCGCGTACCGGTGGAGGAGGCCGTCGCCATCCTGTCCGCCCTGTCCGGGCTCGAGGTGTATCTGTCCCTCGCCGCGGCAGGCTGGACCCCGGAGGAATGGGAACGCTTCATCGTCGACGTGCTCGTCCACGCATTGCTGAAGGCCGACGAACACGAACCGCCCGCCTGAACAGGTCCTCCTTCCCTTCCCGGGTGGTGTGCGCTGCGGCGTGTCCTGCTGCCGCGCATCGGGCTGCGCTCATCGATCACTCGTCTCGCGGCGGAGCTTCAGACGCTCCCGGGGAGTGGTGCCGCCCCAGATCCCGTCGAGCTTCCCGACGGGCTGCCGCATTGCCCACTCCAAGCAGGGGTCCAGAAGCGGGCAGCGGGCGCAGACGTCCTTGGCCCGGCGGACCATCCAGGAGGACTCCGTCCTCGGAAAGAAGAGTTCGGTGTCGTAGCCGCGGCAGGCAGGTGTCGAGCAGGCCTCCTCGAGCCAACCCGGCGCCTCGCCGTAGTAGGACTTGATGCCTGCCAACGCTGTCCCCCTATCTCAGTGCTGCGCCGGAGGCCCCGGGCCCATCGGCAAGATGCTCCGGGACGGGTGCCCCGGAGTACGCAGAAGGCAGTACGCGATGGCGACCGACGCGGTTCTCGCCCGGCTCCCTCGACCGACCACGCGGGCGGGCACCTGCACGTCCGCGCTGCGGCGTACGTGCTGGTGCGATTGGTGGGCCGCTGGTCAGCGACCCGGCTGATCGGGACCAGCGTGCCATCGGGGGTCGTGCATGTGCACCGAAAGCGCGCCGCACTATGAGGGAAATCCCGGATTCCCATACCGGGCAACTACCTAAACACTTCCCTCTGACGGTTCGCAGGTATCGTAGAAAGGGTTGGAATCATGTCCAAGGCCATTAAGATCTTCATCGTTGGTGGGGTAGCCGCCGTTGCGGTGCTCGCGGGTGTGGCCGCGCCGGCGCAGGCGGACTCCGCGCCCGTCGTCTGCCAGCCCTGCATGCACTGAGTTCTTGGGAGGGAAGCGCGAAGGGCTTTTACTCCAGTCATTGCCGGACAGGCCGTCGCGTGCTCGGGCTTGAGCCGTTGGCCACATGGTGACGTGTTTCTGAGGGTGTGAGATTCCCCGAGGTCTCCGGTAGCCGATTCAGCGACCATGCGTGAACCGATGCCGGAGTCCTCGGGGGTCCTGAAAAATTGAGCAGCACGGCCACCGGACTTAGCCGGCGTCACACCGGGTCGAGATCATCACGCGCAATCATCGCTGCCAACGCCGCCCGGGACGTCACCTCCACCTTCGTGAAGATGCGAGCCATATGACGTTCCACTGTCTTGACGCTGAGGAAGAGCGCAGCGGCGATTTCCTTGTTGCTCCTACCCTCGGCCACGAGTTCCGCGACCTCTCGCTCGCGACTGCTCAGCGCCTGTAAGGGGCCGCGTGGCCTGGGCACTCTCTTCTTGGACTCGTATCCTGCCTCGGCCAGGTACCGTTCGCTCCTGCGACGCCATCCCGTTGCCCCGCAGGCGTCCAGGTCACGCAACGCGCGTTCGAGCAGCTCCGCACCGACCTGTGGATGCCGGCCCGCGACGGCGGCGAGGCCGGCGACCGTACGCGCCCGTCCCGCGTCGAGCACGTTTCCGGTGCGTTCGAACAACTCTGCTGCCGACACCGCCTGGTCCTGGGCCAGCCGCCGCTGGCCACCGTCAAGTGCCACCTGTGCTGCCGCCAGGTGCGCGAAAGCCGCCGTGTGCGGGAGTGGTGTGTCGGCGGCAGCGGCAGCGGCGCGCTTGGCCCAGCCGGCCGCGCCCTCCCGGTCTCCGAGCGCTACTGCCGCCCGCGTGAGCATCTCGTACCAGTGGGCCCGGCTGCCGGCGTCGGTACGCGGGAGCGCTGCTCCCCCGGCGGCCATGACTACCTGTTCCTCGCATCCCGCCGGGTCTCCCGCTTCAAGCCGCGCCAGGGCGAGGATGACCGGGACCAAGGCCCCCAACCACCCGCCACCGGGTGGTGTGGCGGCCAAGGCCCGTTCGCCATAGGTGTACGCGATCTCGCTGTCGCCGAGCCAGGTGTGCACGTGGCACAGCATCGCGAGGGAGATGCAGATGAGTGGCTCGCTGCCGATGCGAGACGCGATGGCATACGCACCCTCGAAGTGGTTCCTCGCAAGCTGTAGACGGCCGAGCCATCGCAGCGCGTTGCCCTGACCCACGAGCAGCTGGGCGAGCACATCGACCTGCCCGCTGGCTCGCGCGATCTCGACAGCCCGGGACTGGCGCCGCAGCGCGAGTTCGTACCGCCCGAGTATCACGTCGGACCAGCCCAGCCACAGGAGCGAACGCAGGTGAGGCATCAGTTCGCTGTCGGAGGCGGCGTCGACGAGCCGACCGATCTGGTCGGCCTTCGTCAGTGCCCCGGCTGGGTCACCGCTCACGCACATCGTGAGCGCAACCAGACTGGCGGCTGCGGCTGCCTGCGGTGGGCGGGCGCTGTCGGCGACACCGGCGGCGCGTGCGGCAGCCGATGCCGCAGCCTCGAAGTCGCCGCGCATCAGCTCGACAGCCGCGAGCTCAAGCCTGAGCGTGACCTCGGTCGAGGTGTCGCGGATCGGGGCCCCGAGTTCTCGGTGAAGGAGAGCTGCCGCCTCGTCGAAGCGGCCGCGCAGCTGATCGATGCGCACGGCGACAGCCAGCGCCTGCCGGCGGATTCTCCAACCTTCGCGTGAGGTCAGCTCCAGTGAGGATGCGACTGCTGCCCGGCTTGCGTCGATGTGACCGGCTGCCACGAGTGTCCGTGCCTGCTCCAGCAGTAGCCAGCTACGACGGACCCTGGTCTGTGGGGTGGTCGGAACGAGACGCAGGGCAGCGGCGAACCAGCGCGCCGCAGTAATGGGCGAACTCCAGCGCGTGGCCAAAGCCGCCCGGGTGAGCTGTCGGGCGGCGGCGGCGTCGTGACCGCGTGCGAAGGCTTCGATATGGCGTGCCAGCGTCTCGGCCGGCTCGTCGCGCATGCTCAACACCGCGGCGGCCCGCTCGTGAGCCTGCCGCCGCCACCACGTTCCCGATCCTTCATATACCGCTTGCCACATCGTTGGGTGCCGGAACGTCATGACACCGGGGCGGACACCGTCCCTGATGACGTCATGCCGCCTCAGCACTTCCAAACCGTCGGCGACCGTCTGCTCAGGCAGCTGTGCGGTCGGTGCCACGTCTGCCACATCAAAGCTGATACCGAGCACCGCCGCACCGTGGCCTACCTGCTGGACCACCGCAGGCAGGGATTCCAGCTCGGCACGCAGCACCGCCAGGCCGTCGTTGCCGGAGCCGAACTGGTCAGCGGTCGCCTCATGCGACGGGCCCTCGTACTGTCCGGCCAGAATCGAGAGGTACAGAGGATTGCCGCCGCCGGCCTGATAGATCCCGCTTACCGCATGCGCTGGGACGTGCCGGCCGAGCAGGTGCGCGGCTTCCTCTTCGCTCAGCCTGGAGAGCTCGATCCGGTGGACGGCTGCCCGTCCCGCAGTCGAGGCGAGCGTGGCCGCGACCCGGCTCGGTAGCTGTCGCGGCCGGTAGGCCAAGGCCACGAGTGTGGGGGTGCTCTCCGCTCGGGCCGCGCGCTGCAGCAGTTCGACGGCGAGATCCTCGTACCGGTGCGCGTCGTCCCCGAGCATCAGCACCCGCGCTTCCTGCGCCGGCTGCCGGATCGGGGCGTCACGAACGGCGGGCCCGATCTCGAACAGGCCGGTGGTGACCTGCCAACCGCGTGACTCGGCCAGCCGGGCGACCTCGGCCAGCAGCCGAGTCTTGCCGGTCCCGGGGTCGCCGACGACAGCCACGACCGTCGACCCTTGGGCGGGGTTCTCGAGCAGGCTCTCGATGTAGGCAAGCTCGTCGCCGCGTCCGACAAATTCTCTGTACATGACAGCCGCACCCCCATCCGCTCGCGCAATCACCTCTGTGCCTGGGGTACGCCGTATGAGCAGGAATCGGTTCGTCTGTGGTCGCCTGGCCACCCTGTGTTCTCGACGCGGGGACCGCAGGGTACGCCGACTGTCTTGGGGGTAAACCCGCATTGCTCTTTGATGACTGTCGCGATCGAATGTGGTGCCGCCGCTCCCCCCGTGGCGGCGGTAGGTGGTGGCAGCCGTTGGTGCCGCGGCACGACGGGACGGCTGCCACCACCGGACATCATCCAGTCCCTACCGGCTCCGGCCGAGGGCATCGATGAGGCCCCACCGTCCGGGAATGTTGAGGAGTTCGATGCGGCCGATGCTATCGGGAATGACGGGGTCGATCGCCAGATGGTCGGTGTGCGGTTGCAGGCCGAGCATGACCCGCAGCAGGAGCAAGGGGGCTCCCGCCGACCAAGCCTGAGGGCTGCAAGCGGTGGGATACTCGACCGGGTGGTTGGTGGAATGTCGCGGGTATCCGGCGAACACCTCGGGGAGTCGCCCGTTGAAGAAAGGTGCGGCGTCGAGAAGGCCCTCACAGATCCGGTTGGCCTCCGCACGGAAACCGTAACGCCAGAGTCCCCAGGCGATGATCGAGCTGTCGAAAGGCCACACCGTGCCGACGTGGTATCCCAACGGGTTGTAGCGGCCGGCGTTGGTGGCGAGCGTGCGGACACCCCATCCGGAGAAGAGTTCCGGACCGACCAGGTGCTCGGCTATCCTGCTCGCCCGCGCCTGGTCGACGATGCCGCTCCAGAGCAGGTGCCCGATGTTGGACGACAGCGCGTCCACCTGTCGTCCGTCGCCATCGAGTGCCAGGGCGTAGTACTCGCCGTCGGTCACCCAGAAGTCACGGTTGAAGCGGTCCTTCAACTCGGCGGCCTCGCGGTCCAACTGGGCGGCAAGGCCTGGATCATCCCAGAATTCTCGGGCCAGGCGCGCTCCCCGCACCTTGGCGTCGTACGCGTAGCCCTGAAGTTCACAGGTTGCGACGGGGAAGGCCGCCAGACGGCCGTCCGCGTACGATAACGAATCGGGAGAGTCTTTCCAGCACTGGTTCACCAGGCCCGTGTCGGTGTTGCGGCACTCGTACCACACGTAGCCAGTGCCGAGCAGGTCGGCGTAGGTGCCTATCCAATTCAGCGCGGCGCGAGCCTCAAGTTCGAACTCCCGAATCATGTTCGCGTCACCCGACCAGCGTTCGTACTCGTCGAGAAGTATTACGAACAAGGGGGTGCTGTCTGCCGAGCCGTAGTACGGCGAGTGGGGTTGCTCCTGGAAGACCGCCGTCTCGCCGAAGCGCATCTCGTGGATGATTTTTCCTGGTTCCTCCTCGCGGAAGTCATCGAAGCGGGCCCCCTGCATGTAGGCAAGGTTGCGCAGAGTCGTTGCGACGGTATGCGGCAGGAAGGGAAGCGTCTGGAGGCACGTGAAGATGCTGTCTCGGCCGAACAGGGACATGAACCACGGCAATCCCGCAGTGAAGAAGTTGCCGTAGAAAGGGTTGGCAGTGAACCGGAGTGCCGCCAGATCGACGAGGCTCTGCCGATATGTCATGCGCAGGGAGAGCGGAGCGTCGGCCAGGGTGGGTGCCGCCTCCAGCCATTCGGCGAGTTCCGTCTGGAGCACGTCGGCGGAGCGCGCCCGCAGAACCTCGTTGCTGTCCCGGAAGTCCAACTCCCGCGCGCCCACGATGTTCGTGATGACGTGGAAGCAGGTCCGCCATTCGCCGTGCGCCTTGACCCGAAGGTGGAACTCCATGCCACGCCGATCGATCGCGGGAGGCTCAGTGGATCGCACCACCGTCTCTCGATGAAAGCCCTCGCGGCGGTACGCGAACCGCAACGCGTCGGCTTCGACGGTAACTTCTGCCTGGCCCTTCTTCGGCTGAACGTTCTTGACCTCGAACAGGTCGGCGAAGTCGCAGTCGACGTCGAGCCGAACCACCATGTCCACGTCTTCGTTCGTGTGGTTCAGCACGGTCAACTCCTCAACGAAGCTGCCGCCGATGACCCGATGCCGGGTGGCAGATATCTGAGCGTTGACGTACTGGGTGGGTCGCCCGGGAACCACGAAGAAGCTTGTCTGGTAGTACTCCTTGCTGTCGACCGTCAGCGCATGTAGCCGCTCCCCGTTGATGGAGAGCTGCCAGGTGGAGACGAAGCGGGTGTCAAAAGAGAACAATCCCGTCGGGTACTCCGACGACGGATCGATATCTCCGTCCCGGCTGGTGACGAGGAAGGTGTTGCCATCCAAGATGCTCACGAGATTCGTAGTCATCCAGACCCCGCCCTCCGCATCGCGTGACGGCGTAGGTCAGCTTCCAACGATTCGCGCCAGAGTAGGCCGTGCCGCCTACACTCCTGCGCCCTGATACGAGGATCGCGCGCCGACCTCGACGAGTCAAAAAATCGCCGCAGGAGATGATACAAAGGGGTCTGACCGGCGATGCCGAAATCCTTGCGGTAGGAACCCCCGATGACCGACGCCTCTCCCCTGATCAATGCATCGAAGAGGCTGAAGGTAGTCGTGATGGTGACCTGGGCCGTCCGCTCCCCGTCATCCTGGTCGGCGCGAGCGCGGCCAACGCTGAACTCCACATACCACCGCTCCTGGTCGCCGTCCCCCGCCAGGTCGATGCGGATGACCCCACCGTGCCTGGCCGGGAGTCGAGACGGCGCCATAGCGGGAAGCGCCTGGAAGAAGGCGACGCGGGTTCGCCTCATCTCCTCATGCGTCGGGTTCTGATCCGTCACCGGTCGCCCATACCCGCTCCACTCCGGGTCACACTGCCAGCGTTGACCGAGTCCCACACCAACCTGCCCGACTCATCAGCGGATGTGGGCAGTAGGGCGGAGGAGCCGCACCCGGTGGCCTACCAGACTTTTCCGCCGCTTCGTCACGTGATCGCGGCCCACCACCCGCAGATGCGATGGTGGACGGCCTCGATGAGGCGTTGCTTGTCGTGACGGCGGCGGCGTTCTCGCCCGGAGCTTCGCTTCTGTCATGGCATCCTCTGACGGGGATACAGAATCGACGGAACACCGCCGAGCACGATTCGGCGGTGTTCCGGCTATGACGTCATGGCACGGGTTGTCAGAGGGTCGGCGGCGCGTCGAATCGCTGCTCGCCAAAGGCGTTCGACGGCTGAATCCGCAGCGGGGCACTACCGCCCGCGGCGTCGAAGGTGACGTACTTGTTGGCGAACGAGTTCTTGAACCGATACCGCGAACTGGAGCCGGTCTGCTTCTCCAGGATCCAGCGCTGCGACTTGGTACCGTCGAACGGCATGGTGACCAACGGAATGCCGCTGGATGGGTCGTTACCGGACAGGTCGAGGTACAGGGTGCCCTCGCTGATCGACCTGCGCACCGAGAGGAAGTAGGTGCCCGGGAAGGTGAGGGACTCGCTGAAGGTCCACATGGCTGCTGCGGACGGCGGGTTGGCGCTCGTGCCGACACCGGAGTTCTCGCCTTGGCCGAGCCACTTCGCCCGCGGACTCGACGCGGGCGAGATCTGACCCTTCGCGTTGGCGGAGGCCGGCGTGGCCCCTACGCCCACGACCGCTACGCTGAGCAGTGCGGTGCCGATCAGTGCCCGGCGCGTACGGCTGACGGTCATGCCTGTTCCTCTCCTTCTAGCACGTGTCACGGAAAGCTGCATTGACTGCTGCGGGGTCGCTGGTCAGCGGATGCCTTTCGGGAACACCGGCTTGCCGTCCGGCTTAATCGTCGACCAGTTGCCGCCGACCGCTTCGCCCTTGGCCTCGCCGGCGGCGGTGTCCTCTTCAAACCAGTAGAGCGGCCAGCCGTTGTAGGTGAGCTGCCGGTGCCCGTCCGGTCGCTTCACGGTGTTGATCAGGTCGCGTTGGGCGCCTTTGGCTACGGTGACTTCTTCCTGGTCGACCACCACGGGTGGCCAAGTGATGAGACAGTCGTCGAGACATGTCACCTTGGGCGGGTTGTTCTCGTCCTCTTCGAACCGGTAGACCGTCTTGCCGTTCACGGTGAGGAGGGTGAAGCGTCCGCCGGGGATCTCGACGAGGTCGGTTTTCTCCCGTGCGAAGGTGTGATCGGCTACGCCGACCGCAGCCGCTTTCACCTCCACCGGAGGCAGGGTGACGGGTGCCTCCTCAAGGATGCTGCTCGAGGGCGCGACGCTCGCCGGCTTGGCGGCTCGGTCGGAGTTACCCCCGCTACACGCGGCCAGGACCGCGACGGCAACCACAAGCGGAAGACCGCGATACAGCTTTCTCATTCCATCTCCTGCCCGACGACGTTCCATAGGCAATACGCGACGGTTGTAGAACCGGTTCGCCGGTGCAGGTGGGAAGGCTTTCGACGATCAGCACGGCCGGCACAGGTCCAGCCGGCGCGCAGAGGATCGCGGCATGTCAGCGACGGGTTTCTCTTGGCAGCAGTGTCGTGAGGTGCTGCGCTCCTACCAAGCGGGAGTTTCGCTACTCCTGCCGCCGGTAACGACGACGATCTCTCGCTTCTCGGCGAAGTGGCAGGCGCTCGGGTGGTCCGAGCCCGGCCGGATCTGCAGCAGCGGCACGTCCTGGGCGCAGACGTCCTGCGCCTTCCAGCAGCGGGTGCGGAACCGGCAGCCCGAGGGCGGGCTGACCGGCGAGGGGACGTCGCCCTGGAGTCGGATGATCGCCTTGCTGTCGCGCACGGTCGGGTCCGGCACCGGCACCGCCGACAGCAGCGCCTGGGTGTACGGGTGGGTGGGCCGCTCGTAGATCTCGTCTTCGGTGCCGACCTCCACCATCTTGCCCAGGTACATGACGGCGACCCGGTCGGACAGGTGGCGCACGACCGACAGGTCGTGGGCGATGAAGACGTACGACAGACCGAGTTCGGCCTGCAGCTTCTCCAGCAGGTTCATCACCTGGGCCTGGATGGACACGTCCAGGGCCGACACCGGCTCGTCGCAGACGATCACCTCGGGCCGCAGCGCCAA